>DATILR010000315.1:0-7261 GCA_035476275.1 Binatus sp. (SeqCode) | reverse complement strand
TCCGGCCGGAAGGTCGGGGTCCCACACCGTACCCGGCCGGCTCATGTCGCCCGGCACCCGGTGCATGTGACGCTCCGCGCCGCGCGCTCACTGCCATCTCTGCGGGGAGACCGTCTCTTCGAGGTCCTCCGCCGCGGCCTCGCACAGAGCTCACGGTGCGGACTGCGGATTCTTCACTTCTCAGTGCAGACCGACCACGTCCACATGATCGTGGAGGCGGAGAGTGGAGGGGCGCTCTCGCGGGGTCTCCAGGGGCTCGCCATCCGGCTCGCCAAGCGAGTCAACCGGGCCCTCGGCCGGGCCGGAAGTCTCTGGAGCGATCGATATCATGCCCGGCCGCTCCGGACGCCGCGCGAGGTGCGAAACGCCCTCGTCTATGTCCTGCAGAACTGGAGGCACCACCAACCCGGCGGTGAGGGTGTCGACCCGTGCTCGTCCGGGAGATGGTTCGAGGCGTGGGCGACCAACGGTGCGTCAGTGGCCGGGACTCGACCCGTCGTGCCACCGCGGACGTGGCTCGCCGCGGTCGGGTGGCGGCGATACGGGTCGATCAAGGTCGAAGAGCGACCAGCCGACCGGAGGGGGAGATACGGACGTCGCCGGCGCAGCGGTGAAAGACGCTGACATTCTCATCGTAGGTACCGACGGCAACCTTCACGGTGTCACCGTTTGTCGCCTGCGCGAGGCCATCCCCAACGGTGACGCAGGGGCTTAGGCTGCTCAAGCAGCCGTTGGCCGCGTCGCTCCCCGTCGTCGATACGAAGCGGTCGGCCGCGAGCACACCGCTCGCCCCCGAGCCCAGGAGCAGCGCGAGGAGAGGAAACCCCAGTCCATGCATGTGGCCTCCGCGGGCAGATACTCCGTCCGCGCAACGGAGCCCGCCAAGGAAAATCAGCCGTGGAGGGATCGCCGTGGCTCGCGCGCCGAATCCCGCCCTTGTGGATCACCCGCTGCCAGTGCGCCCGGACGTCGGGGTGACGCCTCCGCGGCCAAACCCCTCGAATTTGCGCCCCTCCCGCCCCGCCGGTAGACTCCCCCCTCACGTGGCGTCGAGCCTGATCATCGCGCGCATCGCGATCTTCGCCGTGCCCGTCCTGGCGGCCATCGTGTTCCACGAGGTCGCCCACGGGGCGGTAGCCTACGTGCTGGGCGACCCGACGGCGGCACGGCACGGGCGGCTGACGCTCAACCCGCTGCCACACATCGATCCCTTCGGGACCGTGCTCCTGCCCGCGCTCCTGCTGCTGGCTCCGGTCCTCTTCGGGACGCCCGCGCTCGTCTTCGGCTACGCGCGTCCGGTGCCGGTCGACGTCCGGCGTCTCCGCCATCCGCGGCGGGACGCGGTGCTGGTGGCGCTCGCCGGGCCGGCCACCAACCTCGTGCTCGCCGCGCTGAGCGCCCTGGCGCTCGCCTGGCTGCCGGCAACCCGGACGCCCGTCAGCCTCGCCATGGGGCTCCGCGAGATGGCGGCGGCCTCGCTCTCGATCAACTGCCTCCTCGCCGTGTTCAACATCCTTCCGATCCCGCCGCTCGACGGTGGACGGGTGCTGACCGCGCTCCTGCCGCCGCGTGCGGCGCGCGCCCTCCGCGTGGTCGAGGGCGTCGGCTACGCGCTCGTCCTCCTCGTGGTGCTCAACTCGTCGGTGATCACGCACCTGGTCAATCCCCTGATGGCCTTTCTGCTGCGGGTGGTGGGGTAGGGACGGTTCGCGGCGATGGCAGGGGTGATCGTGAGCGGCGCCCGCCCGACGGGACGGCAGCATCTGGGCAACTACCACGGGGCGCTCAAGAACTGGGTCCGTCTGCAGAGCGAAACCACGTGCTTCTTCTTCGTCGCCGACTGGCATGCGCTGACCACGGACTATGCCTCGCCGGGTGAGATCGAGGAGAACACGATCGAAATGGTGCTCGACTGGCTCGCGGTCGGCCTCGATCCGGGGCGCGCCACGATCTTCCAGCAGTCGGCCGTCAAGGAGCACGCCGAGCTCTACCTCCTGCTCGGCATGCTCACGCCGGTGCCCTGGCTCGAGCGCACTCCGACCTACAAGGAGCAGCGCGAGCAGCTCACGGACCGCGACCTCTCCACCTACGGCTTCCTCGGCTACCCGTTGCTCCAGGCCGCCGACATCCTCATGTACAAGGCGGCGAAGGTCCCCGTGGGCATCGACCAGGCCCCGCACATCGAGCTCACGCGGGAGATCGCGCGCCGCTTCAACCAGACCTACCGTCCGCTCTTCCCCGAGCCCGAGACGTTGCTCACCGAGAGCCCCAAGATCGTCGGCACCGACGGGCGGAAGATGAGCAAGAGCTACCGGAACGCGGTCTACCTCACCGATCCGCCCGCCGAGGTCGAGACGAAGCTCGGCCGGATGGTGACCGATCCGCGGCGGGCGCGCCGGACGGATCCCGGTGAGCCGAACGACTGTCCCGCGTACACCTCCTTCCACCGCCTCTACTGCACGCCGGAGGAGCTGCGTTACCAAGAGGAGGGGTGCCGCACCGCGAGCATCGGCTGCCTCGAGTGCAAGCTCATCATGGTGAAGCACGTGCAGGCGGAGCTGGAGCCGATCCGCGCCCGGCGCGCCAAGCTCAAGGCCGCCGACGCTCGCGCCGCTCTGGAAGCCGGGAACGCCCGCGCCCGTGAGGTCGCGGCCCGCACGATGGCGGAGGTGCGAGCGGCGGTGGGGCTTCCATGAGCGGGAGCCAAGGATCCCGATGGGCGCGGCCCTGCACCGTCAGCCTCCCGATCTTCGAGGGGCCCCTCGATCTCCTCCTCCATCTGATCAAGCGGAACGAGGTCGAGATCACCGATATTCCGGTTGCTACCATCACGGATCAGTACCTCTCGCTGCTCGAGGACCTGCCCGAGCTGAACCTCGACGGAGCGGGGGAGTACCTCGTGATGGCGGCGACGCTCGTCTACATCAAGAGCCGGACGCTGCTCCCGACGCCGGAGGACGAGGAGGCGGAGGAGGATCCGCGCACCGAGCTGGTGCAGCAGCTGCTCGAATACCAGCGCTACCGCGAGGTCGCCGTGGCACTGGGGGACCGTCCGCTGCTCCGCCGAGAGGTGTTCGCGCCGCCCGGCGAGCCGCCCCCGCCGCCCGGGCCGGGTGAGCCCGCCCCGTTGCCCGTGCGCGAAGCGAGCCTGGGCGACCTGCTGCAGGCCTTGCGCGAGGTGCTCCGGCGCGTGCGGCCGCCGGTCCCCCACGAGGTGGCCGGGGAGACCATCTCGGTGCGGGCCTGCATCGAGCGGATCCTCGCCGAGTTCATCCGGGCGCGCGAGCTCGAGTTCGGGCAGTTCTTCGCCGCCGGCGTGGATCGGGCGACGGTGATCGTGACGTTCCTCGCGCTGCTCGAGCTGATCCGGCTGCGGGTGGTGCGCGCGCGTCAGGCGGAGCGCTTCGGACCGATCGTCCTCGAGCTCGGGGTGGAGACGGTCGAGGAGGCCGCCGAGCGGGTACGCGACCTGGGCGATCTCGAGCCCGTGAGCTCGGGCCCGGTGATGGAGGAGAGGGGAGGGGTGTGATGGACGAAGCCTACGAGCGGATCGAAGGTAACGGGGTGCACGGGAACGGGAACGGCGCCGCCCCGACGGGTGACGGCGCGCCGGCAGCCCACGAACGGGTCGACCGGCTGCCGGCGATTCTCGAGAGCCTGCTGCTCGCTGCCGGCGGGCCGGTGCCGCTCGGTCAGCTGGTCGACGCGCTCGACGGCCCGGGACGCGCCGAGGTGCTGGCGGCCCTCGAGGCGCTGGAGGCCGGGTACGAGCGCGAAGCGCGCGGTCTCCGTCTGGTGCGCATCGCCGGGGGCTACCAGCTCCGCACGCCACCCGAGCATGCCCCCTGGATCCGGCGGCTTCTCCACGAGCGGCCGCCGCGCCTCTCACGGCCGATGCTGGAGACGCTGGCGATCGTCGCCTACCGCCAGCCCTGCACGCGGATGGAGGTCGAGGCGATCCGCGGGGTCGATGCCGACGCCGTGCTTTCGAGCCTCCTCGATCGGCGGCTGGTGCGCGTCGTCGGCCGCAAGGACGCGCCGGGGCGCCCGCTCCTCTACGCCACGACCCACGAGTTCCTCGAGGTGTTCGGCCTGCCGGCCCTCGACGCCCTCCCCACGCTGCGCGAGCTCGGGGTCGGGGCCGAGCTGCTGACCGCTCCCGAGCTGGAGGTGTCGGACGAGGGCGTGAAGCCGGCTGCGGGAGACGGTGCGGCCGGCGACGGGTAGCCGCTGCCCGAACGCCTGCAGAAGCTGATCAGCGCCGCCGGCCTCGCCTCGCGGCGCCAGGCGGAGGAGCTCATCCGGGCGGGCCGCGTCACGGTGAACGGGGTCGTGGTGCGCGCGCTCGGGGCACGCGCCGACGCCCTCTCCGACACTGTCGCCGTAGACGGGACCCGCCTTCCACGGGCTCGCCCATCGCGTACGCTGATCCTCCACAAGCCGCGCGGCGTGGTCAGCACGCTGCGCGATCCCGAGGGTCGGCCGACGGTGCGGAGCCTGCTCCGGGGCGTCGCCGAGCGTCTCTACCCGGTGGGGCGACTCGACCTGAACACCACGGGCCTTCTGCTCCTCACCAACGATGGTGCGCTGGCCCACGCGCTGCTCCACCCCCGCCAGGGCGTGGCGCGGGTGTACCACGCCAAGGTGAGCGGCCGGCCCGACGCGATTGCGCTCGCCCGCCTCGGACGCGGCGTCCGCCTGGCGGACGGCGGAACCGCATCGGCACTCGCCCGCGTGCTCGAATCGCTGCCCACCAAGACCTGGCTCGAGATCACGGTCCACCAGGGGCGATGGCACCACGTGCGGCGCCTGTGCGAGGCGATCGGCCACCCCGTGGAGAAGCTCGCCCGGGTACGCTTCGGACCGCTCGCGCTCGGCCGCCTCCCGCCCGGCACCTGGCGCGACCTGAGCCCTGCGGAGGTCGGCTGGCTCCGTGAGGCCGCCGGGCTCAGCGCCGGCGCGCGAACGGCCGGGGAAGCGCGATCCCGAGGGTCCGGCCCACCGCCACGAAGACGCCGAGCGCGACCGGGGTCACCGCCGCGAGACGGAAGGCGTACCGCGCCGCCCCCGCGTGGGGAACCACGCCCCCGAGCGCCACGTCCGCGCCCCAGGCCGCACCGATCATGACCAGGGTGGCGAGCACGATCCGCCACAGCGTGCCCAGTCCGTGCGTGCCGAAGCGGCCGATGCGGCGGCGGAGAATCACGTAGAGGAGCGCGAAGTTCCCCAGCGCGACGGCCGAGGTCGCGAAAGCGAGCCCCACGTGACCGAAGCCGAACTGACGCACGAACATCCAGTTGAGCAGGTAGTTGGTCGCGATCGAGAGCAGGCTCACCAGGGCGGGCACGCGCGCATCACCGAGCGCGTAGAACGTCGGCGCGAGCACCTTGATGCCAGCGTAGCCGGCGAGGCCGATGGCGTAGCCGGCGAGCGCCTGCGCCGCCGCCGTCGTGTCGCCGGCCGTGAAGCGGCCGTGCTCGTAGACGAGCCCGATCACGGGGACGCCGAAGACGGCGAGGGCGGCGGCTGCCGGCACGCAGAGGAGCGCCACCAGCTCGAGCGACTGCCCGACGGTCGCAGCGAGCGCGGCCGTATCGCCCCGCGCCCCGTAACGCGAGACGACCGGAAGCATCACGGTGCCGATCGCCACGCCGAAGAGCCCGATCGGCAGCTGCATGAAACGGAAGGCGACGTTCAGCCACGAGACCGGGCCGTCGCCGAGGTAGGAGGCGAAGTTGTTGTTGACGAAGACGTTCACCTGCACCGCGGCGGCACCGATGGTCGCCGGCCCCATCAGGCGGAGCACCTGTCGTAACCCCGGGTCCGAGAAGCTGAGGAGCGGCCGGTAGCGGAACCCGACTCCCGTCAGGGACGGCATCTGCACGAGCAGCTGGAGCAGACCGCCGACCAGCGTGCCGATCGCCATCCCGGCCATGGCGCGCGCGGCCAGAGCCGTATCGGGGTGCGGGACCACGTGGTGGCGGAGCGCTGCAAAGATGGGCCCGATGTATCCCGGAGCCAGCCACGCCGCCGCCAAGAGGCCGCCGACCACCGAGCCCAGGTTGAAGAAAGCCGACGCTGCCGCCGGGATGCCGAAGATGTGGCGCGTGTTGAGGATGCCCATCGCCACCGCGGCCAGGGCGATCAGCAGGATGAAGGGGAACATGATGCGCGTCAGGCCGATGGTGAGCTCGACCTTCCCCGGGATGGCGGCGAACCCGGGCGCGATCGCCGTGACGAGCGTCGGGGCGAACCAGATGCCGAGGAGCGTCAGCCCGCCCACCACGAGGGCGAGCCCGTTCACGACCAGGTTGGCGAGCCGCCAGGCGGACGGCTCCCCCTCGCGCTCGAGCCGCTGGGTGAAGGTGGTCACGAAGGCCGCCGAGAGCGCGCCCTCGGCGAACAGGTCGCGCAGGAGATTCGGGATGCGGAATGCCGTGACGAAGGCGTCGAGCTCGCGCCCGGCGCCGAAGAACATCGCGAAGGTCTGCTCGCGCACCAGGCCGAGGATGCGGCTCAGGAACACCGCCGCGCTGACGATCCCGGCCCGCCGCGCGAGCTGCGTCCGGCCCGCCGCCTCCGCGGCCGGCGGCAGTGCCGCGGCAGCTGGCGCGCTCCCCGACCCGTCCATCCCCCTGACCCGGGACCGATGTTACGCGACGCCCGGCCCGATATCCAACATCGGCCGGGCTGCGGGCCGGGGGCGCCGAGGAGGTTAGGCCGCCCGCTGGAAGGCCACGTCCGCCAGCAGGGCACGCTGCGCCCTCCGGGCGGTGCGCGCCACGCGGCGCCGGCTGCGGAGTGCGGCCACGGCCAGAAGGGCACAGCCGAAGGCGAAGGCGTCCCCCAGGCGGACGTAGGGCGTGAGCTCGGTCCGCCCCGCGACGGGGGCGACGACGACGCCTGCCTTGCCGGTGCCGAGCTGCGCCAGGACGCGCCCGTAGGGATCGATGATGGCCGAGATGCCGGTCGTCGCCGCGCGCGCCAGATAGCGGTGGGTCTCGACGGCGCGGAAGGTCGCCATGGCCAGGTGCTGCGGCGCGGCGGTGCCGTGGCCGCCGTCCACCCAGCCGTCATTCGACACGTTGACCAGGAGCGCGGCTCCCGCGCGCACGTCGTCGCGGAGCAGCTCGGGGTAGAGGATCTCGTGGCAGATCGATACGCCAAGCGGAACGAAACCCTGCAACACTCCCGGCGAGGTGCCCGGCGTGAACGACTCGGGATTGTCGTCGAGCGCCCCCGGGTCGGCGGCGTGGAAGGG
>DATILR010000314.1:0-4425 GCA_035476275.1 Binatus sp. (SeqCode) | reverse complement strand
GGCCCTGCGCGCGGCCTTGCCGCCGGGCGACCGTCACCGTATCTAGACCCACCGTATGACCCCGCGCGAGGAGCTCCTGCGCATCCTCGTCCTCCGCTCCTACCTCCGCGAGCCGGGCAAGCAGTTTCGCCTCGCCTCGGGGCGGCTCTCGGACTACTACATCGAGTGCTCCCTCACGACGACGTATCACGCAGCCGCCCCGCTCATCGGCGCGCTCGTGCATGAGCTCATCCCCCCCGAGGCGGTCGCCGTGGGGGGACCGACGATGGGCGCGGACCCTATGGCAGCGGCCGTCTGCTTCCACAGCGCCAGGACGTCCCGGCCGCTCTCCTGGTTCTCCGTGCGCAAGACGGCCAAGCCGCACGGTGCCCGGCGCTGGCTCGAGGGCTCGGTCATCGCGGGCGACGCGGTCGTCGTGGTCGAGGACGTCATCACGAGCGGGAGCGCCCTCGTCGATGCGGTGCGGAAGTGCGGCGAGGAGGGGCTCCGGGTGCTCGGTGCGGTGGTCCTGGTCGACCGGGAGGAGGACGAGGGTCGAGCCCGTGTCGAGGCGGCGCTCGCGCCGCTCGGGGCCGCATTCCACGCGCTCTTCACCCGGACGGAGCTCGAGTACGCCTGGCGAACGGGTCGCCAGTAGCCGTCAGGCGTTGGCGAGTGCCAGCAGGCCCGCGCCCGCCTGAACCGCGACGAGCGGCCGGAGCGGTAGCACGCGGAGGGCACTTCCCTGCGTGATCTCGGCTTCGATCTCGGCGATCCGGCCGTGGAGGCCGTCCGCGAGAGCGCGTTCCCCCGTCATGTCGGCGAGGCGGTAGACTTCGCCCAGGTAGAGCATGTGGTAGAACGCGCGGCAGAGGGTCGCGTCGAGCTCCTCTGCCCGGGTCGCTTCGCGGGCGTATGCCGGGGTCGCGGTGTGCGCACGCTCGGCGGCGAGCCGTTGGGGAGTCTTCGCGATGTAGTCGGCCACGGAGCGCGTGAGCCGGTGCTCCGGAGGATGAAGTGCGGCGAAGCTTCGTGCGCACTCCGCGTGGAGCGCCTCGGCCCGCGCGAGGCCGGCCAACACTGCGTCGCGGCGGCTGCATCCGGCCGGACGGGTGTCCTCGAGACCCGGCGCCGTGTAGTAGGGCAACTCGCAGACGAGCGAGAAGACCTCCCCCAGCCGCCCCAGCCAGTCGTCCGAGCTGGTCCCCGCCTCGATGAGCGGAGCAGGATCAGTCCCGAGGCTGTCTGCCAGGTAGTCGTAGGTCGCGTCGATGCCGAAGAGCGCGTAGACCGCGGGGGCGAGCTCGCGCAGGTACGGGACCTCCGGCTCGCCGCGGTGGAGCGGAAGCCCCTGACTCGCGACCAGGTCGTGAAACGCCCGAAACAGCGTTGGCCGGTCGTCCGAGACGTAAAAGTACACGCCGCAGAAACCCGCGTTGTGCAGCGAGTAGAATATCCGGGGACGTACCCGGAGCATGACGCGCATGACCGCCGCGGTCTCCGGGGCAGGGTTCGAGAAGGAGAGCGTCTTGTACTCGACCGGAAAGCTCCATTCGACCTGCTCGCGGTGTGGAGGGCGGTAGTAGTTGAGTGCGTAGCGTAACGGGGAGAATCGGCCCTTCAGCCACCCCTCGTTCAGGACCAGGCCATCGGGATCGGCGACCTTGATTGCGTAGAGGGTGACGTCGAGCCGTGCCCGCAGCGCATTGTCCTCGCACAGGAGGCGGGTTAGGAATTCCACGGTGAGGGTGCCGATCGGCTCGTTCGGGTGCGGCACGCCGAGCAGCAACACGGGGGTCGCTCCGTGTCCGACCGTGAGAAGCTCGATCGGCCGGCCTTCGCTGGAGGCTCCCACCGTCTCGAGGCGTGCGAGCGACGGGAACTCGCGCACCAGGGCGTGTGAACTCGCCCGGAGCTCCTCGAAGGTCAGGAACTCGTCCAGACCAGGAAGCCGGGCGAGGAGCCCGGGCAGATCGAACCCGGGATCGACGGGAGCTCCTTACCGGGCCACGCCCCGCATCACGACAGCTCCTTCGACGAGTAGCCGAGAATCCGTCGCGCGACGATCAGCTGGTTGATCTGCTGCGTCCCCTCGAAGATGTCGTTGATCTTCGCGTCGCGCATCCACTTCTCCAGCAGCAGCTGGCGGGAGTAGCCGAGGGGACCCAGCAGCTCCACGGCCTTCTGCGTGATCAGCGTCACCGCCAGGCCCGCCTTGGCCTTGGCCATGGACGCCTCGAGGTTGTTCCGCATGCCGTTGTCCATCATCCAGGCGGCCCGCCAGGTGAGGAGCCGGGCAGCCTCTAGCTGGGCCTCCATGTCCATGACGTCGCGCTCGAGGGCGGTCAAGGTATGGGGGGAGGCGCCGTAGCGGATCGTGATGCCGTGCTCGGCGAGCGTCGCCTTCACGAAATCGAGGGCGGCACGGCCGACCCCGATGGCGCTCGCCGCAACGATCGGACGGGTCGCGTCGAAGGTGGCCATCACGCCCTTGAACCCCTCGCTCGTCTTCGGCACCTCGGGGCTGCCGAGGATGTTGGCGAGCGGTACCCGGCAGTCCTCGAAGACCAGCGTCGCGGTATCCGACGCCCGGATGCCGAGCTTGTTCTCGACCTTCGTGACGTACATTCCGGGCGTACCGGCTTCGACCACGAAGGCCTTGATGCCGGCCCGCCCCGCGGACCGGTCGACCGTGGCCCACACCACGACGAAGCCCTCCGACTTTTCGGCGGCCATGAGGCCGCTCGTGCAGAAGATCTTCGTCCCGTTCAGCACCCAGTGGTCCCCGTCCCGCACCGCCGTCGTCTGGATGGCGGAGCTGTCCGATCCACAACCGGGCTCGGTGATGGCCATGGCTGCCCACTTGGGCTCGTCACCGCTGAAGCGCGAGAGGAAGCGTTCCTTCTGCTCGGGGGTGCCGGCCGCAGCCACGGCCGCGCCGCCCAGCCCGGCGTTGGGGATCGAGAGGTAGAGCCCGGCGTCCCCCCACGACAGCTCCTCGATCGAGACGCACATCGCAAGGTTACGCTCGGCGGGTCCGTCCTTCCGGCGCTCGCCTCCGCCGATCGGGTTGGCATGGGAGACCTGCCACATCGTGCGGAGGAAATCCCACGGCTTCTCGTGCTCGCGCTCGTCGTACTCGCGGGCGATCGGTCGCATCATCTGCTCCGCGACCGCATGGACCATCCGCTGCACGTTCTGGACGCCCTCGGAAAGCTCGAAGTCGATCATGTACGTTCCCCCCTATACGATCGCGAGGCCATCGAAGGTGGTGAGACCGCGGGCGTTGCGCAGCCACAGCTCCACGGGATGCTCGCGGATGTAGCCATGCCCGCCCAGGACCTGCACCGCGTCGTCCGTGATGCTGAGGGCCGTCCGGCTGGCATAGTCCTTGGCTAGGACACTCTCGCGGGTGGCCGCCTCCCCACGGTCGAGCTTCCAGGCGGCTTCCCAGGCCAGCAGGCGCATGGCGTCGATCTCGATCGCCATGTTGGCGAGCTTGAAGGCGACGGCCTGCTTCTGGGCGATGGCCACGCCGAAAGCGCGCCGCTCCTTGGCGTAGTCGCGAGCGTAGTCGAAGGCCGCCCTCGAGAGGCCAACGGCGAGAGCCGCGATCGCCACGCGGCTGGCATCGACGAGGCGCTGCAGGTCAGCTCCGTCACCTCCCAGTCGATTCTCGGCGGGCACCCGGACGTCCTGGAGCGTGACGGGGTAGGTCGCGAGGGCCTTGATCCCCATGTTCTTCTCTCGCTCTCCGACCGTGAGACCCGCGCTGCCACGTTCGACGACAAACGCACCGAGCCCGTCGGGCGCCGTCGCGTACACCAGGATCGCTTCCGCGTCGCGCGCCAGGGGGACCAGGCATTTCTGGCCGCTCAGCACGTACTCCGTCCCCCGTCGCTCGGCCCGCGTGGCCAGCGCAGTCGCGTCGAAGTCCCAGCGGGGCTCGACGAGGGCCGCGCTGCCGGCCCGAAATTCGCTGCCCGTGAAGGCGGGAAGCCAGCGGGCCCGCTGCGCTTCGGTACCGAGCACGATCAGCGGGATGGTGAGGAGGCGGGGCGCGAGCAGATGGAGGGCCAGGGCGGCATCGCCGTAGGCGAGCTCCTCGGTCAGGAGCACGCCCGTGAGGATGGAACGGGTGTCTCCGTAGCCGCCGAATGCCTCGGGGATGGCGGCCTGCACGAGCCCGAGCTCCCAGCCTCGCTGGACGACCTCGTCCGGCACCTCGTTGCGCTCGTCGGCCTCGCGCCCGTGACGACGCAGGACCTCGCGGGCGAAGCCTGCCATCGTTTCACGGATGAGCTCCTGCTCGTCCGTAGGCTTGAAGTTCACCATGTGTTGGCCCCTCCTGAGGCCGCGATACCCTGGGTCGCACCACCGGGAGCGAGCCAGGTGGCCAGCGCGTCGAGGGTGGTGTCGAGGGTCGCGCGGAGATCGATTTCCGTC
>DATILR010000313.1:0-1881 GCA_035476275.1 Binatus sp. (SeqCode) | reverse complement strand
ACGGGAGCGCTCCATCAGGCCCGACAGCACGGCCGCGCCCTCGCCCTCGGGGAAGGACCCGCCGACCGGCTTGTCGGAGAGATCGTGCGGCGGCGTGGTGCGCATGCGGTGCTCGCCGCCGCGCCAGACGAGGAGGTGGCGATAGCTGACGCCGGGATGGAACTCGAGCCCATCACCGCCGAGCGTCCGCTGCAGGTCCTCGACGATCTCCCGCGCCTCCGGCGTCGGGATGTGGCCGGCCGCGAAGTCGCGCATGATCTCGACCCCGCCCTCCGGCGTCTCGAGCGTCACGAGGTTGCAGCGGAAGGCGACGTCCTCGGGCCCCAGCTCGACGCCCATGCTGGCCGCCTCGATCGGCGACCGCCCGGTGTGGTAGCGCGAAGGGTCGTAGCCGAGGACCGACATGGTGCCGACGTCGCTCCCCGGCGGCAGGCCGGGCGGGATCGTCCGCGTGAGGCCGAGGATCCCGGCGCGCGCCATGCGGTCGAGGTTGGGCGTGTTGGCGACCTCGAGCGGCGTCTTCCCGCCGAGCTCGCCGATCGGCTCATCCGCCATGCCATCGCCTTGCAGGACGACGAACTTCATCGCCTAGCCCAGCTCCAGGATCGCGGACAGACGCCCGAGGTCGGAGGGGATCGAGAGTGCGGCCTCGGAGTTCTTGATCGCGGTGTCCGGGTCCTTGAGACCGTGGCCCGTGAGGGTCAGCACGAGGACGTCGTGCGGCCGCAGCCGTCCGCTCGCTCCGAGGCGCAGCGCCCCGGCGAGCGAGATCGCCGACGCGGGCTCCGCGAACACGCCCTCGGTGCGCGCCAGCAGCCGGTAGGCCGCGAGGATGTCGTCGTCGCTGATCGCCTCGATCGCGCCGCCGGACTCGTCGCGCGCGGCCTCGGCGCCCTTCCAGCTCGCCGGGTTACCGATGCGGATCGCCGTCGCCACCGTGCGGGGCTCCTCGATCACCCGTCCGTGGACGATCGGGGCCGCACCCGCCGCCTCGAATCCCATCATGCGCGGCAGGGCGGAAATGGCCCCAGCCGATTTGTACTCGACGTAGCCGCGCCAGTACGCGGTGATGTTGCCCGCGTTGCCGACCGGCAGGAGGTGGTAGTCGGGCGCGCGGCCGAGCGCGTCGCAGATCTCGAAGGCCGCGGTCTTCTGTCCCTCGATGCGGTGGGGGTTCACCGAGTTGACCAGCGCGAGCTTCGTGGGGTACCGCTCCTTCACGTCGCGCACCAGCCGGAGCGCCTGGTCGAAGTTGCCTTCGATCTGGACGACGCGCGCGCCGTGCATCACCGCCTGCGAGAGCTTCCCGAGCGCGATCTTCCCCTGCGGCACCACCACGTAGGCCCGCATCCCGGCCCGCGCCGCGTACGCGGCCGCCGACGCGGAGGTGTTGCCCGTCGACGCGCAGATGATCGCTTCCGCGCCCTCGGCGAGCGCGCGCGTGACCGCCATGGTCATGCCACGGTCCTTGAAGGAGCCGGTCGGGTTCTGCCCCTCGCACTTCAGGTAGAGCTCGATCCCCGGGGCCACCACCGCCGCCAGCCGCTCCGCGCGGACCAGTGGCGTGTTGCCCTCGTTCAGGGTCACGACCTTGTCGGTCGGCTTCACCGGCAACCGCTCGCGGTAATGCGCGATGAGGCCGCCCCACGCCCTGGCAACGGTCACAGCGTCGTTACTAAATCCCAAAAGCTCCCGAGACTCCAGCCGACGATCCGGACGGATACGTCGCGTCCGTGGACGGGGAGCGGGGCGCGGGGACCCCCCGCGCCCCGCTCCCCGTACGCGGCGGCGGTCCCCTCCCCTCCGTTCGCGTCCACGAGCGAACGGTTCTCCAACTCCCATCGCCAGGGTGACGGGGGCGGGGGTCCCGCGGCCGAGCTG
>DATILR010000312.1:0-2135 GCA_035476275.1 Binatus sp. (SeqCode) | reverse complement strand
CGGCTCGTGGACCTGCGCGAGCGGAACTTCTCCCAGTTCGCGGTGATGGACGACGCGCGCCGGCTCCTCGCCGAGTATCCCGATCTCCGCACCAGCGTGCAGGGCGTCAACCCGCTCGCCACGGGCGGCGCGCGCATGGCGGATCTCGAGCTCGATTTCCGCGGCGCCGACCTGGGCGCGCTGGAGGGCTATGCCGACCGGCTCATGGCGGGCATGCGGAAGGTCCCCGGCCTGGTGGACGTCGACACCGCGCTCGCGGTCCGTTCGCCGGAGCTCCGCCTGGTGATCGATCGCGAGAAGGCCTCGGATCTGGGCGTCAGCGTCGAGGACATCGCGGCGACCGTGCAGACCTACGTCGGCGGCGAGCCGGTGTCGAAGTACAAGGAGGCCGACGAGCAGTACGACATCTGGCTCCGCGCCGAGGCGGGCAAACGGCGGACGCCGCAGGACGTCTACGATCTGAGCGTCCGCTCACGGCAGGGCCAGCTCGTCCGCCTCGGGAACCTGGTGCACCTGCGTGAAGACCTCGGCCCCGCGGAGATCGACCGCGTCGACCGCCAGCGGACCGTCCCGATCACCGCCAACATCGAGAGCCGGCTGCCGCTCGGTGCGGCGGTCGAGCGGGTCAAGGAGATCGCCGGTCAGCTCGACCTGCCGCCGCTCTACAACGTGCGCTTCACCGGACGCGCCAAGAGCCTGGCCGAGAGCGACTCCAACTTCGCGCTCGCCTTCGGCCTCAGCATCCTCTTCATGTACATGGTGCTGGCGGCGCAGTTCGAGAGCTTCCTCCACCCGGTGACCATCATGCTGGCGCTGCCGCTGACCCTGCCCTTCGCGCTCGCCTCGCTCCTCATGCTGGGCGAGGCCCTGAACGTCTACAGCACGCTCGGGCTCTTCATGCTCTTCGGCATCGTCAAGAAGAACGGCATCCTGCAGATCGACTACACGAACACGCTGCGCGCGCAGGGCAAGCCGCGCGACGAGGCCATCCTCGAGGCCAACCGGGTGCGGCTCCGACCGATCCTCATGACCACCGTCATGCTGATCCTCGGCATGGTGCCGATCGCGCTCGGTCGGGGGCCGGGGGCGGGGTCACGGAGCTCGATCGCCCGCGTGATCATCGGAGGACAGGCCCTCTCCCTCCTCATCACGCTCCTCATCACGCCGGTCGCCTATTCGCTGTTCGACGATCTGAGCCGGGTGTCGGTCCGCGGGAGGGTGATGGCCCTCTGGGCCCGCCTCCGCGGCCTGGAGGTGCCAGCCACCGAGCGGCAGGGCGTCTGACGCGGCGCGCACGGGCGCTGTGGCATTTTCGATCGACCCCGTGGTAGGGACCCCTCGTGCAGGAGCCCGCCACTCCCAACCGCCCCGAGGAGGCGCCGTGCGTCTTCTGCGGCCACCACTCGCACCAGCACGTCGAGACGCGGAGCGGGGCCCGACCACCACGGGTCTTCTGCGTGGCGCGACGGGGGCAGGAAGACCGGGCGCGCGTTCCCCTCTGCGGCTGCACGCACTACGTGCGCAGCTCCAGCGAGTAACCCCCGCTACTGGACCCCGGGTCCGAGCTGGAGTGCCATGGGATCCACGCCGAGGCTCCGGATGGCCCGATCCCACATCACCTCGGGCGCGGTGTTGAAGACGAGGTCGGCCTCGGCAGGCGCCGACAGCCACGCCGAGGCGGTGAGCTCCTGGTCGAGCTGACCCGGTCCCCATCCCGCGTAGCCGAGCAGCAGCCGGCAGCGGCGGCGCGCCACCTCCTGCGGGTCGCTCTCGAGAATCCCGCGCAGCACCTCGACCGACGCGGTGAGGTACAGCCCCTCCGCCACGCACTGGCTGTCCACGGCGCCCGGGCTCTCGCCGAGCAGGAGAAAGCCACGTTCCGGCTCGACGGGGCCTCCCGACCAGAACACGAGACCGTTGTCGCGGCTGACCGGTGGGTCGAGCACCACGGCGGCCGCGGCGCGCAGGTCCGTCGGCCGGTTGACGATGAAGCCGATGGCGCCGTCCGCGCCGTGCTCGCAGAGCAAGACCACCGAGCGAGCGAAATTCCGGTCGGCCATCTGCGGCATCGCGAGCAGCAGCGTGGGTGCGAAGGAGCCGGTCGACGCCATGTGGCCGATGCTCCCTGGCCCCCG
>DATILR010000311.1:0-5798 GCA_035476275.1 Binatus sp. (SeqCode) | reverse complement strand
GGAGCCGCTCCTCGAATCGCCGGGCGCGTACGCGGCGCGTGACCTCTGGCGCATGGCGGGTGTGGGGCCCAAGGACGTGCAGGTGGCGCAGCTCTACGACGCCTTCACGCCCCTCGTCCTCGCCTCGCTCGAGGAGTACGGCTTCTGCAAGCCGGGCGAGGCGGGCGCCTTCGTCGAGGACCACGGGCTGGAGGTGGGCGGGCGGCTCCCGTGCAACACGAGCGGGGGAAGCCTGAGTGAGGCGTACGTCCACGGCATCAACCTCATCATCGAGGCGGCGCGGCAGATCCGCGGCACGTCGCTCAACCAGGTGCCTGGCGCGAAGCTCTCGCTCGTGACGAGCGGCAACATGGTGCCGACGGGAGCGCTTCTCCTGAGGGGCGCATGACCGAAGCACCACCGCCCCCGTATCCGAAGGAGTTCACCCGCCGGACCGGCGGCGCCGACTGGATTCCGTACTGGGCCGCGGCGCGGCAGCGCGAGCTCTGCTTCCAGCGCTGCCTGGATTGCCGGCGCTGGCGGCATCCGCCCGGTCCCTTCTGTCCCGACTGCGGGTCCACGCGCAGCGCCTGGGAGCGGGCGAGTGGGCGTGCCCGGTTGATCTCGTGGGTGATCGTTCACCCGCCCGTGCTGCCCGTGTGGAAGGATCGGGTGCCCTACGCTGCCCTCCTCGTCGAGTGTGAGGAGGGCGTGCGCACCATCGGCGGGCTCGTGCACGCCTCGCGAGATGCCCTCCGCATGGACATGCCGCTCGAGGTCGACTTCGCGCCCTCGCCGGACGGGGATCTCGTGCCGCAGTGGCGACCGGCCAAGGCTCCGACTTGACCCCGGGTGTCCCGGGGTCTACACGCGCCGCGGAAATAGATCAGCCGCTGCTCCCATCAGGTCGACGAAGTTGTCTCGGTAGAAGCGCTCCTTCGCCCGCTCGGAGCAGTCGACGAGGCTCGCCTCGAAGCGCCGGAGCGGATTCCGGCCGCCCTCGACGTGCGGATAGTCGGACGAGAAGAGGCAGATCTCCTCGCCGGCCTGCGCGATGATCCACCCGACGGGCTCGGTCGGGTAGGGCGTCACCCGGACCTGGCGCCGCACGTACTCGCTCGGCCGGAGGCTCAGCTTCCGCAGGCGCTCCTCGGACTTGGCGAACGCCTCGTGGGCCGCGTCGAGCTGCCGCATCCAGCTCGGCAGCCAGACGCCCCCCTGCTCGATGACCCCGATGCGCAGCCGCGGGAACCGCTCGAGGACGCCGTCGATGATGAGGGTGGCGAGCGTCTGCATGGGCGGCACCGGGATCGCCATGTAGTCGACGGAGCGGAAGTTCTCCGCGCCGCCGTGGAAGTCCGGGACGGCCGGCAGGCCGTTGTCGAAGTAGTGCGGATCGAGGAGCTGCCCGCCGCCGCCCACGTGGAGGACGATCGGTATGCGGGCCTCCTCGGCGATTGCCCACACGGGAAAGAGGCCGGTGTGACTCGGGGAGTGACGCGCCGGGCAGGCGGAGGGAACGAGCAGCGCCTTGCAGCCCATCGCGATCGCCTCGGCGGCCATGGCGCGAGCACGCCCGAAGTCCGCCAGCGGAACGTAGCCGGTCGCCAGGAGCCGTCGATCGGCGGCGCAGAACTCGACCATGGCGCGGTTGTGCGCGCGGGCGAGACCGTAGGCGAAGTCGAGGTCGTCCTTGCGCTCCGCCTCGAGCAGGTAGGGGTTGAGAAAGGTGTTGAACACGAGCTGGCTCGCGAAGCCGAGGAGATCGAGGGCGTGCGGCCGGTCCTCCTTCACGAACGAGCCGAGCGCGCTCCAGTTCTTGCGGATCATGATGTTCTGCTCGGCCGCGCGCCGCTCGCCGGGATCCTGGTAACGGCGACGCTCGGCGTCGATGTGACTCTCCTCGCCCGGCCGGACGCTGGCGACGAAGAGCGGCCTCAGCCGCTCGCGGACGTGCGGATCGGCATGCGTCACGAGCCAGTCCGGCGTTTCCATCACGTGGGAGTCGGCGTCGTGCACGACCCGACCTTCGACGTAGGGCATGAGGGCCTCCGCGGCGCGACCATACACCCGCGCTGTGCTAGAGCGAAGCCATGCGGGCGCCGGCCGGCCGCGCGATCGGGATCGACTTGGGCGGGACGAAGATCGAGGGCGTCGTCCTCGACGAGACGCTGGCGCCGACGGTCCGGCGGCGGGTTCCGACCGAGCGCGAGCGGGGCTACGAGCACATCCTCGAGCGCGTCGCCGCGCTGGTCGAGGAGCTCCGCCCGCACGCCCCCGATGCGTCGGTGATCGGGATCGGCACGCCGGGCTCGCTCTCGATGCGCGACGGGCGGCTGAAGAACTCGAACACGACCTGTCTCAACGGGCGCCCGCTCCAGGCCGACCTCGAGCGCCGGCTCGACCTCCCCGTCCGCCTCGAGAACGATGCCAACTGCTTTGCGCTCGCCGAGGCGCTGGCGGGGGCCGGACGAGGGCATGCGCTGGTCTTCGGCGTCATCCTCGGGACCGGCGTCGGAGGTGGCATCGTTCACCGGGGCGAGCTGTGGACGGGTCCCCAGCACATCGCGGGCGAGTGGGGCCACCACGGGATCGACCCGGCGGGCCCCACCTGCTACTGCGGACGCCGCGGCTGCGTCGAGACGCTGCTCTCCGGACCGGCGCTCGAGGCCGCCTATCGCGTCGCCGGGGGGCCGACGGCTGCGGTCGCGGAGATCGCCGGGAGGGCTGCCGGCGGTGACGCGACTGCCGGGGCCGTCCTCGGCCGCTACATCGAGACCTTCGGCCGGGCGCTGGCCAACGTCATCAACATCCTCGACCCCGACTTGGTCGTCCTGGGAGGCGGGCTCTCGAACCTGGACGTCCTCTACGGCTCGGGCCGCCTGGCGGTGGCCCGCCACGTATTCAATGACGAGCTCCGAACGCCCATCGTCCGCCATCAGCTCGGGGACTCGGCCGGCGTGATCGGCGCCGCGCTCCTGGTCGCCGGATCCGATCCCGCGCCGGCACGGCGCTGACGAGTGTCAACCCTCGGTGACGCGTCTGCCTCCGCGGACGCCCGTGCACGATGCGACTGGGGTCGGCGCTACGTGGCGAAGGGTCCGGCGCGGGTGGGGCACGCGGCTTGCTCGCGTGCCTCCCTCCCCGATCTCCAGGAAGGAATTTCAGATGCCGTCGCTCCGCATCGTCATCATGTCGCTTCTCCTCCTCCTCGCGCAGGAGATCGTGCGAGCCGAGGTGTGCATGGTGCGCGCGGACGAGGCGAGCGCGCTCGACAGCGAGGGTGAGCGCGGGCTCCCCACCGGAACATGCGCCATGGAGTGTGAGGAGGAGGCCGCGGCCCTCGGGGAGACCTGCCTGGACCGGGATGACGACCCGGCCGGTTGCGAGGCGATCGCACGTGAGGCCCTCGACGACTGCCTGGGCGGATGCGGCGCGCCGGCTCCCACCTGCGCGGAGACCTGCGCGATCGTCGCCCGCGCCGGGGACGACGCGGCGCTCGTCGTTCGCGGCGAGACCCCGCGCCGGGTTGCCCATGCGCGTCGACTCCTCCGCCGCTGCGTGCGGCGCTGCACCGCCTAGCGGGCGCGGTTGACCCGCCGCGCCACGCGGCGTACTCGGCCATGAGCCATGGACCTCAGGCTGCGTGGCAAGCGGGCGATCGTCACCGGCTCGAGTCGCGGGATCGGCAAGGCGATCGCGTCGGTGCTCGCCGCCGAGGGTGGCCGCGTCACCGTCTGCGCCCGATCGCCGCGCCACCTCGAAACGGCCGCGACTGAGCTCCGCGCCACGGGAGCCGATGTCGTCGCGGTGGCGGGCGACCTCGGCACCGACCAGGGCGTCGCGGCCGTCTTCGACGCCCACGTGGCGGCCTTCGGCGGCGTCGACGTCCTCGTCAACAACGTCACCGGGGGGGCCCGCCCGCGCGACGTCCTCACCGCCACCGATGCCGACTGGGTCGACGGCTTCACGATGAACGTGCTCGTCCACGTTCGCTTCATCCGGCGGGCGCTCCCCGGCATGCTGGAGCGCGGCTGGGGACGGATCGTCAACGTCGCCTCGACCGCGGGTCGCCAGCCGGACACCGAGCTGCCGACCTACGGCCCGACCAAGGCGGCGCTCATCAACCTGAGCAAGCTCCTGGCCAACGCCTACTCGCCGCGTGGGGTGCTCACCAACTGCGTGTGTCCCGGGATCACGCGCACCGATGCCGCGATCGCGTCCGCCGTCGCGCGCACCGGGCGCCGGGACGAGAATCCGGTCACGGTCTTCAACGAGTACTTTGGGGCCCGGCGGCCGCTCCCCGCGGGCCGCTTCGGCGAGCCCGCCGACACCGGCCACCTGGTCGCGTTTCTCTGCTCCGAACTCGCCTCCTGGATCACCGGCGCCTGCATCGACGTCGACGGTGGCTGGGTGAAGTCGATCATGTGAGGACGCTCCGGATCCTGAAGGCCGTGCGCGAGGCCCCCCGGGACGCATGGAACGCGCTCGTGGGCGACGGCTCGCCCTTCCTCGAGTGGGAATGGCTGACCACCGTCGAGGACTCGGGGAGCGCGGTCCCGGCGGCGGGCTGGCTGCCCCAGCACCTGACGCTGTGGGAGGACGGCCAGCTGGTGGGCGCGTGCCCCGTCTACGTCAAGGGCCACAGCCTGGGGGAGTTCGTCTTCGACCAGGGCTGGGCGGCGGCCGCGGGACGCGCGGGGATCCCCTACTTTCCGAAGCTCCTCGTCGGCGTCCCCTTCACGCCTGTCACCGGCGCCCGCTTCCTCACGGTGCCGGGCGGCCGACGCGAGATCATCGACGTGCTCGCCGAGGGGCTCGAGACGCGCTGCCGCCGCGAGCGCTACTCGTCGGTCCACGCCAACTTCTGCCTGCCCGACGAGACGGCGGTGCTGGGTGAGCGCGGCTGGCTCCAGCGCACCGCCTACCAGTACCACTGGTCGAACCCCGGCTTCGCGACCTTCGACGACTATCTCGCGGGCCTGCGGAGCAAACGGCGCAACCAGGTGCGTCGCGAGCGGCGCGCCCCTGCCGAGGACGGCGTGGAGATCGGCGTGTACACCGGCGCCGAGATTCCCGCCGCGCTCCTCTCGCGGATGTTCGACCTCTACCGCTCGACCATCGAGCGGCTTCCCTGGGGGCAGCAGTATCTGGAGCGCCGCTTCTTCGAGCTCGCCGGGGAGCGTCTCCGTCACCGCCTCTGCCTGGTCGTGGCGCGCCAGGGTGACGAGGTCATCGCCGGCACGTTCAACGTCCAGAAGGGCGACGCGCTCTACGGCCGCTACTGGGGCGCGCTGCGCGACGTACGTCACCTCCACTTCAACGTCTGCTACTACGCCGCGATCGAGTACTGCATCGCGCACGGCCTCCGGCGCTTCGAGCCCGGTGCCGGCGGCGAGTTCAAGATGCTGCGCGGCTTCGACGCGACGCCGACCGTGAGCATGCACTGGATCCGCGACCCGCGGCTCGCCGCCGCGATCGCGAAGTTCCTCACCCAGGAGGGCCGCGCGGTGGCGCGCGAGCTCGCGTGGCTCGGGTCGCAGACGGCGCTGAAGCGCGACGCCGCGGAGTGATCGCCAGTGCGGTAGCGCGCCGTCCGGCCACACGTCACCTTTCGCCGGACGGCCGCTTACCCGATCGACGGCCTCGACCTTGCCCCACCGCGGTGAGCACATCCACTCGCGATGTACGTCCGCGTCGCGGCGTTTGTTCTCGCCGTGGTTCCGGGGCTCTCTCTCGCGGCACCGGGCGATCTCGATCCCGCGTTCGGCGACGGCGGCGTCGTCCGGGACACGACCGTCATGGTCGACTCCGTCGGC
>DATILR010000310.1:0-2486 GCA_035476275.1 Binatus sp. (SeqCode) | reverse complement strand
GTCGCACTCGACAATGCCCCCGGGCCAGTTACGCTGCTCGTCACCACGACGTACGCCCTGGTGCTCGGCCTGGGCAGTCTCGGGCCCTGGCTGACCCGGGCGATCGCGGCATATTTCGAGATCGGGACGGGTCGAGCGGCCGCGTACGCCCTCCCGTCGCTCGCCCTGCTCTCCGCCGGGCATGGCCTCGTGCTCGGGACGGTGCTGCTCGCTCGGCCGCGCCGGGCCGGCGTCTGGGACGTCCTCTGGTGTGCTGCCCTCTGGACATGCTGGGAGGCGGTCCGCACGTTCGTCTTTCCCTACTACCCCGCGGCCGTGCTCGCGCTCTCCCAGCATGCCATGCCGCCCGTCCTCCAGGTGGCGAGCATCTGCGGGATCGCCGGGGTGACCTTCATTCTCGTGGCCTGCAACGTCGGGGTCGCCTCCCTGCTCCGGTCCTCATCCAGGACGTCGGCAGGATCGGGGTCGATCCTGGCGGCGGTCACCGGCATCGCTCTCGCGCTCGGGGCGGTCGGCTGGGGGGTGGTGAGGCTGTCGGTCCGGCACCCCGCGGCTGCGGGTCCGGTGGTGGTCGCCGTCGACGTGGACGCCGCCGACCAGGCGGCGAGCACGCTCGATCGCTATCTGGCGGCGTCCGAGGAGCCTGCGACGGCTCGACCCCGGCTCCTCGTCTGGCCGGAGAGCGCGCTCACGGTCGACATCGAGCACGACCGGGCCGCGTGGGCGGTGCTGGATCGATTCATCGAGAGCCACGGGGTCCCGCTGCTCGCGGGCGGACCCGCCGTCGAGCGCCGATCGGTCCATGAGCTCGCCCACTTCAACTCGGCCCATCTGATCGTCCCCCGGCACGGCATGAGCAGCTATCACAAGCGGGGGCTCGTGCCGTTCGCCGAGCGCTGGCCGGCGCTCCTCGGGACTCCCCCGGCGGGGCTGGCGAGCCTCGACGCGGGGAGCGAGGCGACCGTCTTCCACCTCGGCGACGACGCCTTCGGCGTCCTCATCTGCTTCGAGATCGCCGATGGCACGCTCGCCCGGGCGCTCGTCCGGAACGGGGCCCACTTCATCGTCACCCTCACCAACGACGCCTGGTTCGGTGTGCAGGCACCGCATCGCGCCTGGGCCCAGGTGCGCGCGGTCGAGACCGGCCTCCCCGTGCTGCGCGCCGCGAATGCGGGCTCGAGCGTCCTCTTCGACGGCCTCGGGCGCGAGCTGCGGGACAGCGTCCCGGACGGCGGGCCCAGCCTGCTCACCGTCGAGGTGCCGGCGGGTGCGCCGACACCCTACGCCCGTGCGGGGGACGTATTCCTCGTCGCCTGCCTGGCCGTGGTGCTGGCGGGGTTGGTGCTCGCCTGGCGATCGTCGGGGACGATGCGGGGAACGGTCGGCGTCTCCCCTAGGGGAGGAGACATTCCACGCCGAGGGCATCCTTGGGGTTCGCCGGAGGATTCTGCGGGGGTGGATTCGCCGACAGGTTGCTGAGAACGATCTGGAGGGGCTGCGAGTCGGGCATCCAGGTGGCGAAGTCCGACCACGGCTTCGCCCAGCGCTGCCAGCCGCGCGCGCGCAGGACGAGATCAACCGTGTCGTTCACGGCGCAGATACGGATCCCCCAGCCGCGCGGGATGCGGAAGACGTGCAGCTTGCCAGCGTTCATGCCGTAGTAGTTCGTGGTGCCGAGAAAAAGGTCGCCGAGGAACAGGTCCACGCCCTCGAGCCCGCGGAACGGGGGGAAGCTCGTGGGCAGCGGTGGACGATCGTGCGGGTTGGTGCGCACCGTGATGCCGACGGTGAAGGTCGTGATCGGGACCAGCAGCATCGGACAATTGGGCATCTGGACGTTCGACACGCCGAGGCCGGAGAACTGGACGGGAATCCACACGGACCCCTGCGTGTCGAGGGTCGCCAGCGCGGTTTGGGCGCCGCCTCCCTGCAGGAGCGCCTGCACGTCGTTGGCGGGGGGCAGCGCGACGAAGTCGCGCGGCATGATGTGCGCGGTGATCTGGTCGCCGGTCATGACGATGACCTCGACCGGACCTGCGGCAGGATGGCCGAGACTCTCGCGGGCGTCGGGGAACGTGAAGTAAAGCGAGGTGGAGCTCACCGCGCCGACCGTGAAGGACGGGACGTCGATCTGATTACCGAAGAGCGAGGCGAAGTGGATCGAGACGATGTTCCCCATCGGCGCCGTGGAGAATCCACCGCTGCCGTTCACCTCACCCTGCGAGAGGAAGATCCCCAGCTCGTGCCCGGGGTGGACGAAGGGTGCGTTCGTCGCTCCGATCTTCGACGGATTCAAGCGTAGGGGCTGCGACGACGGGCAGTTCCGCCACTTCACAGCCTCTGCAGTCGACAGCGTTCCGAGTAGACAGACTCCGAGCGCCACCGCGCGCACGACCCGCGGTACCGCCGGAACCGTCCCCACCGGTATCCGCATCATCCGTGCCCCTCCCGGTCGACTTCTAGTTGCTGGTTCTAGGGCTGCGGCG
>DATILR010000309.1:0-9193 GCA_035476275.1 Binatus sp. (SeqCode) | reverse complement strand
GAGCAGGATGGTCCCTCGCCCGGCGTCCCATGCCCGTCCCACGAGGTGCGCATCCTGGTCGGTCATGCCCTCCTGGGCGTCGAGCACCACCAGGACGAGGTCGGTGCGGGCGAGCGTGCCGAGCGCGCGCACGGCGCCGTGCCGCTCGAGCGGCTCCGTGACCCGCGTCCGGCGGCGGATGCCGGCCGTGTCGATGAGGACGTACGAGCGGCCGCCGACGGTCAGGGGCGTGTCGATGGCGTCCCGGGTGGTACCGGGCTCGGGGGCGACGATCGCGCGCTCGGCACCGAGGAGCCGGTTCAGGAGCGACGACTTGCCGACGTTCGGGCGTCCGACGAGGGCGAGCCGCGTGCCGCCCGCCGTTTCCGCCGTCGCCCCGCTTCCGGGCGGCAGCGTGGCGACGACGGCATCGCGGAGCGCGGTGAGGCCGCGGCTGTGCTCGGCCGAGACCGCGATGACATGGTCGGCCCCGGCGGCGTAGAACTCGTTCACCAGCGGCTCGTGGCGTGGAGTGTCGATCTTCTGCGCCACGAAGAGCGTCGGCCTGCCGCTCCGGCGGAGCACGTCGACCATCTCTCGATCCGCCGGGCCGAGGCCGCTCTGGCCGTCGAACACGCAGAGGACGCAGTCCGCCTGCTCGATGGCGGCGAGCGTCTGGGCGCGGACCTGGGCGACGAGCGTGCCCCGGTCCTGTGGCGTCTCGGCCAGGAAGCCGCCCGTGTCGACGCAGAGGAACGTCCGCCCCGCATGCGCCGCGGGGGCGACCAGGCGATCGCGCGTCACGCCAGGGGCGTCGTCGACGATCGCCCGGCGGGCGCCGACCAGGCGGTTGAAGAGCGTCGACTTGCCGACGTTCGGCCGCCCGACGAGCACCACCACCGGGAGACCGCTCCTCGCCATGCTGGCCGCCGTGTCCGCCATCAGAGGCCGAGCTCCCGCAGCCGCCGCGGGTTCCGTGCCCAGCCCTCCTCGACGCGGACGAAGAGCTCGAGGAACACGCGCACGCCGAAGAGACGTTCGAGCTCCAGCCGGGCGCGCCGGCCGATCTCCCGCAGGCGCCGTCCCTCGGCGCCGATGACGATCCCCTTGTGGGTCGGGCGGTCCACCACGATCGTCGCGCGGAGCACGAGGAGATTCCGCTCGGGCTGCGCCGCGAACTCCTCCACCTCGACCGCCGTCCCGTACGGGACCTCCTCCTCGGTCTGGAGGAAGAGCTGCTCCCGGATCGTCTCCTGCACCAGGAAGCGCTCCGTCTCGGTAGTGTACTCGTCCTCGGGATAGAGCCGCGGCCCGACGGGGAGCGCGGCCACCACCGCGGCGAGGATGGCGTCGACCTGCTCGCCCGTGCGGGCGCTCGCCGGGAACACGTCGCGACCGGGCAGGCTCTCGCCGAGCGCGGCCATGGCCGGCAGGAGGGCGGGCGGCCGCACGCGATCACGCTTGTTCAGGACGGCGATGGTCGTGGCGCGGAGCCGGGCGAGCCGGGTCGCCAGCTCCCGGTCGGCCGGCGACACGCCGGCGATGGCGTCGACGACGAAGAGGACGACGTCCGCCTCGCCGAGCGTCTGCTGTGCCACGTCGACCATGCGCCGATTGAGGAGCGAGCGGGCCTCGTGCAGCCCGGGCGTGTCGAGGAAGGCGATCTGCGTCTCGGGCAGCGTGCGGATGCCGACGATACGGTTCCGCGTCGTCTGGGGCTTGGGGGTGACGATGGCGACCTTGGTGCCGACGAGCGCGTTCAGCAGGGTCGACTTCCCGACGTTGGGACGTCCGACGATGGCCGCGAAGCCTGCCCGGTGCGGCATGGCGTCCTCCGGGTGCCGCTCAGGGCGGGAGGCAGAAGAGCGTCAGGCGGGCCATCGCCCGCCCGTGGGCCCCGTCGACCCGTGCGCGGAGGGTGATGCGACCGGGCTGTCCGCTCGCCCCGAGCGGGATCTCGACCGGTACGGCGGCGGTGCAAGCGAAGCGGAGCGCCGTCGGGAGGGTCGGCAGCGCCCCGAGCGCTGCCTGGATGGCGTCGCGGTCCCCCGCCACCACGGTGTCGCGTGTGCGCGCGCCCGGCGAGACCAGCGTCACGCGCCGCACGGGGCCGGGCTCGCAGACGGGCACCCCCTTCCGGCTGAGGAACGGCGAGCGGACGTCGAAGACGTTCAGGCAGAGGGCGACGCTGCTCGTGCAGCGGCCGTCGATCGCCCCGTCGGTATCGCATTCCGGGTCCCCGTCGTGACACGTCTGGCGCGACAGCGGCAGCCCGTGGCGGGCGGTGAAGGTGTCCTGCTCCACCAGCCACTCGCCGGTGCACGCCCGCCGCTTGGGACCCTGCCCGGGGATGAGACAGCCGAGCTCCGGCTCGCAGCGGCCGGGGCCTGTCACCGCCGCCGCGAGCGCGTCGGCGAGCGGCGCGCCCCATCCCGTCGCCAGGTCGAATCCCGGACCGGCCGGATAGCCGCCGTGTCCGTCGAAGGCGTTGCTGCCGATCGTGACATCGCGGAAGACGGGCGCGCGGAGGCCGCGCACCTGCTCCGAGCCCAGGCGGTAGAGCGTCGGGAGGAGCTGCCCGAGGCCGGTGACGCCGCTGGCGCGCGCCACCTGCTCCGCGATCAGCGCCAGGACGCTCGCCAGCGCCGGGGCGCTCGCGCTCGTGCCGCCGATCACGCGCGTCTGGCCGTCCTGCACCATGAAGAAGCCGGGGTTATCGGGACTGGCCGCAACCGAAACGTCGGGCAGGACGCGTCCGTTGGCGACGTTGGCGAGGGTCGCGAGCTGGTAGCGGGGGCGGGCGAACACGACGCTCTCCCCGCCCCCGCCGGCGCCCAGCGCGTCGTTCCATACGCTCTCGACCACCGGGCTCGGCACCGAGCCGTCAGGATTGAGCGCGAAGCTCGTCCCGCCGACGGCGATGACGTGCGGCGACGACGCGAGCGCATTGACGGCGAGCCGGTCGGGCTCGTCCGGCAGGCACTCGGTCCCGCCGCTGTCGCCGGAGGCGACCAGAATCGTCTGGCCGAGGGCGTTGCCGACGGCGTAGAACGCGTCGAAGAGCTCGGTCGCGATGGTCGGCGACGACGGCTCGCAGAGACCGAAGCTGAGGGTGACGATGTCGCCCTCACGCTTCTCGACCGCGTCGGCCAGCGATTCCGGGATGTCGCCCTGGAGCGACGCCGGGCGGCTGAGGACGACGTTCACCTGTGCCTCGGGGGCGAGTGCGCCCGACCACTGGGTGTCGATCAGCACCTCGGTCTCCTCGCCCGGGTCGGAGCGGATCCCGGGGGGATTGTTCGGGTCGACGAAGCGGCGCTCGAAGCGGATCGGGACGCCGAAGCGGTCGCCGAAAGCGGTGACGTCGCTGTCGTTGAAGTCGCTACGCGCGATGACCGCGATCGATCGTCCCGCACCGGTGAGGCCAGCGTTCTGGAGCGGTGCGACCGAATAGGCGGCGGCGAAGTCCGCGGGTCCGAGTGCCGTGCGCGTGTCCACCAGCTCGAGCGGACGCACGAGGGGACGGAACTTGGGCAGGTCGTCGAGGCCGAGGAGGCCCCCGACCGAGCGCCCGATGCTCTCCGGCACCGAGGGATCCACCCGCGGGCCGTGGTACGTGCGGTCGCGCGCGCGATAGAGCCAGATGGGCGTGGCGAGCGCGGTTTCCGCCTGCGCCGCCGTGCCCGCCACGATGATCGCGATCCGCGACGGTGCGTCACGCACCACCTGGAAGCCCTGGCCCACGAACCAGGCCCGCACCCGCTCGTACTCGGAGCGGCTCGGGCCGAAGCGGTCGGCGATCTCGTCCAGGTCGAGCCAGTGACCGTAGCGCGGCGAGTGGCGGTCCTGCTGCGCGGCGATGACCGCGTCGAGCCCCGCGCGATCGCGGAGGCCGAGAACGACGGTCACGCCGTCGAGGCGAAGGTCGGCCGGCGCGGGCTCGGTCTCGACGAGATGTCCGAGGGCCCGCGGGCGGGAGCCGGGGAGCGGGCGCATCGGCTCACCCACGGCGGGCGCGGCGGCGGCGAGCAGGAGGCCGACGACCAGGCAGCGCAGCGCGCGCCTCATCCCCGCGCCTCCGGATGCTCACGGACGATCGAGCCGAGCGCTTCCATGGCCGCCGCCTGCTCGGCGCTCTTCTTGCTCCGACCGATGCCCCGCCCGCAGCTCCGTCCCGCGACGATGATCTCCGAGACGAAGCGCTTCTCGTGATCCGGACCGCTCTCCTCGACCAGCCGGTAGGCCGGACTCTCGCGGAAGAGCCGCTGGGTGATCTCCTGCAGCTCGGTCTTGTAGTCGCGCAGGCCCGCCGTGGCGTGCTCGTTGGCGTCGGCGGCGAAGTGGGTGGCGACGGCGGTGCGTGCCACCTCGTACCCGGCGTCGAGGTAGATGGCGCCCAGGAGCGCCTCGTAGGCGGCGGCGAGGATGGAGCCCTTCTCGCGCCCGCCGCTCTTCTCCTCGCCCTTGCCGAGCAGGAGCCAGCGCCCGAGGTCGAGCTCGCGCGCCCGGCGCGACAGGACCTCGGCGTTGACGAGCGACGCGCGGATCTTCGAGAGCTCCCCCTCCCGCGCGTGCGGGAAGGCCGACATCAGCAGATCGGACATGGCGAGCGCGAGGACGGCGTCGCCCAGGAACTCGAGCTTCTCGTTGTTGGGCTCTCCCGGGATGGCGGAGCGGTGCCGCAGGGCGAGGTCGAGATGCTCGCTCCGCCGGAAGCGATAGCCGAGGGCTGTCTCGAGGGCGGCGCGTGCCTCGACGTTCATGCGGGACCTGCGGCGGTGGCGCGCACATGGGCGTCCGGTCCGACCTTCAGCTGCACCGAGACCAGCTGCCCGGCCCAGGCATCGGGGCCGTCGAGGTGGGCGCGGAGATAGTTCCTGGTGTAGCCGCGAAGCGCGCCCGTCTCCGGATGCCGGGTCGTCTCGACCAGGACCTCCGCGGTCGTGCCGTCGAAGCGCCGCGCGAACGCCGCCCGCTTCTGCTGACCGAGGGCGCGGAGCCGGCGCGCCCGGGCGGCGATGGTCTTCGGCGGGAGCTGCCCATCGAGCTTCGCGGCGGTCGTACCGCTGCGCACCGAGTACGGGAAGACGTGGAGATAGGTGAGCGGGCTCTCGGCGACGAAGTCGAGCGTCCGCTCGAACGCCGCCTCGCTCTCTCCCGGAAAGCCCGCGATCAGGTCGGTGCCGAGCGCGGCGTCGGGAAGATGCTCGCGCGCCCTCGCCAGACGCTCGCGCGCGAGGCTGCGGTCGTAGCGGCGCCGCATGCGCCGGAGGACGTCGTCGTCGGCTGCCTGCAACGGGACGTGGAGGTGCGGGCAGACGGTCGGCGCCTGCGCCATCAGGCGCAGCAGGGGCTCGCTCAGCTCGTGCGGGTCGAGCGAGGAGAGGCGGAGCCGCGGGACGAGCGCCTGCTCGACCAGCGCTTCGACCAGCCACGCCAGGTCGACCGGCGGCTCGAGGTCATGGCCGTAGCCGCCCAGGTGAACCCCGGTCAGGACGACCTCCTGGAAGCCGCGCTCCGCGAGCGCCTCCACCTCGGCCAGGACATCGCGTGGGGGGAGGCTGCGGCTCGCCCCGCGCGCCATGGGCACGATGCAGAAGGTGCAGAAGAGGTCGCAGCCCTCCTGCACCTTGAGGAAGGCGCGCGTCTGCTCGCTGAAGGTGCGGGCGCCGGTGGTGGTGACCTGCCGCTCCCGGCGGGTGTTCCCCACCACGACGTGCGGGACGTCCGCCGGCCGGAGCACGGCCGCCACGAGCTCCTCCAGCCGGTTGAGTCCGATCACGTGATCGATCGCGGGGAGCGCTCCTGCCTCCACTGGCTTCGTCTGCGCGTAGCAGCCGGTCAGGAGGACGCGCGCCGTCGGCTGCTCGCGTCGGGCGCGGCGGGCGAGCCGCCGGCTCTCGGCGTCGGCCGCATCGGTCACGGTGCAGGAGTTGACGATGACGACGTCGGCCGGAGCGTCGCCGGGGACGATCTCGCACCCCGCCGCACGCAGCCGATCGGCGATCGTGGCCGTATCGTAGGTGTTCACCTTGCACCCGAGCGTATGGAGCGCGACCCGCGGTCCGGCCATCATGCGGTCCCGGTCACTGCCGACTCGATCCAGCCGCCTCCCAGGACGAGATCGTCCCGGTAGAACACGGCGGCCTGCCCGGGAGTGACGACCGAGCCGCCCGCGGTGAACTCGACCTGCACCGCATCGTCCCGGACTGCCGCGAGTCGGGCGGGGATCGGGGGATGCCGATGGCGGATCCGCACCGCGAACGACGCGCCCGACGCGGGCGGGACACCAGCCGCCCAGGAGACGCCCCGCGCGACGAGACCGTGGGGGGCGGGTCCCTCACCCGCCGCCACCCGCACCGTTCCGGTCGTGGCGTCGAGACCCGTGACGTAGCGCCGTTCCCCGCCCCCGAGCCCGAGCCCGCGCCGCTGCCCGACCGTGAAGCGATGGACGCCGCCGTGGCGGCCGAGCTCGCGCCCGCGGTCGTCCACGATCGGTCCGGCGCGCAGCGCCGCCGACGGCGCGTGGCGTTCGACGAACCCGGCCGTGTCGCCGTCGGCGACGAAGCACACCTCCATGCTCTCGGCCTTGTCGGCGACGGGAAGCCCGAGCGCCGCCGCCTCGGCCCGGACCTCCCCTTTGGTCAGCTCACCCACCGGGAAGAGTGTGCGCTCGAGCTGACGCCGGCCGAGCATGAAGAGGAAGTACGTCTGGTCCTTGGCCGGGTCGCGGGCGGTGCGGAGCGACGGCGCGCCACTCGCGGGATCGACGCCGATGCGGGCGTAGTGACCGGTGGCCAGGCGCGTGGCGCCGAGTTCGCGCGCGCGTTCCCAGAGGAGCCCGAACTTCACGTGCTCGTTGCACCGCGCGCACGGGTTCGGCGTCCGCCCCGCGAGGTATTCCGCCACGAACGGCTGCATGACGTGGCGCTCGAACGGCTCGGTCATGTCGAACACGTAGTGCGGGAAGCCGAGGCGGTCAGCGACGGCACGCGCGTCGTGGAAATCGTCGAGCGAGCAGCAGTGGCCGTCGGTGGCCCGCAGGAGCCGGAGCGAGATGCCAATCACGTCGTAGCCCGCCGCCACGCAGCGGGCGGCCGCGACGGCGCTGTCGACGCCACCGCTCATCGCCGCGACGATCCGCTCTCGCTTCATGCCGCCGCTCCGCCGCGCACCTGGGCGACGAGACCCGGGAGCACGTCGAGCACGCGGTCGACGTCGACGGCGCTGGTCGTCGGGCCGAGGCTCAGCCGGAGACCACCGCGCGCCGCCTCGGCGTCGCGACCCATGGCGCGCAGCACGTGCGACGGCTCGGCCGCACCCGCCGCGCACGCCGAGCCGACGGAGACGGCGATGCCGGCGAGATCGAGGAGGACCATCAGGCTCTCCCCGGTGCAGCCGGGGACGCTCAGGTTGAGCGTGTTGGGCAGGCGCGGTCCCGCCGCCGGCCCGTTCCGCACCGCGTCGGGCAGGCGGGCGCGGAGGCCCGTCCACAGACGCTCGGCGAGCGCGTGCATGCGCGCCGCGGCGTCGGTCAGCTCGTTCCGCGCGAGCCGGGCCGCCACGCCGAAGCCGACGATGCCCGCGACGTTCTCGGTGCCGGCGCGGCGCAGCCGCTCCTGCGGGCCGCCGGTCAGCTCGGGTCGGAGGCGGACGCCACGTCGCACCCACAGCGCGCCCACGCCCGCGGGCCCGCCCAGCTTGTGTGCCGAGAGCGAGAGGAGATCGACGCCGAGGGCGCTCACGTCGAGCGGCATCCGACCCGCTGCCTGCACGGCGTCGGTGTGGACGACGACGTTGCGCTCCCGGAGCGCCGTGGCGACCTCCGCGACCGGAGCAACCGCACCCACCTCGCCATTGGCGAGGCCGAGTGTGACGAGGCGGGTCGCCGGGCCGACCGCCGCGATCACGTCGCGCGCCGCCACCTGCCCTTCGCCGTCGACCGGCACGATGGCGAGCGGTCGCCCGTCGGCGGCGAGGGCGCGCGCCGTGTCGAGGACGGACGCATGCTCGACCGCGCTCGTGACCAGGCCGGCCGCAGGGCCCGCCGCCGCCAGCGCGCCGCGCAGCGCCAGGTTGTTCGCCTCGGTCGCGCCGCTCGTGAAGACGATCTCCGCGGGCGCGGCGCCGATCAGCGCCGCGACCTCGGCCCGCGCGGTCTCGAGCGCGGCCCGGGCGCGGGCGCCCTCGCGATGCGCGCTCGAGGGATTGGCGGGCGGACCGAGGAACTCGACCACGGTGGCACGGACCTCGGGACGCAGCGGGGCGGTGGCGTTGTGGTCGAGATAGATGCGCACGGGAAATACGAGGCGAGGGATGTCGATCAGCCGTGACGGGCAGCGTCTGCCGCTCGACGGCGGCGGTGGGCGGCCCGACGGTCTTTGTACAGCTTGTAGTCCATGCTGTCGACAAGAGCCTGCCAGCTCGCCTCGACGACGTTGTGCGACACGCCGACCGTGCCCCAGCGCTCGTGCTCGTCGCCCGACTCGATCAGCACGCGCACGAGCGCCGCGGTCCCCTCCGTCCCGCCCAGCACCCGTACCTTGTAGTCGTGCAGGCGTACCTCGGCCACCTCGGGATAGAACTTGCCGAGTGCCTTACGAAGTGCGCCGTCGAGCGCGTTCACCGGCCCGTTCCCCTGCGCCGCCGTGTGCTCGATCTGGCCATCGGGCCCCTCGACCATGATGGTCGCCTCGGCGATCGACGATTCGTGCTCGGTCCGCTTCTCGTCGATCACCCGGAAGCCGATCAGGCGGAAGTAGCGGACGCGGTCGCCGTCGAGCGCCTTCTGCATGAGGAGCTCGAAGGACGCCTCGGCGCCCTCGAAGACGAAGCCACGGGCCTCCAGGTCCTTCAGCTCCTGGAGCAGCGCCGCCACCGCGGGCTTGTTGCTCTCGATGTCGATGCCGAACTTCGCTGCCTTGTAGAGCAGGTTGGAGCGGCCCGAGAGATCCGAGACCAGCACGCGCTGGCTGTTGCCGACCAGATCCGGGTCGATGTGCTCGTAGGTCTCGGGGTTCTTCTGCACCGCGGCCACGTGGAGGCCGCCCTTGTGGGCGAAGGCGCTCTGCCCGACGAAGGCCTGGCGCTTGTTGGGCTCGATGTTGGCGAGCTCGTAGATGAAGGCCGACACGTCGGCGAGCCGCTTCAGCTGGGTGGCGGTCACGCAGTGGTAGCCGCGCTTCAGCTGGAGGACGGGAATCACCGAGACGAG
>DATILR010000308.1:0-4267 GCA_035476275.1 Binatus sp. (SeqCode) | reverse complement strand
TCCAGGATCCGTCACTGCCGTCGAACCAGCTGATCCGCGAGCGACGGCGGCGATGAACATCCCGCTGATCGAGAGTCCGTTCTTTGCCGGCGCATTCCCCCCCGAGCAGACCGATCGCGAGTTGCTCCGGGTCGCTCGCTCGCTCCACGACGATGGGCACGCGGTGATCGACTTTCCCGACGACGACTTCGACGCGCGCGTGGCGGCGATCCGGCGCAACCTGCAGGATCGCTACGACTGGGAGGCGTGGCGATCGGGGCGGAACCAGGGACTGCGCATCCAGGACGCCTCTCCCCGGGCCGCGCACGCGGCGCCCGGCGCGAAGTCCGGGATTCTCGACACCATCACCGCGCTGTTCCGGAGCGCATAGTCCGCTCGCAGCGATTGATTCCAGCGCACGCTGCCGGCACGCCGGCAGCATGCTCGCCCGGGTCCGCTCCGGAGCGCTCCGTGGCATCGATGCGCTCGTCGTCGAGGTGGAGGTCGACGTGTCCTCCGGGCTGCCGCACACGACCACGGTCGGGCTCCCGGACGGGTCCGTGCGCGAGGCCGCCGACCGCATCCGGGCCGCGCTCCGGAACGCCGGCTTCGCCTACCCGCAGCGTCGCATCACCGTGAACCTGGCGCCCGCCGGGATCCGAAAGGAAGGGACGCACTACGACCTCGCCATCGCGCTCGGCATTCTCGCCGCCGAGGCCAAGCCGCCCCTGCCCGACCTCGCACCGTGGTGTGTCCTCGGGGAGCTCGGGCTCGATGGCCGGGTGCACGCCGTCCGCGGCGCGCTCCCCATCGCGGCGGCGGCCAAGCGGGCGGGCCTGCGTGCCCTCCTGGTTCCCGCCGCCAACGCCGCCGAGGCGGCGCTCGCCGACGGCCCGGCCGTGATCGGCATCGACACGCTCGCCGAGGCGGTCGCGCACCTGCGCGGCGAGTCCCCGCGGCAGCCCACCACCATCGACGCCGCCGCCCTGCTCGACGCCGCCCCGCTCGCGGCGGGCGACCTCGCGGACGTCCGCGGACAGCCGTCGGCGAAGCGCGCGCTCGAGATCGCGGCCGCCGGCGGTCACAATGTGCTGCTCATCGGCCCGCCCGGCGCGGGGAAGACGATGCTCGCGCGCCGTCTCCCCTCGATCCTCCCGGCGCTCGACCTCGACGAGGCGATCGAGGTGACGGCGATCCAGAGCGTCGCCGGCCTGCTCGACGGCCGCCCGCTGGTCACCACGCGCCCGGTCCGGGCGCCGCACTGCTCCATCTCGGACGCCGCCCTCCTGGGTGGCGGAGCGCCGATCCGCCCCGGCGAGGTGACCCTCGCCCACCGCGGCGTGCTCTTCATGGACGAGCTGCCCGAGTTCCGCCGCAACGTCCTCGAGCCGCTCCGCCAGCCCCTCGAGGAGCGCCGCATCACCGTCGCACGGGGTGCGGGGGCCGTCGTCTTCCCCGCCGATTTCCAGCTGGTCACGGCCATGAATCCCTGTCCGTGCGGATACCTGGGGGATGCAGCCGATACCTGCCGCTGCACGCCGCCGGTCCTGGACCGATACCGGGCGCGCGTCTCGGGGCCGCTCCTCGATCGCATCGATCTGCACGTCGAGGTACCGCGCGTCCCGGTCGCGGCGCTGGCCGACGAGACCTCCGGCGACGAGACCTCGGCCGTGGTGCGGACGCGCGTCGAAGCCGCGCGCAGCCGTCAGCGGCGCCGGCTCGCGCCGCGGCCCGTGCCGCTCAACGCGCACATTCCCGGACGCGAGGTGCGACGCCTGTGCCGGATCGGCGCGCCGGGGCGACGGCTCCTCGAGGCGGCGAGCGAGCGGCTCGGTCTCTCGGCGCGCGCCTACACACGCATCCTCCGCGTCGCCCGCACCATCGCCGACCTCGTCGGCGAGGAGGAGATCACGACCTCGCATCTGGCCGAGGCGATCCAGTATCGCAGCCTCGACCGGCATCCGGGCGTTTGCCGTTGACAAGCGGGCCAGGGGACGCCATTTGCTAGTGGCTCCGCACGACGGGACGATTCGCGATGCAGCAGGCAACCACGGCCCGGGCGTTCCTTCGACGCCTCTACCCCTGGATCGGGAAGGCGGTTCATCCGCGCTGGACCGTCCGCCGCTCGTTCTACCAGACCGAGATGGACGCGATCCTGCTCGCCCTGGGCGACTCTCGCGGTCGCCTCGCACCCGAGGTCCAGCTGCGCCTGGAGGGCTTTCTCGGCCGGCTCCACCGGGAGTGGTTCCCGCCCACCTGGCGGAGCAATCCGACCTACGCCGAGATCGTCGCCGACTTTCGCTGGTGGCTGGGCGTCGCCGAGCGCTGGGGCGCGCCCGCGCCGCGCCCGGTCCGGGAACGACGGGAGCCGCTCGCGGAGCAACCCGAGCGCCTGCTGGCGCTGCTCGGGCTGCCCGTCAAGTGCACCGCCGTCCGCTTCGCGACCGCGTGGCGGCGCTTCCTGAAGCGGAATCACCCCGATCTGAATCCCGATCAGACCCCCGAGGAACGCCGCCGCTTCGCGGAAGCGGTCGCCCTCTGGCGCCGCTGACGCTTCTCCCGAGACGCCAGCGCACGAACGTGGTCCCGACGCCGGGGGCACGGGCGGGGCGATCTTTGCACCTCGTACCCCTGCGGCTATCATGGCCGACGTGAGCGCCGCCGCCCGTACGGCCCGTCTGCGCGCCCTTCTCGCCGAGCGCATCCTCGTCCTCGACGGGGCCACGGGGACCTATCTCCAGGGGCGCGATCTCCGGGCGGCCGACTTCGGCGGCGAGCAGTACGAGGGCTGCAACGAGCACCTGGTTCTCACGCGCCCCGACGTGGTCCGCGACATGCACGCGGGCTACCTGGCGGCGGGCGCTGACATCGTCGAGACGGACACGTTCGGCGGCACGCGCATCGTCCTCGCCGAGTACGGACTCGAGGGGAAGGTCCGGGAGATCAACGCCACGGCCGCGCGGCTCGCGCGCGAGACGTGTGGGCGCTTCGAGACCGCCGACCATCCGCGCTTCGTCGCCGGTTCGATGGGACCGGGCACGAAGACCATCTCGGTGACCGGCGGCGTCACCTTCGATCAGGTGTGCGCCGCATACGCCGAGCAGACGGCCGGGCTCCTCGAGGGAGGCGTCGACGTGCTCTTCCTGGAGACGCAGCAGGACACGCTCAACGTCAAGGCGGCCCTCCTCGGCATCGCGCAGGGCTTCGCCGCCGCCGGCAGCACGGTCCCGGTCGTCCTCTCGGTGTCGATCGAGACGATGGGGACCATGCTCGCGGGGCAGTCGATCGAGGCGCTCTACGTCTCGGTCGCCGAGCGCGATCTCTTCGCGATCGGCCTCAACTGCGCCACCGGCCCGGACTTCATGACCGATCACCTGCGCACGCTGGCGCAGCTCTCTCGCTTCCCGGTGTCCTGCTTCCCCAACGCCGGCCTGCCGGACGAGGAGGGGCGCTACAACGAGACACCCGAGAGCCTGGTCGGGAAGCTCGAGCGCTTCTGCGCCGAGGGATGGGTGAACATCATGGGCGGCTGCTGCGGGACGACCGCCGAGCACATCCGCCTGATCGCCGACCTCGCCCGCCGCTACCCGCCGCGCACCGCGACGCCCACCAGACGATCCGTCGTCTCGGGGATCGAGGTGCTGCCCATCGAGGACGATCGCCGGCCGATCGTGGTCGGCGAGCGCACCAACGTGATCGGCAGCCGGCGCTTCAAGGAGCTGGTGATCAACGGCGACCTCGACCAGGCGGCCGAGGTCGGCCGACGGCAGGTGCGGGGCGGCGCCCAGGTGCTCGACGTCTGCCTCGCCAACCCCGACCGCGACGAGCTCACCGACATGACGGCCTTCCTCGAGGTCGTGACCCGCAAGGTGAAGGTCCCGCTCATGCTCGACTCGACCGACGCGGCCGTGCTCGAGCAGGCCCTCAAGCGTTGCCAGGGGAAGGCGATCATCAACTCCATCAACCTCGAGGACGGCGAGGAGCGGTTCGAGAAGGTGGTGCCCTTCATTCACCGCTACGGTGCCGCCGTCGTCGTGGGCTGCATCGACGAGGACAAGGCCCGGGGCATGGCGGTCACCAGCGCCCGCAAGCTTGCCATCGCCGAGCGGAGCCACCGCCTCCTCACCGGGAAGTACGGCGTCGCGGAGGAGGACATCATCTTCGACCCGCTCGTCTTCCCGGTCGGCACCGGCGATCAGAACTACGTCGGCGCGGGAGCCGAGACGATCGAGGGGGTCCGCCTCATCAAGGAGGCGCTGCCGCGCACGAAGACGATCCTCGGCGTCAG
>DATILR010000307.1:0-1824 GCA_035476275.1 Binatus sp. (SeqCode) | reverse complement strand
CCGTACTCCGGGCAGGAGAGGAGGACGCCGTCGGCCGCCCGGAGGAGCCCGCGGAACTCGCCGACCGCGGTTGGGGGGACCGCGCCCTCTCCGTCGAGGTCGGGATTGAAGTGGGGGAGACTGCCCAGCTGCTCGTCGTAGAAGACGAAGGCGAGGCCGTCGGGCGCGAGGGCCGCAGCGGCCCGGAGAAGCGCCGTGTTCGATGAACGCGCGCTCAGGCTCCCGGAGAGCGCGAGGATCGTCTTCCGTTCCGGTGGCATTCGCGTCGAGCATCGCCGCCGAGGCATCGGGCGTCAAGTTGCGCAGGAGCCCCGGCGTCGGGCGGGAGATTCAGGAGGTCGAGACGACCTTCGCGCTCACCATGCGCGATCACGGACCCGAGCTACGCGGGGTTCAGAAACGGCGCGCACGCGGAGGGGGCGGCGCCTAGAAGCCCACCCGCAGGCGCGTCAGGAAGCCGTTGTCGTGATCGAATGGCATCAGCGGGGCCTGCGCCGTGCGCTCGTAGTTGAGCTCGATGCTGACATGCGGATCGACCGCCCACTGCACGCCTGCCTCCGTGCGCTTGGCGAAGGGCGCGTCGCTGTATTTCTGTCCTTTCAGGCTGAAGCTGCTCACCGGGCGTACCGGTGCTGGCGGTGGAGCCACCAGGAGGTTGCTCGCCGCAGTGTCGCGGCGTGCGATCGGTGCCGTCCCGACGACGGTCCCCCCGACGAGCATCTCGACTGACACGTGGGGCGGTTCGCACGGTGTGCTCGCCGGCACGAGCCGATCCGGCGTGCCAGGCAGGTCGAGCCAGACGGTGCCAGCCGTGGGCGCGAGGTGGACGACGGTGGCGAGGATGTGCGCGTCCGTCTGGCTGTTCCCACACCGGGCGATCGCTCGAAATTCCGGCTCCGCGCCAGCACTCTCGTAGCGGCCGGTGATGCGGGTCCATCCAGGCGCGATCTGCTCTGGAGGGCCGACGTTCAGCGAGGCGGCCTCGACCCAGGGGGCGAACAGCACGATTGCTGCGGCCACGACGACCGCCCGGCTCGGCAGGTTCCGCACGAAGGGTCGGATAGAACCAGATGAGCCTCCACGGCGCAAGGTGTGCGGTACCGGGACGCAGAGGCGGGACCTGGCGTCAGCACGCGCGGAATCGCACTGACGCGGGCCGTGGGGATCACCTTGCCTACGAGCTCCGCCAGGGCTACGACAACGAGAAGGAGGCAGGAGCATGATCAAGCGAGCACTCGGCACGGCGCGGCATCGCCTACGTCGTGGTGTCGTCGCTCCCCGACCTGGCGCGGTAGATCAAGATCCGTGAGATGTGAGTGGCGCGGTACCGCATCGTGCCTGAACGGTCGCGGCTCGAGGCCGAGGCCAGGTCGAGTCTCCACCCCATCCGCGCCGAGACGACGGGTCTCGAGGGCTACTTCGAGGCCGAGCTGGCGGGCGATCGCTTCGGTCCGGCCGTGGCCCCGACCGGGTGCGTGGAGATCGACGCCGAGCGTCTGAAGACGGGCAACTTCCTCTACGACGGCGAGCTCGGGCGCCGGCTCGAGACTCGGAAGTATCCGCGCATCCGTGGCGAGGTGCGGGGAGTGCAGGCGATCGACTCCGGGAGCCGCCACGCGGTCCGCGGCGCGCTCACGTTCCACGGCGTGACGCGCCCCGTGGAGGGCGAGGTGCGTGTGCGAAGCGTGGGCGAGCGGACCGTCGAGATCGAGGGCGAGCTGGTGCTGGACATGCGGCACTTCGACCTCGAGCCGCCGCGTGTCCTGATGTTGAAGGTGTATCCCGAGGTCCGCGTGCGCGGCCGCGTCGTGGCGGAGCGGGAGG
>DATILR010000306.1:0-2142 GCA_035476275.1 Binatus sp. (SeqCode) | reverse complement strand
CGCACGGGGCCGACACCGTCATCGCCGGCACCGCCGTGATGGGCGGGGGGCGGGCCGTGCCTGTCGATGGCGGCTACCGGGTCACCGGTCGCTGGCCCTTCGGCACCGGCTGCCAGGAGAGCTCCTGGATGCTGGGCAGCTTCCAGATTCTCGATGGCGACCAGCCGCGCCGGAGCCCGGATGGTGCCTCGGTCTATTGGCGGGGGGTCTTCGCGCGCTCGGAGGCACAGATCGTCGAGGGGAGCTGGGATGTGTTCGGTCTTCGCGCCACAGGCAGCTTCGACTGGACGGTCGAGGACATCTTCCTCCCCGAGCGGCGGACCATGGTCCACGCCGGCGTCCCGCTCGACAACCAGTGGAAGCGCTGGCCGGGAATCTCGTACGCCGTGCCCGCCCAGGCCTGGGTTGGGCCCCACCACAGCTCCGTGATCACCGGTATCGCCCGCGCCGGCATCGATGCGCTCATCGAGCTGGCCAGCGAGAAGACGCCGCGCGGCCGGACCGCTCGGCTCTGCGACGATCCGCAGGTCCAGGACGCGGTCGGGCGGGCGGACACGATTCTCAACGCCGGGCGCGCCTACCGCAGCGCGACGATCACCGAGGTATGGAACACCGTCGCGGCCGGTGAGGATACTACCCTCGAGCAACGAGCTCGCTGCCGGCTGGGCGCCGCCTACGCCGCCGACAGCGCCCGCGAGGCGATGGATCTGATGTACCGGCACGGTGGCAGCACGTCGTACCGCCGCGAGAGCCGCCTCGCCGAGTGCTGGCGCGATCTCCACGTCGTCGGGCAGGCGGTCACGCTCATGCCGGAGTGGTACCCGATGGGCGGTCGGGCCTTGCTGAAGATGGACCCGGGCCCGCGGCTGCGCTAGCTTCGGCACGGCGGAGGTTTGAAGGGAGGGTCACCATCTACTGCGACTCGGGCTGGCCCGCGAGCGGGTGAGGGAGACGACGGATATGCCAGAGAACACCAGAGCGGCCGCCGAGGTCGCCGCGATGCTCGAGGATGGCCGGGAGATCGCCTTCCTTGACGTGCGCGAGATCGTGCCGTTCGGCACCGGTCACCCACTGCTCGCGACCCACCTGCCGCTGGGGCACATCGAGTGTGAGATCGCCGGGCTGGTTCCTCGCCGCGACACGCGCATCATCGTCACGGACGGCGGTGACGGGGTCTCCACCGTGGCGGCACACCGCCTGGCACGACTCGGGTACGAGAACGTGGCCGCGCTCGCCGGCGGTGCGCCGGCCTGGGCCGCCGCGGGATTGGCTCTCTTCCCCGAGATCGAGGTGCTGTCCAAGGGGTTCGGCGATTTCGTGGTGCACAACGTTCGACCCAGGTTCATCACGCCCCGAGAGCTCGAGCGCGCCATCGCGAGCGGGGAGGACTGGGTGCTCATCGACAGCCGCCCACGCCAGGAGTACCAGGCGGGCAGCATTCCCGGCAGCATCGACGCGCCGGCCGGCCAGATGCTGCGCTGCTTCGACGATCTCGTGCCTCACCCCACGACGAAGGTGGCGGTGAATTGCATGTCTCGCACCCGAGGGATCCTCGGCGGGACGAGCCTCGTCGTGGCCGGCGTGCCGAACGAGGTGTATGTGCTCCGGAACGGCACCCGGGGCTGGACCCTCGACGGGTTGGTTCTCGAGCGCGGGGCCACCCGGTTCGCCACCGCCCCCACTCCGCAAGCCCGTCAGCGCGCCCGTGAGCGCGCGAGCGCTCTCGCCACGCGTGCCGGTATCCGGTCGATTGATCGCGCCACCCTCGAGCAGTGGCGAGATGACGTGACGTGCACGACCTATGTCTTCGACGTGCGCGATCGCGAGGAGTACGAGGCGGGGCACCTTCCTGGAGCGCGTAATGCGCCCGAAGGCTCACTCGTGATGAGCCCGGATCACTACCTCGGCACCCAGAACGCCCGGTGCGTGCTCGTCGACGACGATACGGTCCGAGCGACCATCGCCGCGATGTGGCTGTCGCAGATGGGACGTTGCACCCCATATGTCCTCGACGATGCCAGCCTCACCGGGGCGTTGACCGAACGGGGGCCCGCTCCCCGACAGGTTCTGGGGCTTGACCGCGCCCCCAGTGCGGCGATCACGCCGGAGGCGCTCGACGAGCTCGTGCGCCATGCCACCCCG
>DATILR010000305.1:0-11842 GCA_035476275.1 Binatus sp. (SeqCode) | reverse complement strand
CCAGGCGTCGAAGACATAGCCCTGCAGCTCGCAGAGAGCCTTCGGCTGTCGCACCTGGCTGCCGTCGGGGTAGACGACCGCGTCGCCGGCGTCCTTCCAGCTCATGTTCTCGTAACCCTGCGACGAGCGCGTGCGATATTCCTGGAAGCCGTCACCATCGAGGTCGCCGTGGTGATCGATCCACTCGAGGCAGCGGAGGGCGACGTCCCGGTACTGCCGGAGCAGCGCCTCGTCGCCCGACCATTTCCACGCCTCGTGCAGCACGACGAGATAGAGGGGTGTGGCATCGGCAGTGCCGTAATACGGCGTGTGGGGGATGCGCCCGAAGTGCGCCAGCTCGCCCACGCGCATCTCGTGCGGGATCTTGCCCGGCTCCGCGTCGCGCCAGTCGTCCATCTCCGTTGCCTGCAGGCGCGCGAGCGCCGCGAGCGCACCCCGGGCGAAGCTCGGATCGACGATCATGTTCTGCAAGCTCACGATGAGGCTGTCGCGCCCGAAGACGGCGACGAACCAGGGCACTCCGGCGGCCGCGAGCCACACGTCGGGGGCAAGGTCCTGGTCGTGGAGGCGGAGCGCGCCCATGTCCTCGACCGACTGGCGGTAGAGCCGGTAGACGTCCTCGTTCGCCGAGGTGAGCTGGGTCGCCCTCTCCTGCCACTGGCGCTGGAGGTGATCGGCTTGGCTGCCGGGCTCCTCCAGATAGCAACCACGCACGGGGCGGCGCCCGGCCAGGACATAGTGGCAGCACGTGTGCCAGGTGGCGCCGGGCGCGAGCTCGATCTCGAAGACGACGCGACCGTTGGCGTAGGAGGGCGGCGGCGCGCCCCATTCGCGCGCGCAGTACACGAAGGTCCGCTGGAAGTCCCGGTTGGTGTACGTCGTGCGGAGCTCGTGTTGCTGCGCATTCCAGTCGGTGACGATGCGCCCCCGCCGGACGAAGCGATGCGATTTCACCTCGAAGATGTCCGCGAAGTCGGAGCGGAGGGCCACCTCCAGGTTGAAACGCACCGCCATCAGGTCGTGGTTCGTGACGTCGAGATCCTCGTGCACGCCGCCGTCGCCGATGGTCCGGCTGATGACGAGCGTCAGCGTCCCCCCGGCGACGTCGTGCTCCTCCGTCGCGAACGGCGGATTGCTCAGGTGGATGCGGGCGGCATAGTAGCTCGTCGCAGCCGAGGTGAGCTTTACCCAGGGCTGGCCGTTGGCGAAGACGGCATAGTAGCTCACGTACCGCGTGTCGTCCGCGTAGAGGCCCAGCTCGGTGTCCGCGGCGATCTCGCCGCCGAGGTCGGTCACCATGAAGGTGCGGCCCTCGTTGATGGTGAGCACGGGAGGCCCGACGGTGATCTCGACCGGCATGCGGCAGTCCGCGTTACGGCGCCGGCCAGCACAGCGAGAGTGCCTGGCAAGGTCAATCGCCTGATCTCGGGAGCACGCGGCCGGCGATGTGGCAGCTCGCGGGAAGTGCGGGGCCAGGAACCGTCCTCGAGACGGGCAGGCGAGATAGGGAGCTAGCATCTGCCTCCGCCGCTGCACGACCGGAGGCACGGGGAGGGCGATTCGCCGTCACCGCGTCGCCCACGCGACCCACCCCCCCACGCAGCGACGGTCGAAGCGCACGGGTGGCTGGGCCAGTCCTCGCCCGCGTGTGCGACCGCGCTTCACGGTCGCTTCATAAAGCCTCTGTTACCTGTTTTGTTTTAATCGTCGAGCGTTCGCCCTGTGAGAGGTCGAAACTGCGTCGAGTGACGCCGGCGCAGTGCCCGGCCGGCTGCGGTCGGCTGTCAGGGGTTCAGGTGGGGGTAGGCAACGTCGGGGGGAGTCACGGGGGGTGGGCGCAGGCCCAGGGGGGCGTTGGTCACCAGGACGCGTCGGTGCTCGAGCGCGAGCACGCTCGGGGGCCGGGTAAGTCGGTGTCGCAATCGTCGCCAAACGTCAGGCTCGATGACGAGCATGAGGCGCCGCCGCCCGTTCCACGCGCGGATCAGCTTCTCCTCGCGCCACACGAGCGCACGCCCTTCCGGAAGACTTGCCCCGAACTGGAGCTCCCCCCCCGAGCCCACCACAACGGTGCGGCGGCGGGCGTAGAACGGGAGACTCTGGAGGTAGGTACCATAGGTAACGAGGCGATCTGCCTCACCACTGCGCGCCCGCACGACGGTCCCGAGAGCGGGATAGGAACGATACGCGCTGCGACTCTGTTCCGTGCGCGCGAGCCCCAGGGCGAGCCCGGCGGCCATCACCACGAGCGCCACGCTAGGCCGCGGGATCTTCGCCGCCAGCAACGTCGCGCCCAGCACGATGCTCGCCGCCGGGACGAGCGCCATCTTGATCACCTTGGCTTGCTTCCACCACCGGGAATAGAGACCCTCGCCCACGAGCATCTCGTAGACGTGTCCAGGAGCGGCTACGGCCGCGAGGATGACCGCCGCGAGCGCCGCCCAGGCCAGGATCGGCCACCCACGGCCGCGGCCTTCCGACCAGAGGCGCCCGGTCCGGAGCGCGAGCGGCACGAAGGCCGGGCAGATGTAGGTCGCCAGCTGCACCGAGCTGAGCGAGAAGAAGCCGAGCACCGCCAGCATCCAGAGGTCGAGCAGACGCTCGGCGCGGTGGCCGGCTGCGCGCCAGTTGGCGATCCCCTCCCGCGCGAGGCCAGCGATGAGCACGAGCGACCAGGGAAGCGCGCCGCCGAACAGCACCGCGGCGAGCACGCCGGGCCGGTGATGTTGGCCGATCTTGTCGCCGCTCGCGAAGCGGTAGAAGTGCTGCTCGACGAAGAAGAAGTGCAGGAATCCCGGAACACGCCGGGCCATCAGCCAGAACCACGGGAGGGGCAGCAGGAGCGCCAGCACGATGGGCAGTGGGCTGAGCGCCCGTCGAAGTGCAGCGCCGTCCCATTCGATCAGCGCGCAGGCGGCCACGATCCCGACCGGGAAGAGGATTGCGATGGCACCCTTGACGAGAATGCCGGCCGCCATCGCCAGACCGGCAACCACCTGCCAGCGCCAGCCGGCTCCTTCCTGCACGCGGTAGAGCGCCACGGTCGCCAGGGTCACGCACAGGGTGATCGGGACGTCGAGGATCGCCAGCCGGGAGAAGAGGAAGAAGAGCGGCGTCGTGGCCAGCATGATCGCCGCCGTCCAGCCGGCTTCCGGGCCGAAGCAGTGCATGCCGAACCAGGCAACCACGCCGACGGTCAGCACCCCCGAGAGGGCCGGGACCAGACGCGCACCGAGTTCGTTGACGCCGACCACGCGGTATGTGAGGGCAGTGAGCCAGTACACCAGCGGGGGCTTCTCGGCATAGACGAGGCCGTTCAGCCGCGGCACCACCCAGTCGCCGGTCACGAGCATCTCGCGCGGGATTTCGGCGTAGCGGCCCTCGTCAGGCTCGAGGAGCGGCCCGTTGCCGAGGCCCTGCAGGTAGAGGCACGCGGTCACGAGCAGCACGGCCGCGCCCAGCGCGACCGGCGAATGACGTGGACGAGAAGCGATGGGTGATCTAACCATACACTCCTTTAATCAACCCTGACGGCTGGCTGGAAGGACGAGGCCCTCGTGCGCGCCGAATTTCTCCCGCTCTCACGCCCGTCGATCGGGCCGGAAGAGATCGAAGAGGTCACCGCATGCCTGCGCTCGGGCTGGCTGACGAGCGGGCCGCGCGTGGGTCGCTTCGAGGAGGAATTCGCGCGCACCGTCGGGGCGGCGCACGCCATCGCGGTCACCTCCGGAACTGCGGGCCTGCACCTGGCCTTGCTGGCGGCGGGCGTCGGGGCGGGCGACGAGGTCGTCACCACGCCCATGACCTGGGCCGCGACGGCCAACATGGTGCTCGCCGTCGGCGCCCGGCCGGTGTTCGTCGACATCGACCCGGCGACGCTCAACATCGAGCCCGAGGCGGTGGCGCGCGCGATCACGCGACGCACTCGCGCCATCATCCCGGTGCACTTCGCCGGCCAGCCGGTCGATCTCGACCCGCTCCGCGTGCTCGCCACCCGCCACGGTCTCGCGCTGATCGAGGATGCCGCCCACGCGCTCGGCACCCACTACCGCGGTCGGCCCGTCGGCGGGGGCAGCACCGCCGCGGTCTTCAGCTTCCATCCCATCAAGGCGATCACGACGGGCGAAGGTGGGATGATCACCACCGACGACGCCGCCTTCGCCGACCGCCTGCGGCTCCTTCGCTTTCACGGCGTCACGCGGGACGCATGGGGACGCTACGGGAAGCGCGGCTCCCCCGACTACGAGATCGTGGAGCTCGGCTTCAAGTTCAACATGACGGACCTGCAGGCCGCGCTCGGCATCGTGCAGCTGTCGCGGCTCGAGGAGTTCATCGCGGCGCGGACGCAGGCCGCGGGCTGGTACCACGGCGCGCTGGCGGGCCTGCCCGCGGTGGAGATGCTCGCGCCGGTCCCCTACCCTGCCCGGCACGCCTGGCATCTGCTCGTCGTCCGCCTCCGCCTCGCCGAGCTCCACGTCGACCGCGACGCGATCATGGCGGCCCTGCTGGAGGCCAACATCGGCGTGGGCCTGCACTTCAAAGCATTGCACCTGCACCGGCTCTACCGTGAACGGTTCGGGCTCACCCCGGGGGACCTCCCCGAGGCTTCCCGCGCCTCGGAGAGCATCCTCTCACTGCCCCTCTTCCCGAGCATGACCCGCGACGACGTCAACGACGTGGCAGCCGCGCTCTGGGACGTGGTCCGTCGCCATGCTGCCTGAGCCCCGGACGCGCGTGCCCGCCGGCACGACCACTCCGGGGGCGCCGGCGGCCTCGATCGTGGTGCCCGTGTTCAACGAGGAAGCCGGTCTCCAGACGCTCCACGCACGCATCGCGGCCGTCCTCGACTCGCTCGACCGGCCCGCCGAGGTCGTCTACGTCGACGACGGCAGCACCGATCAGTCGCTGGAGGAGCTCCTCGTCATCCAGGCGGACGACCACCGCGTGACCGTGGTCTCGCTCGCCCGCAACGCGGGCCAGCACGCCGCCGTATTGGCGGGTTTCGCCCACGCCCGAGGAGCCGTCGTGGTCACGATCGATGCCGACCTGCAGAACCCGCCGGAGGAGATTCCGCGCCTGCTGCAGACGATCGACGCCGGGCACGACGTCGTCGGGACCTGGCGCGAGGACCGGGGCGACCCCGCGCTCCGCCGGGCGATCTCGGCGCTGGTCACCGGGGTCGCGTCACGCAGCGTCGGCGTGCCGATGCGGGACTGCGGCTCCATGCTGCGCGCCTACCGGCGCGACGTCGTCGACCAGGTGCTCCGCTCCGCGGAGCACTCGCCCTTCATCCCGGTGCTCGCCGCGTCGGTCGCCCAGCACCCCACCGAGATCCCGATCGGTCACGCGGCGCGCTTTGCCGGACGGTCCCGCTACTCGGCCCTACGCTTCATGCGCCTCGGCTTCGACCTCATCACCAGCTTCTCGATGCTGCCCATCCAGCTCGTCTCGCTCGCGGGGATCGGCGTCTCGCTGGCGGGCATGGCGTTCGGCATGTTTCTCTTCATCCGGCGCCTGGTGGTGGGGCCCGAGGGAGAGGGAGTGTTCACGCTGTTCGCGATCCTCTTCGTGTTCCTCGGCTTTCTCATCCTCGCCGTCGGAATGGTCGGCGAGTACGTCGGTCGCATCTATCTCGAGGTGCGGAGGCGACCCACCTACCTGGTGCGCGCCGTCCATCGACCCGAGGGGACTCCGCCGTGCGCCTCGTCGTGATGGCCTATCAGGACATCGGGTGGGTGGCGCTCGACGAGCTGCTCTCGCTCGGTGCCGACATCGCCGCCGTGGTGACCCATCGCGACGATCCGGGGGAGAATGTCTGGTTCCGCTCCGTCGCCGACCGTGCCCGGCGGGCCGACCTGCCCGTCCTGATGCCCGCTTCGGTCAACGAACCCGAGGTGATCGCGACCATCGCGCGCCTCGCTCCCGATGTCATCTTCTCCTTCTACTTCCGGGAGCTGCTCTCGCCCGAGGTCCTGGGCCTGGCCCGCGCTGCGCTCAACCTGCACGGCTCGCTCCTGCCGCGTTACCGGGGGCGGTGTCCCGTCAACTGGGTGCTGGTGCATGGCGAGCGGGAGACCGGGGTGACGCTCCACCACATGGACGCCAAGCCGGACCGCGGCGACATCGTGGCGCAGCGCGCCGTGCCGATCACGGACGACGATACGGCCCTCAGCCTGAACGGGAAGCTGGGCGAGGCCGCGCGGCTTCTCCTGCGCGAGACCTATCCACTCCTGGTAGCCGGAAAGGCGCCGCGCATCCCGCAGGATCATGCACGCGCCAGCTACTTCGGCGGGCGGCGGCCGGAGGACGGACGACTGCAGTGGCAGCATCCCGCGCGACAGCTCTACAACCTCGTACGAGCGGTCACGCATCCCTATCCCGGAGCGTTCACGACCCTCCGTGGCAGGCCGCTCTTCGTGTGGTGGGCGCGTCCGCTGGACGATCCTCGGGAGGGGATCCCGGGCGAGGTGCTCGAGGTGCAGAAGGGGTCGGGCGTCGTGGTGGCGTCCGGCCGCGGGTCGCTACTCCTCGAGCGTGTCGCGCTCGAGGGTGACCGCGAACGACGCGCGGACGAGCTCGCCGGGCAGGTCGGGATCAGGGCAGGCGAGCGGCTGGGTGACGTCGCTGACGTCGAGGAGGTTGGAGGACACGCATGAGAGTGCTCATCACCGGAGGCGCGGGGTTCGTCGGGTCGCACCTGTCCGAAGGTTTTCTCGCCCGCGGCGACGAGGTGGTCGCCCTCGACACGGGATCGCAGGCGAAAGTACGTCACCTGCTCGGCCATCCGAACTTCCACCTAGTGGTCGATTCCGTCATGAACGCGGAGCTGCTCGACGGCCTCGCCGCCAAGGCCGACCTGATCTACCACCTGGCCGGGGTGGTGGGCGTCGAGCACTACGTCGCCGATCCGTACCACGTGCTCAACGTGAACGTGAACGGCACGCAGCACGTGCTGCGCGCCGCCTACAAGCACGGGCGGCGACTCGTCTTCAGCTCGACCTCCGAGGTCTATGGCCGCAACCCCGACGTGCCGTGGAGCGAGGACGCCGACCGGGTCCTCGGCTCCACCAGCATCGATCGCTGGTGCTACTCGACCTCGAAGGCCGCCTCGGAGCACTTCTGCCTCGCCTACCGGCGGCTCGGCCTGCCGGTGACCATCCTGCGCTACTTCAACGTGTACGGACCGCGGCTCGACCGTCTCGACGTCGGCCGGGTGATCACCATCTTCCTCGGGCAGCTCCTCCGCGGCGAGCCCCTGACGGTGATCGGCGACGGCACCCAGACACGCTGCTTCACCTACATCGACGACGCCATCCGCGCGACGATCGCGGCGGGCTTGGTGCGCGAGGCCGAAGGACAGGTCCTGAACATCGGGACCAACCAGGAGACGTCGATTCGGCGCCTCGCCGAGGTGATGATCGAGCTGGGGGGTGGACGGTCGACGGTGCGCCTCGTCCCGCAGGAGCGGATCTACGCCGAGGGCTACGAGGATGTGCCGCGCCGCGTTCCGGACGTGACCCGCATGCACCGCCTGCTCGGCGTGCGCGCCCGCACGACGCTCGAGGAGGGACTCGCCCGGACGATCGCCTGGTTCCGCGGGGAGAAGGCCGAAGCGGAGCAAGCGGACCGGGTGTGACCGCGGCGGGTGACATCCGCGTCGCCCTCAAGGTGGACATCGACACCCACGCCGGGCTCGCGCGCGGCGTACCGGCCCTCGCGGCCACCTTCGCCGCACGCGGCGTGCGCGCATCGTTCTTCGTCGTCTGCGGGCCCGATCGCATGGGCCGGCGACTCACTCGCCTCCTCGATCCGCGCTTCGTCGCCAAGCTGCTCCGCACGCGGGCGGTGGGGGTGTACGGCTGGCGAACCCTGCTCTCGGGTACGCTGCTGCCGGCGCGGCCGGTGGCGCAGGCGTTTCCCTCGATCCTCCGGCAGCTCGTGGCCGCGGGGCACGAGGTCTCGGTGCACGGCTACGATCACGCGCGGTGGCAGGACCGCCTCCCGCGGCTGACCGCCGCGCAGGTGCAGGCCGAGATCCGCGACGCGACCGACGTCTTCCGGGCCGTCCTGGGCACGGCTCCCGAAGGCTTCGCGGCGCCGGGATGGCGCTGCACACCCACGAGCCTGGCGGCCGTGGACGAGGCGGGCTTCGCCTACCGGAGCGACACGCGCGGGTCCTATCCGTACCGGCCCGCAGCGGGCGGACGGGTGTTCGCGGTCCCCGAGATCCCCACCACCCTGCCGACGCTCGACGAGACGTACGGTGACGTGAGCCGTGATCCCGCCCAGCTGGCGGACTACTATGCGCGCCTTCTTCGCCCCGACGTGCTCAACGTGCACACCATCCACGCCGAGCTCGAGGGCGGGCCCTATCTCGGCGTCCTGGAGTCGTTCCTCGACCGGGTGAGGGGGGCACGCTTCGTCCGTCTCCGCGACGAGGCGGTCGCGCTGGCGGGATGCGCGCTGCCCGTCTGCAGCGTCCGCGAAGGGCGGTTGCCGGGACGCGCCATGCCGGTCGCCCTGCAGGGCGAGGAGGCCAGCCCGCCGCGCGGATGACGCGCGCGGACCAACGTCTGATCGCCGCCGCGGCCGTGCTCGCGACGAGCATCTTCCTGCTCGGCACGGGACGGACAGATCTCTGGCCGCCCGACGAGACCCGCGTCGCGGAGATCTCCCGTGAGATGCTCGACGCGGGACACTGGCTGCTGCCCCGGCTGAACGGCGAGCCCTTCATCGAGGAGCCCCCGCTCTTCTACTGGCTGCAGGCGGGTACGTTTCACTTGAGCGACGGACTGTCGGCGGCGGCGGCGCGGTTCCCGGCCGCCACCTCGGCGGCGCTCGGGGCGCTGGTCACGGCGATCCTCGCCCGGCTGCTCCATGGCAGCGGCGGAATCGCCGCCCTCGTGCTCGTGACGGCGCCCGAGTACTGGTGGATGGCGCGCTCCGGCACGCCCGACACGGCCGCTACGGCTGCCACGGCGCTGGCGCTCACGCTCTTCTTCCTGGCGTGGAAGACCGGACGCCGCGCTGCTCTCGCGGGCGCGGTGGCGGCTGCCGGCGTGGCGTTCTGGCTGAAGAGTCTGCTGGGTCCGGGTCTCGCCGTCCTGACGGTGCTCAGCTTTCTCGCGCTCGCCGGTACCGGCCGCCTGCGGGGCCGTCAGCTCGGTATCGCCGCGCTGGGACTCGGCGTTGCCCTCGCGTCGTGGATGGTGGCGCTCACCTGGACGCAGGGGGGCGACGCGATCTCCTTCTTCCTCGTCACGAACCATCTGGGACGGCTCGTCGGCTCCCGCGGGATAGGGCATCATCGACCGCTCCTCTACTACGCCTACAACCTCGCTCTCGATCTGCTGCCCTGGTCGATCGCGCTGCCGGCCGCCCTGGTCGCAGCGTGGCGACGCCGGCGCGATCCCGACCGCCTCTTTCCCCTCCTCTGGGCCGTCTGCATGACGGCAGCTCTCAGCTTCTCCGCCACCAAGCGGCCCCACTACCTGCTCCCGGCCTACCCCGGGTTCGCAGTGGTCGTCGCGCTCTGGTGGCAGGGCGAGGAGCAGTCGAGGCTCGATCGGGGGACGCGACGCGCCCTCGCCGCGACCGCTCTGCTCGTCCTGCCGCTTGTGACCTTCGGTCTGCTGCTCCTCGATCCCGCCGCCGTGATGCAGAGCGAATCGATCGGGCGTCTGCTCATCGACGCGCTCTTCCGTTCGGCGGCCCACCCCGTACCCTGGATCGCCGCGGGGGGCATCGCCTTCCTCGGAATTCTCTTCGGCCGAGCGCAGCGCGCGCAGCGGCCGGCGCGAGCTGCCCTGACCCTGGCGGCGTCCTGCGCCGTCATCCAGCTGGTCATCGCGCTCCGGCTACTGCCGCAGTTCAACGTCTTCTGCAGCGCCCGACCGTGGGGCGAGCAGCTGGGACGCGCTGCCCGCGGAGGCGCATCGGTCGTGACATTCGGCTTCCCGAATCACGAGGTCGTGAGCCCCTTTCTGTTCCATGCCGGACGCCTGATCCCCGAGGCGCCCTCCGCTCCTCAGCTCGAGCGGATCCTGAGCCGCCGATCCGCCTGCGCCCTGGTCCGCGCCGACGCCTACGAGGAGCTCGCCCCGGCGCTCAGGGACCTGCCGGCGACGCCTGCGACGGTCGGGGGCCTCCGCTTCGTCCTCGTCTCGGACCGCTCGGGCGGATGTGAGCGGGGCCGGAACTAGAAGGCCACCGACTTGCCGAGCATCTCCTCGGAGACCGCCCACAGACGCCTGGCGGCTTCCGGATCCCGCACGTGGGCGTGATAGCCCGCGAACGGCACGTCGGGTCTGACCGGCTCCCCTTCCCGGCAGTCCTCGAGGTAGAGCCCCCCCTTGCCCGCCAGCTCGGCCGCCGTGGCGGCCCAGACGGAGGTGGCGGCACCCTGCGCGGGCGTCTTGAAACCCTGGCGCGGTTTCCCGTCGGCATCGAGCCAGCCGAGCGCGTTCATGTCCTCGCGGCTGAGATGCTGCTGCAGGCCGGTCATGATGCCACCGGGGTGGACGGCGTTCGCGGTGATGCCGACGGCCGTCGCGCGCCGCGCCAGCTCGAGCGCGAAGAGCGCGTTGGCGGTCTTCCGGCAATGGCCCGCGGGAAGCGGGCGGTCGCCGATCCCTACGTCGCCGGAAGTCTGACCACGGCGGGGACCGGCTCCCACTTGAATCCAGCACCCGGGATGGATTTCAGCAGGGCGTTCGCCACCCGGCGGTAGAGGGTGAAGAACTCGTCGTCGCCGAATCCCGCGCCGCTGTGAAACAGTCCCGCGTTGAAGGGCGGCCCGTCGATGAGCGCGTCCTGGCGGTCGTAGTGCCCGAGGACGTCGCCGTGGTCCGCGACGACGAATCCGCCGATCTGTCGCTCGTCGTCGGGGTCGACCAGCTGGCGGATCGTGTTCACCACGCCGTCGTTGAGACGGGCGTCGATCACGGCGGGCATCTCGCTGCACTCGCTCCGGATCACGAGCCCCGGCCGGCTCTTCACGACGCGGCGGAGGAGGCGGCCGCACCGCTCGACCACGGCCGACGTCGGCGCACCCCGATCGGCATCGGCCGTCAGGCCGTACAGATCCCTGAAGAAGGGATCGCTCGCCCGCTCGCCCTCGTCACGTACCTCCGTGCCGGTCACGAAGCAGGTGAGCGATATCTCCGGATCGGGCTCGACCGTTGCGCGGAGCCGTTCCATGTTGGCAGGACGGAGATCGGCGATGAGCTCGTGATGGCGAGCCAGCTCCAGCATGAACTTCACTGCGTCGTTGGGTGACGCGAGCTCGAGTCCGACCAGCGCCGCGGCCTCCCGGGGCACGATCAGGGCCAGGTGGAGGAGCGTGAGCGCGTCGGGCAGGAGCGCTCCCGGATGGCGGAGCGGGTTCTCACCCCAGTGGGCCAGCCGACTCTCGGCGAGGCCCGTGCCGTAGTGCGGAGCGGCGATGGTCACCACCGACTTGATGCGTCGGCGAACGCGTTCGTCCGCGCGGCTCCACGGCCCGCCCTCGAGCGGCGTCGTGCAGGCGAGCAGCTGCGCGTCCACCCCGCCGGCGCTGTGCCCCACGAGGTGGATGCGCTCCACGCCGCGCAGCTTCTCCTCCGTCAGCTGGACGAGCGAGTCGAGGAGATGTCGTTGCCGACGCACGAGCGCGCCGCCCGGCAGCGTCGTGCACGGCACGACCGGGACGACGCCGGCGAGTGGCTCCTCCAGCAACCCCCGCAGCGCCGCCATGAGACGGTCGGCGAAAGTGTAGAACCCACCCAGCCGTGCGAAGCCGAGAAACCCCGGGACGAGAACGACGACGTCGGGCGTCAGCATCCTGGGCTACGGCGACGTCCGT
>DATILR010000304.1:0-21992 GCA_035476275.1 Binatus sp. (SeqCode) | reverse complement strand
GTGAGACGGCGTCACCGAGATCGGCGCGACGTTCCGGATCGAGGTCGACGAGCAGCGCGCCAAGATGGTCGGCCTGAACCCGCTGGGGGTGCAGGCGTGGCCGGAGACGGCCGCTACGCGTTGCTCGATCCGAGTCTCTTCCCGGTCCGGTTGGTTCCCAAGCGCGGGGCGGCGATCACGAGTGCGCGAAACTATTGAGCTAGAAAAATGCGAGGAGGGGGACTTGAACCCCCACGGGTTTTACCCCACTAGCCCCTCAAACTAGCGCGTCTGCCATTTCCGCCATCCTCGCACACGGGCGCGCCTGGGCGGGCGAAGCGAGCCCCGTCTAACAGAGCCACCGGAAGCTGTCGAGCCGCCGCAGCTACTGCGCCGGCGTGGGTGTGCCCGCGGGAGGCGACTCGACCGGCGCCTCGGCAGCGGGAGCGGGTGGTGTCGCTTCGCCTTCGGCAGGCGCTGCGGGTGCTGGCGGCACGGGTTCCGTCTCGGCTGCCGGTACAGGCAGGCGATTCAGCAGGTTCGCGGTTGCCGAGCGACTCGCGCCGTAGGTGAGGATGAGCGACGTCGCCATGAAGGCGATCGCCATGCCGGTGGTGAGCTTGGTGAGGAAGTTGCCGGCGCCGCCCGACCCGAAGAGCGTCTGGCTGCCGCCCCCGAACACCGCCCCCATGTCGGCGCCCTTGCCCGTCTGGAGGAGGACGACGACGATGAGGAAGAGACACGCGAGCACGTGAATCACCGGCACGACGTACTGGATCAGCATCACGCTCATCGAAACTCCTCCTCCCTCATTGATACTGCACGATGCGGGTGAAGGCCACCGCATCGAGGCTCGCCCCACCCACGAGCGCCCCGTCGATGTCCGGTTCGGCCATGAGGGCGTCGACGTTTTCGGGCTTCACGCTCCCCCCGTAGAGGATCCGGATGCGCTCCGCGGTCGTGGGCGAGGTGCGAATGCCGATCTGGCGGCGGATGGCGTCGTGGACCTCTTGCGCCTGCGCGGGCGTGGCGGTCCGGCCGGTGCCGATCGCCCACACCGGCTCGTAGGCGACGACGCAGGTCGCGACCTGCTCGGGACGGACGTCGGCGAAGGCGGTGTCCACCTGGCGGGCGACGACGGCGTCCGTCGCCTCGGCCTCGCGCTCCTCGAGGGTCTCGCCGACGCAGATGATCGGGACGAGGCCGGCGCCCAGCACGGCGTGGACCCGCCGGTTCACGGTCTCGTTGGTGTCGCCGAAGAGCTGCCGGCGCTCGGAGTGGCCGACGATCACGAAGGCGCACCCTGTCTCGCGCAGCATCGCGACCGAGATCTCGCCCGTGTACGCGCCCTGCGCTTCCCAGTGGCAATTCTGCGCGGCGAGCTTGATGCCCGTGCCGTCGAGAGCCTGCGCCACCGCGTCGAGGGCCGTGAAGGGTGGCGCGACCGCCACCTCCCGCCCGCGCGGACGCCCGACGTTCTTGGCGAGCGTGCCGGCCAGCGCGACCGCCTCGCTGCGCGTGCCGTGCATCTTCCAGTTGCCGGCAATCAACGGCGTGCGGGTCATCGTGCCTTCTCCATCGGCTCGGTCGGCTCCTGCTCGAGCGCGCGGAGTCCGGGGAGCTCTCGCCCCTCGAGGAACTCGAGCGACGCGCCGCCGCCGGTCGACACGTGAGTCACCGCCGCGAGCTTCCCGGCCCGTCTGAGCGCGGCGACCGAGTCACCGCCGCCCACCACCGTCGTGCCCTTGCATGCCGCTATCGCCTCGGCCACGGCGAGCGTGCCGCGGCTGAACGGCTCGATCTCGAAGATCCCCATCGGCCCATTCCAGAAGACGGTCCCCGCCGGCTCGATTTCGTGACGGAAAGCATGCGCCGTCGCGGGGCCGATGTCGACACCGAGGAGGTTCTCCGGGAAAGCGTCGGCGGCGACGACGCGGGATGGCGCGTCGGCCTGCGGGCGCTCCGCGGCCAGATGGTCGGTGGGCAGGGCCACGCGAACGCCGCGCTCCTCGGCTTCGCGGAGCGTCTCCCGGGCCAGCGAAACCCTGTCGAGCTCCACGCGCGAGCGGCCGACGGGCTTCCCCTGCGCGCGGAGGAATGTGTAGGCCATCGCGCCGCCGATGCAGAGCGCCTGCACGCGCCCGAGCAGGCTCTGGAGGACGCCGAGCTTGTCGGACACCTTGGCTCCCCCGAGCACCGCCACGAACGGTTCAGCAGGTGCACCGAGAAGATCGGAGAGGACCGTGACCTCCCGCTCGAGGAGAAGGCCTGCGCCGCGATCGCGGAAGTGCCGGACCATGCCGGACGTCGAGGCGTGTGCCCGGTGGGCGGCGCCGAAGGCGTCATTCACGTAGACGTCGCCCAGGCGGGCGAGCTTGAGCGCGAAGCCCGCGTCGTTCTTCTCTTCCTCGGGATGGAAGCGGAGGTTCTCGAGGACGAGCACCTGCCCCGGGCCGAGCGCGTTCACCAGGCGCTCCGTCGTCTCACCGACGCAGTCCGGCGCCAGCTCGACGGGCAGATGGAGCGCCCCGGAGAGCGCCTCGGCGACGGGGGTGAGCGAGAGCTCTGGCCGCCGCTCGCCGTCGGGACGACCGAGGTGCGAGGCGACGATGAGGCGGCCGCCGCGCTCGAGCACGAAGCGGAGCGAGGGGAGGGTGGCCTCGATGCGCGTCCCATCGGTGATCCGTCCCTGGTCGAGCGGGACGTTCAGGTCGGCACGCAGGAAGACCCGCCTGCCCCGGAGCTCGAGGTCGCGGAGGGACCGCACGTCCCGACGCCTACCCGAGGCTGCGGCCAACCAGCAGCGCCACGTCGCGCATGCGGTTCGAGAACCCCCACTCGTTGTCGTACCAGGAGAGGACCTTGCAGAAGGTGCCATCGAGCACGCGCGTCAGCTGGCTGTCGAAGATCGAGGAATACGTCGTGCCGTTGAAGTCGGACGACACGAGCGGCTGGTCGCAGTACTGGAGGATGCCCTTCAGGGGCCCGCTCGCGGCCTCGCGCATGGCCTCGTTGATCCCCACCTCCGTTGCCGGCCGCTCGAGCTCGGCGGTCAGGTCGACGAGGGAGACGTTCGGAGTCGGGACGCGCACCGCCATGCCGTCGAGCTTGCCGTTCAGCGCCGGGAGCACGAGGCCGATCGCCTTGGCGGCGCCGGTGCTGCTCGGGATCATGGAGAGCGCAGCGGCACGGGCGCGGCGGAGATCCTCGTGCGGCAGGTCCAGGATGCGCTGGTCGTTGGTGTAGGAGTGCACGGTCGTCATCAGCCCGCGCCGGATGCCGAACTGCTCGTGGAGGACTTTGGCGATCGGGGCGAGGCAGTTGGTCGTGCACGACGCGTTGGAGAGAACGGTGTGCTTCCTCGCGTCGTACGTCCGATCGTTGACCCCCATGCAGATCGTGAGATCGGCGCCCTTCGCGGGAGCGGAGATGATCACCTTCTTCGCCCCGGCCTCGAGGTGCTTGGCTGCCTTGTCGCGATCGGTGAAGAGACCGCTGCACTCGAGGACGAGGTCGACGCCGAGCTGCTTCCAGGGCAGCCGGGCCGGATCCCGCTCGGCGAGGACGCGCACCGGCTTGCGCTCGATCACGATGGCGTCGCTCTCGGCGCGGACGTCGCGGGCCAGCGTTCCATGAATCGAATCGTACTTCAGCAGGTGGGCGAGTGTCTTCGCATCGGTGATGTCGTTGACGGCGACGAACTCGAGCGCGGCCTCGTCGAGGCAGGCGCGCAGCACGTTGCGGCCGATGCGGCCGAAACCGTTGATGCCGATGCGGATGGTCGCCACGGTCGCCCTCCTCGTGAGCGGGGTCGCGCCCCGGATGGTGCGCGATCGAAACGGAGATTTTTCATATTCCATTTCGACCTGGGAGGGTCAAGGTGAAGCGTTCCGTCACATTTGTCACGTTTGACTGCCCCGGAGGCGTTGGCTAGGGTCCGAGCGGGTGGTGGGGGCGGCGCCGGGTATGGTCCAGAACACCTTGCTGTGGGGAACGACGGCGCTCGGCGGTGTCGCGGCGCAGCTGGCCGGGCATCAGGAGAGCGTGCTCGACATGGTCCTCGGCTCGGGCCTGGTCGTGCGCGTGGTGCTCATCATTCTACTCGCGTTCTCGGTCGGCTGCTGGGGGATCGCCCTCGCCAAGAGCCTCGAGATGCGCCGGGCCCGGCGGCAGTCCGAGCGCTTCGTCGAGATCTTCTGGGACGCGAAGAATCTGTCCGCCATCCAGGCGGCCAGCGTCAACCTGAAGGAGAGCCCGGTGGCGCAGGTGTTCCGGGGCGGCTACCAGGAGCTCCAGCGGGTCAACAAGGCGAAGCGCAACAATCCGGGCGAGGACGAGTCGACCGAGCTCGGCGGGACCGTCAACGTCCAGCGGGCGATCGTACGGGCACGCACGCAGGAGGTGACGCGCCTCGAGCGCGGGCTCACCTTCCTCGCGACGACGGCGAGCACGGCGCCCTTCATTGGTCTCTTCGGGACGGTGTGGGGCATCATGACGGCGTTCCGCGGACTCTCGACGACGACGTCGTCGAGCATCCAGGCGGTCGCTCCCGGCATCGCCGAGGCGTTGATCGCGACGGCCGTCGGCCTCGCGGCGGCCATCCCGGCGGTCGTCATGTACAATCGGTTCGCGCGCCAGGTCCGCGTGCTGACGGCCGAGATGGACACCTTCGCCTCGGAGTTCCTCAACATCGCCGAGCGGCACTTCCTCAAGTGAGGACGGCGTAACCATGGCATTCGATCAGAGTTCCTCCGACAGCGGTGCGATCTCCCAGATCAATGTGACGCCGCTGGTCGACGTCATGCTCGTGCTCCTCATCATCTTCATGGTGACCGCGCCGATCCTGCAGCAGGGCGTCTCCATCGATCTGCCGAAGGTCGCCGCCGGTCCACTGGCCGGCGAGGAAGAGCAGCTGGTGGTAAACGTCGCGAAGGGGGGCCAGGTCTACCTCAATGATACGGCGCTCACCGCGGAGCAGCTGAGGGAGAAGCTCCGGGCGATCGTCGCCGCTCGCCCCGATCGTCAGCTCTACGTTCGTGCGGATCAGTCGGTGCCCTACGGCCAGGTGATGCAGGTGATGGGCGCCGTGCGCGACGCGGGGCTGGTGCGCGTCGGGCTGGTCACGGAGCCGCCACCCGATCGGCGGCGGTAGGCCGGCGTCATGCCCGCGCAACGTCCACTCCGGCTCGCGCCCGAGTGGGACGACCGCTTCACGCGCATGGTGGTGCTGTCGGCCGTCCTCCACGTCGCGGCGATCGCGGCGATGCTCTGGTTCCTGGTGGGTCGCGGCGGACCGGCGCCCCTGCCGATGGTCGCCTACACGGTGGAGATCACCGACCCGAGCGCGCTCGGTGGACGCATGCCGTCGGGTCAGCCCGGGCAGCCGCTGACGGGGGGTCCCGCGCCGCCGCCCGCGCCCGAACCGCGTCCCGAGGCGGAGCAGGCGCCGAAGGGCGAGGTAGCGAAGGCTCCGGAGCCGAAGCCGCAGCCGGAAGCGAAGCCACCGGCGCCGGAGCCGCCGCCCGCCGAGACGAAGCCGGAACCGAAACCCGAAGCCAAGCCCGAGCAGCCGCCGCCCACCGAGCCGCCGAAGCCACCGGCACAGGAAGAGCACGAGGTACATCTGGCGGAGAAGCCGAAGCCGCCCGAGGCGAAGCCGCCGGAACCGAAGCCGGTCGAGAAGCCGCCGGAAGCGAAGCCCGCGCCCAAGCCGGAGGCGAAGACCCCCGCGAAGCCCGAGCCGAAGTCCGAGCCGGCGAAGACGGCCGCCGCGAAGCCGGCACCGCCGAAGCCCGCGCCCAAGGCCGAGGCGGCGGGCAAGTCGGGCACGCCAGCCGGCCAGGAGACGCACGACGACTACGCGGCGGCCGCCGAGCGCTGGCGTGCGCGAGCGGGGAAGCAGGGCGGCGGGCTGGGGGGGGCCGACACCGGCTCGGGTCCGATCGGATCGGGAGGGCAGGGCCCCGGCGGTGGGGGCCAGCTCGTCGGCCTCGAGTTCATGGCCTACCGCCAGCAGGTCATCAACACGGTGAAGGCGCGCTGGACGAACGTGATCTCGCGACCCGGTCTCGTGGTGACCGTTGCCTTCGAGATCGGGCCCGAGGGCGACGTCAGCGGCGTCAAGATCGAGCGGAGCTCCGGCGACGCCGCCTACGACGCATCGGCGGTGCGTGCGGTCCAGCGGGCGACGCCGCTTCCGGTGCCCCCCGCGCGCTACATGAAGGAGTTTCACGAGTTTCAGATCGAGTTCCACTCGGAAGAGCAGGGAGGACAGGGGGCGGGATGAAGACGTTGGCGATGCTCTTGATGGTGGTGGTGTGCCTGGGGCGCGTACGCCTGGTGGACGCGGTCGTGACCGGTGCGATCTTCGGGCCGGGTAGCGAGTCGTTCCCGATCGCCGTCGTGCCCCTGAAGAACGTGGGGGGCGATGCGGACGGCAGCCTCGGGACGCGCTTCGCGCGCGTGCTCTCCCGCGACCTCGACCTCTCGGGGTACTTCCGCCTGCTCGATCCGAAGACCTTCATCGAGAACCCGCAGACCTCGGGGACGACGGCGGCGGACATCGACTTCGTCGGGTGGGCGACGCTCGGGGCGCAGGCCCTGGTCAAGGGCACCATCAACGCCGCGGGCGACACCGTCACGGTCGAGGTGCGGCTGTTCGACGTGCCAGGGCGCCACGACGTTCCGGCTGCGAGCCGGCGATTCACCGGGTCGCGCAGCGACCTCGGGCGCATGGCGCACAAGACCGCCGACGGGATCCTCGAGTTCCTGACCGGGGAGCGTGGCCCCTTCGACTCGGCGATCGCCCTCGTCAGCACGCGCGGCGGGCGACTCAAGGAGGTCTACCGTTTCACCTTCGACATGGACGATCCGGTGAAGCTGAGCGACGAGCGCTCGCTCGTCGTGACGCCGCGCTGGCGCAACGACAACCGCGCCGTGCTCTTCACCTCGTACCGCGAGCACATCCCCCACCTCTTCCAGCTCGATCTCTCCACGCGGCAGGCCACCCGCCTGGTCGGCGGTCCCGGGCAGGTGCTCGACGGTGCCTGGTCTCCCGACGGCTCGAAGCTCCTCGTCTCGCGGGACGAGGGCGGCAACTCCGACATCTACCTCTTCGATTCCGGCGGACAGATGATCCGGCGCCTGACGGATCACTGGGCGATCGACGTCTCGCCGGTGTGGGCGCCCGACGGCCGGCGCCTGGCATTCTGCTCCGCGCGCACGGGCTCACCGCAGATCTACGTCATGAATATCGACGGGTCGGGCCTGACGCGTGTCTCGCACACGGGCAGCTACAACACCTCGCCGGCGTGGTCACCGAAGGGAGATCGCATCGCGTACGCGACGCGCGCCAGCGGCGGATTTCAGATCGTCGTCGGTGGCGTGGACGGATCGGGCGAGCAGACGATCACCTCGATGGGCAGCAACGAGAATCCATCCTGGGGGCCCGACGGTCGTTATCTCGTCTTCTCCTCGACGCGCGCGGGTCAGCACCATCTCTTCCTTTCCGACCGCGATGGGAAGAGTCAGAAACAATTGACGCGCGGGCCCGCGGATGATACGTCGCCCGCGTGGTCGCCGCGGCTCGAGTGAAGCACGGCCCGGCGCGCAGATTGGGAAGGTGTGGGATGAGAGGTGCCTCTCGGATGTGGCGGGTTGCGCTGGCCCTCGTCCTGATCGCCCCCCTGGCCGGCGCTTGCAAGAAGAAGAGCGTGCGGCCGGGTGAAGGCGGCGCGGGGGCGGCGGGGCTGGGAGAGGAAGGGCTCGGCGGCTCGAGCCTGGAGCGCTCCAAGCGTGGCCTCGGACCGGAAGAGGGCGGCATTCTCGGTGACGTCCACTTCGCCTACGACAGCTACGAGATCGATGGGTCGGCGCGCGACGTCCTCGCGCGCAATGTCGACTGGCTGCGGCAGAACTCCCGCGCGAAGGTGGAGCTCGAGGGCCACTGCGACAGCCGTGGCACCATCGAGTACAACCTCGCGCTCGGTGCGAAGCGCGCCAAGTCGGTGAAGGACTACCTGTCGAATCAGGGCATCGCGGCGGATCGGGTTTCGACCATCAGCTACGGGAAGGAGCTGCCGCTCTGCCAGGAGGAGAGCGAACCGTGCTGGGCCCGCAATCGCCGGGTCCACTCGGTGGTCCTCGGCCAGTGAAGCTGCGCTCCGCCGGCACGTCCCTCCTCCTGTTCGCGCTCGGTGGGTGCGCCACCCGCGCGCAGGTCCTCCAGCAGGATCGTCAGTACCGCGGGATGCTGCAGGAGCAGCGCCGGCAGCTGCAGGAGCTGCAGCACGAGGTCGAGCGTCTGCGCGCCGACATGGAGGAAGGCCACGGTGGGAAGGGCGGAGCCGGCGGCGCGGCCGACGACCGCCTCGCGGCGCTCGAGCAGCGCGTGTCGCAGCTCGAAGGCGGGGCGCGCCCTGCTGCACCGCCCGCCACGGAAGCGGCCGTCGAACCGCCGCGTCCGACCGCTCCCCCCGCTCCTCCCGCTCCCGCCACCGCGCCATCACCCGCATCGGCTCCCCCGGGCGCTCCGCCGGCCGCCACGTCGGCCGACGACGAGTGGCGACGGGAGCTGGCGCGCGAGCAGGCGGCCGCGGGGGCCGTCAACGTCCCCGAACGGGCGGAGTACCTGGGTCTACTCGACGGGTTGGCGCGACAGGACTGCACGCGCGCCGTCCCGCAGCTCAACTCCTTCGCCGCCAACCACAAGGAGTCGCCGCTCGCCGACAACGCCCTCTACTGGGCGGCCCGCTGCTATCAGCAGAAGGGCCGGCAAGAGGAGGCGATCTCCAAGTTCTACGAGGTGGGGACGAAATATCCGAAGGGCGACAAGGCCCCGGCGGCGCTCTGGGCGCAGGGGAATCTGTTTCTCCAGATGGGTAACTCGCCCGACGCGCGCATCGTCTTCTCGAAGCTCATCCGCGATTACCCCGGATCCGACGAGGCCGCGCGCGCGCGCCAGAAGCTGACCCAGCTCGAGAACTAATCTTCAAAGCGCGCGAACGGTGGGATATAGGTGACGCGGATGCGCGTCATCCGCCACCTCGCGCGCGTGTCGCGGCCGCTGGACCGCGCGGTGCTGACGCTCGGTAACTTCGACGGCGTCCACCTCGGCCATCAGGCGATCCTGCGCTCGGCGGTCGAGCGGGCACGCGCCCAGGACGGGCAGGCGGTGGTGCTCACCTTCGAGCCGCATCCGCTGGCGGTCGTCGCGCCGCAGCGCGCTCCCGCCGTCATCCAGCCGCTCCACGATCGCCTGGCGATGCTGCGCGAGCTCGGCATCGACGTGACGGTCCTGCAGCGCTTCACGCGGCGCTTCGCCGCGCTCGACCCCGAGGCGTTCGTCCGCGAGTTCCTCCTCCGCCATCTTGCGCTTCGCCACGTCGTCGTGGGTGACAACGTCAACTTCGGGCGGGACCGGGCGGGCTCCGCCGAGACGTTGCGGCAGCTGGGTGCACGGCTCGGGTTCGGGGTGGAGGTGGTGGGGCCCGTCACGGTCGGCGCCGAGCAGGTGAGCAGCACGGCCCTCCGCGCCCTGCTGGAACGCGGCGAGGTCGGCGAGGCGCGCCACTTCCTCGGTCGCGCGTACTCGCTGCGCGGACGGGTGGTGGTGGGCGACCGGCGCGGTCGGACGCTCGGGTTTCCCACCGCCAATCTCCACCTGCGCCGAAAGCTGCTCCTGCCCGCCGACGGCGTGTACGCGGTCACCGCCGAGAGCGGGGGACGACGTCACGCCGGCGTGATGAACATCGGAGTCCGTCCGACCTTCGCGGGCCGCCGGCGGACGGTCGAGGTCCACCTGCTCGACTTCACGGGCGACCTCTACCGGCACTGGCTCGTCGTCCGGGTGATCGAGCGGCTGCGGGGCGAAGCCGCGTTCGCCGGCCCCGAGGCGCTGCGCGCCGCGATCGCGGCCGACGTGGCGCGCGCGCGCCGGGTGCTGGCGGGGGATGCCAGTCTCACGCAGGGCGGCTGAGCCGCGCCGGGGCGATCACGAGGTCGCACGGACGGTCCCGAGCGCCGCGGCCGGCATGCGTCTGGATCGCTTCGTGGCCGCGTTACCCGGCATCGGTACCCGCTCGCAGGCGCAGCAGCTGATCGACGCAGGTCGCGTGCGCGTCGATGGGGTCGCGCGCAAGCGTGCGCTTCCGCTCCGCGCGGGGGCACAGGTCACCGTCTCGGTGCCGCCCCCGGCGCGCGCGACGGTCGAGCCCGAACCCTTGCCGCTCACCGTGCTCTACGAGGACGACGCGGTGATCGCGATCGACAAGCCGCCCGGCATCGTCGTGCATCCGGCTCCCGGCGCGCGTCGCGGCACGGTGGTGAACGCGCTCCTGCACCGGCTCGCGTCGGTCGCCGGCGTGGGGGATCCGGAGCGGCCGGGGATCGTCCATCGCCTCGACCGCGACACGTCGGGCGTCCTGCTGGTCGCGCGCACGGTCGCGGCGCTCGAAGGACTCGCCCGCCAGTTTCGGGAGCGGCAGATCGAGAAGCGCTACCTCGCCATCGTGCGTGGCCGGCTCGCGTCTGCGGGGATGATCGACCGGCCGATCGGACGCCATCCACGGGAGCGAAAGCGGATGAGTGTGCGGAGCCGCCGCGGGCGGGCCGCAGTCACGCGCTGGCAAGTCCTCGAATACCTGCCGGGCGCGACGCTCGTCCGGCTCGCCCCGGAGACCGGGCGCACGCATCAGCTTCGCGTGCATCTGGCCGCCCTCGGGCATCCCGTGGTGGGTGACAGGCTCTACGGCGTGCGACAGGTGAAGGGTCCCACCTTTTCGCGCCAGGCGCTCCACGCCGAGGAGATTCGCTTCACCCATCCGACGACGGGCCGACCCGTCGTGGTCGCGTCGCCCTTGCCGCCGGACCTTGCGGGCCTTCTCGAGGTGCTCCGCGGGGCGGGTCGCGCGACCACGGTCTCGGGCCATGTTGGCCGCCCGTCTTCCCCCCGTTCTCCTTGACAGTTTGCGTCGGATTGCCTACCCTCCGTCAAGCCGCCACCAGCAGAACCCCCCGAAGAAGTGAGGTAGACGTTCGTTCCTTCCGGAACATCCCGCCGGTCCATCCGCGAGCCGGCGTTCGCTGATCGTGAATCGAAAGCATTCCGCAGCTGCGGGGAGGGGGATCGCTTGAGCACGCGAGAGCGGTCAGGTGGGGAGTCGGGTGTGCGGGCGCGGTCGAAGGCGGTAGAGGCGGCGCAGCCAGTGCCGCCGGAAGAGCCCGCTGCACTCAATCTGAAGTCACTCAAAGACAAGAAGATCGGCGAGCTCGCTGCCATCGCCAAGGACATGAACATCGAAGGCGCGGCGGCGATGCGCAAGCAGGATCTCATTTTCTCCATCTTGCAGGCGCAGACTGAGCAGAACGGTTTCGTCTCGGGTGAGGGTGTCCTGGAGATCCTCCCCGACGGGTTCGGCTTCCTGCGGGCGCCCGATTACAACTACCTTCCTGGTCCCGACGACATCTACGTTTCCCCGAGCCAGATCCGACGCTTCAACCTCCGCACGGGTGACGTCGTCGCGGGGCAGATCCGGCCGCCCAAGGAAGGGGAACGGTACTTCGCGCTCCTCAAGGTCGAGACGATCAACTTCGAGGAGCCGGAGAAGGCGCGCGAGAAGATCCTCTTCGACAACCTGACGCCGCTCTATCCGGACGAGCACCTGCGCCTCGAGTTCGACCCGGAGGAGTACACCACGCGCATCATCGATCTGCTCACCCCGATCGGGAAGGGCCAGCGCGGCCTGATCGTCGCGGCCCCGCGCACGGGCAAGACGATGATGCTGCAGAACATCGCTCATGGCATCACCGCCAATCATCCCAACGTCGTGCTCATCGTGCTCCTCATCGACGAGCGGCCCGAAGAAGTGACCGACATGCAGCGCTCGGTGAAGGGCGAGGTGGTGAGCTCGACGTTCGACGAGCCCGCCACCCGCCACGTCCAGGTGGCCGAGATGGTGAACGAGAAGGCCAAGCGCCTGGTCGAGCACGGCAAGGACGTGGTGGTGCTGCTCGACTCGATCACCCGGCTCGCGCGAGCCTACAACTCCGTGGTCCCGCCCTCCGGCAAGATCCTCTCCGGCGGCGTCGACTCGAACGCGCTCCGCGGTCCGAAGAAGTTCTTCGGGGCGGCGCGGAACATCGAGGACGGCGGTAGCCTCACCATCATCGGCACGGCCCTGGTCGATACCGGCAGCCGGATGGACGAGGTGATCTTCGAGGAGTTCAAGGGCACGGGCAACATGGAGATCCACCTCGACCGGCGCCTCATGGACAAGCGCATGTTCCCCGCCATGGACGTGACCCGCTCGGGCACGCGCAAGGAGGAGCTCCTGCTCCCCCGTGACGTCCTGAACCGGGTCTGGATCCTCCGCAAGCTCCTCGCCCAGCTCAACACGGTGGAGGCGATGGACTTTCTCCACGACAAGGTCCGCGGGACCAAGTCGAACCAGGAGTTCCTCGACTCCATGAATCAGTGAGGCAATTGCGCGCGACACGCGACTTCTGGTATGGCCCCGACTTTCGGAATCTGAGCGAAGGAAGGCGTATGATCAAAGAGAACGTATGACCGATGTCACGATGAAGAACCTGCTCGAAGCCGGGGTGCACTTCGGCCACCAGACGAGCCGCTGGAACCCCAAGATGAAGCCGTACATCTTCGGGGCCCGGAACGGCATCTACATCATCGACCTCCAGCAGACCGTGAAGCTCTTCCGCGACGCGTACAACTTCGTGCGCGATCTGACCGCGCAGGGCGGCCAGATGTTGTTCGTCGGCACCAAGAAGCAGGCGCAGGACGCCATCCGCGAGGAGGCCGAGCGCTCCGGCGTCTTCTACGTCAACACCCGGTGGCTCGGCGGAATGTTGACGAACTTCCAAACGATCAAGCAGTCCATCGAGCGTCTGAAGAAGCTCGAAGAGATGCTCGAGGACGCACAGGTCGCCCAGGCGCTCACGAAGAAGGAGCTGCAGGGCATGCGCCACGAGCGGGAGAAGCTCCTCTCCTCGCTCGGCGGCATCAAGGGGCTGCGCAAGCTCCCCGATGCGCTCTTCGTGATCGATCCGAAGAAGGAAGAGATCGCCGTCAAGGAGGCGAACAAGCTCTCCATCCCGGTCGTCGCGGTGGTCGACACGAACTGCGACCCGGATCTGATCGACTACAAGATCCCGGGCAACGACGACGCCATCCGCGCGATCCGGCTCTTCTGCGCGGCGATCGCCGAGGCGGTGATCGAGGGGCGCAACCTCTACGAGGAGCGGCAGCGTGGCGCCGGCGCCGAGGTCGTCGAGTCACCGGGCGGTGGAGCGAACGGGGCCGGGGTGCTGGAGGGCGGCTCCGAGGTCGAGGTGGAGGCCCGCTAGGCCATGGCGCTCCCGCTCGTGAAGGAGCTGCGCGAGAAGACGGGCGCGGGGCTGCTCGACTGCCAGAAGGCGCTCGGCGAGGCGGACGGCGACCTCGAGAAGGCGCTGCGCCTCCTGCGCGAGCGCGGGCTGGCCAAGGCGGCCAAGAAGGCGACGCGCGCCGCGACCGACGGCACGATCGGCGCGTACATCCACCCCGGTGGCAAGATCGGCGTGCTGATCGAGGTCAATTGCGAGACCGACTTCGTCGCCAAGACCGCCGAGTTCCAGCAGCTCGTGAAGGATCTGGCGATGCAGGTCGCGGCCGCGGCTCCGCGCTACGTCAGCCGCACGGAGATCCCGGGTGAGGAAGTCGTGTCCGAGCGCGAGATCTACCGCGCCCAGGCGCTGCAGGCCGGCAAGCCCGAGAAGGTGGTCGACCGGATCGTCGAGGGGCAGGTGGAGCGGTTCTACAAGGAGGTGTGCCTTCTCGAGCAGCCATTCATCAAGCAGAGCGACCGGACGGTGGAGGAGATCATCAAGGAAGCCATCGTGCGGTTTGGGGTGAACGTGGCCGTCCGCCGCTTCGCCCGCTTCCAGCTGGGCGAGACGGTGGGGAAGGAGAGCCCCGCTGGAGGCACGCCCGGAGCCTGAACCGGCGCCGCCAGGCGGCGCGACCCGCTACCACCGCGTCCTCCTCAAGATCAGCGGCGAAGCCCTGGCCGGGCAGACCGGCTTTGGCATCGACGCAGGGGTGTTGGGCGGTTTCGCGCGGGAGCTGAAAGAGGTCCACGCGCTCGGCTGTGAGCTGGCCCTCGTGATCGGCGGCGGCAACATCATCCGCGGGCTCGCCGCGAGCGAGCGCCAGAACATCGACCGGGCCACCGGCGACTACATGGGGATGCTGGCGACGGTCATCAACGCGCTGGCGCTCCAGGACGCCCTCGAGAAGCTCGACGTGCCGACGCGGGTGCTCTCGGCGATCGAGATGCAGGAGGTGGCCGAGCCCTACATCCGGCGTCGCGCGACCCGCCACCTCGAGAAGGGGCGGGTGGTCATCTTCGCCGCCGGGACCGGGAATCCGTTCTTCACCACGGATACGGCGGCCAGCCTGCGCGCCATGGAGATCGGCGCGCAGGTGATCTTCAAGGCGACGCGCGTCGACGGCGTCTACGACGCCGACCCCTTGAAGCACGCGGATGCGAGGCGCTTCGAGAAGCTCACCTACATCGACGTTCTCACCCGGCACCTCCAGGTGATGGACGCCACTGCGGTCTCCCTCTGCATGGACAACGATCTCCCGATCCTGATCTTCAATCTGCTGCAGCCGGGAAACATCAAGAAGGCAGTGACGGGCGCGCGCATCGGCACGCTCGTACACGGAGGCGACGCGTGACCGGCGAAGTGCTCGACACCACGAAGCAGGACATGGAGAAGACCGTGGCCGCCTTCCGCAAGGAGCTCTCCCACGTCCGCACCGGACGGGCCTCGACGGCGCTCCTCGAGGGGATGACCGTCGAGTACTACGGCGCGCGCACGCCGCTCAACCAGCTGGCCACGCTCTCGGCGCCGGAAGCGAGCCTCCTCGTCATCCAGCCCTACGACAAGAGCGTGATCGGCGCGATCGAGAAGGCGATCCAGAGCTCGGACCTGGGGCTGAACCCCCTGAACGACGGCAAGCTCATCCGCATCCCCATCCCGCCGCTCACCGAGGAGCGCCGGCGGGACCTCGTGAAGCACATCCGCAAGCTCGCCGAGGACTACCGGGTGTCGGTGCGGAGCCACCGCCGCGACTCGCTCGAGCTGCTGAAGACGCTCGAGAAGGACAAGGACATCACCGAAGACGACCGGCGACACGCCGCGGAGAAGATCGAAGCGCTCACCAAGGAGTACGTCGAGCGCGTCGAGAAGGTCCTCAAAACCAAGGAAGACGAGATCATGGCAGTCTGATGGTGGACCGCGACCCCTCCCAGCTTCCGCGGCACGTTGCCATCATCATGGATGGCAACGGCCGCTGGGCCCAGCAGCGTGGCTTGTCACGTCTCCACGGTCACCGCGTCGGAAAGGAATCGGTGCGCGCCGTCGTCGAGACGAGCCGCGAACTCGGCATCTCCTACCTCTCGCTCTACGCCTTCTCGACCGAGAACTGGTCGCGTCCGCCCCGGGAGGTGGACGGCCTGATGTCGCTCCTCCGCCGCTACCTCGCCAGCGAGCTCGGCAAGATGATGAAGCATCAGATCCGCCTGCTCGCCGTGGGGAGCCTGCGTCGCCTGCCGCCGCCCGTGCGTCAGGCGCTGCGGGCGACCATCGAGGCGACCAAGGGGAACACGGGCATGACGGTCATCCTGGCCGTCAGCTACGGAGGCCGGGAGGAGATCGCGCGCGCCGCGCGCGCCATCGCACGAAAGGTACGCCGCGGGGAGCTGGAGCCCGACCGCATCACCCCCGGCACCGTGGCCCGGCACCTCCCCACCGCCGGCATTCCCGACCCCGATCTCCTCATCCGGACGAGCGGTGAGATGCGCCTCAGCAACTTCTTTCTCTGGCAGCTCGCCTACACGGAGATCTACGTCACCGATACGCTGTGGCCGGACTTCCGCGAGCGCGAGTACCTGCAGGCGCTCGACTTCTTCCAGCAGCGCCAGCGGCGCTTCGGTCGCACCTCCGCTCAGGTCGAACGGGAACGCCTCGAGCGGGAACGGCTGCGTGCGGTGTTTTGATTCTGGGGGCCCGTGCGGTGCTCGGCCGCTACGCGGCCTGCGCTCCTCCGATGCCCCCAGACCCCCGTCGCCGCACGCTGGCGCGTGCGGCTCCCTCGTGATCGCTCGCGCGCGTTCGCGCGCTCGGGGAATGCCGAGCGCGGCGAAGCCGCGCTCGACAGCGGATCGGATGGCTGAGGGTCCCGGGGTCTGATTTGCTGCGCACGCGACTCCTCACTGCGGCGATCGCGATTCCCGGACTCTGGCTGATCGTCGAGTTCGTCCCGCCCTGGCGGCCGCCCTGGGGGGCGGCGCTGTTCGTGGGGTTCATCATGGCGGTGACGGCGGCGGGGCTGCACGAGTACTTTGCGATGGCGCTGCCCGAGCATCCGTTCGAGCAGGTCCTCGGGATCATGTGGGGGATCGTGGTGGCGGCGGGGGTGGCGTCGCGGCGGCCGGAGTTCTGGGGCGGCGCCCTGGCGCTCGGGCTGATCGGGGGGCTCGGGCTCACGCTCGTGCGGAGTGCGGATCTCGGGGGGGCCGTGCAGCGCCTCGGGCTGGCGCTCCTCGGCGTGCTCTATCTCGGCTTCTTCACCCCGCACATCGTGCTGCTCCGTGCCGGCGCGTGGGGATGGCAGTGGGTGCTGCTCACGGTCTTCGGGGCCATGGGCTCGGACTCGGGGGGATACTTCGCGGGGCGGGTGTTCGGGCGCCACAAACTCGCGCCGGCGATCAGCCCGAGCAAGACGTACGAAGGCGCCATCGGGGCCGTGGCAGGCGCCATGCTGGTTGCGTGGTTGAGCCATGTGCTCTTTTTTCCGCTGCTCGGGGCCTGGGAAGCCGCTAGCATCGGCGCCGTGATCAGCCTGCTGGGGCAGCTCGGGGATCTGTCGGAATCGGCGCTCAAGCGGGCTTTCGGTGCCAAGGACTCAGGCTGGATTATCCCCGGCCACGGTGGCATCCTGGATCGGCTGGACAGCATCCTCTTCCCCGTGGTTTTCACCTATTATTACGCGGCGTTCCCGCGCGCCTGAGAGGCCCCATGCCGATAGCGATCCCGTCCATTGCCTTTACCGTGCTCTCCTTTGCGGTGGCGCTCGGTGTGCTCGTTTTCGTCCACGAGCTCGGACACTTCACGGTGGCGAAGCGGATCGGGGTACGGGTTCTCCGCTTCTCGATCGGCTTCGGTCCCGTGATCTTCTCGCGCCGGCGGGGTGAGACGGAGTACGCCCTCTCCGCGGTTCCCATGGGGGGCTACGTCAAGATGCTGGGCGAGGACGAGGAAGGCGAGGAGGTCGTCGCGCCCGAGGACGAGGAGCGCTCCTTCGCCAACCAGTCGGTCGCCTCGCGCGCCGCGATCGTCTTTGCCGGCCCCGGCATGAACCTGGTGTTCGCCTTCATCGTGTACGCCCTGCTCTTCATTGCGGTCGGCGTCGACATGCCGTCGAACGCCCCGGTGGTCGGAGGCGTCAGCCCCGGGCTGCCGGCCGCCGAGGCGGGACTTCTCGCGGGCGACCGCATCACGGCGGTGAACGCTCAGCCGATCACTACCTGGGAGGAGCTCTCGAAGAGCGTGCTGGGCTCGAATGGCGAGCGCCTGCACCTGCAGGTCGAGCGGGAGAGCGGCCAGCTCACCCTCGACGTCACCCCCGCCCTCCAGGAGAGCCGGAACCTGTTCGGCGAGTCGATGGGATCGGTGTACCGGATCGGCATCGAGGCGTCCCACGAATGGACCCAGGTCGGACCCGTCAAGGCGGTCGGGATGGCGGCCGAGCAGACGTGGACCGCCGCCACGATGGTGGTGAAGGGTCTCTTCCTGATGTTCCGCGGCCGGGTACCGCTGCGGGAGCTCGGCGGCCCGATCGCGATTGCCCGGGCGGCGGGCCAGCAGGCACGCGCCGGATTCCGCTACTTCCTGTCCATGCTCGCCTTCCTGTCGATCAACCTGGCGGTGCTGAATCTCCTCCCCATCCCGGCGCTCGACGGCGGACACCTCGCCTTCTTCGCCGTGGAGGCCGTGATGCGGCGTCCGCTTCGCCCGCAGCATCGCGAGCTGGCCCAGCGCGTCGGTCTACTCGTGCTGATCACGCTGATGGTGTTCGTCTTCTACAACGACATCCATCGGCTGGTGCAGGGTTAGGCGGCCCTGCTGGTCCTCGGCCTCGAGACGGCGACGTGGACGGCGACGGTCGGCGTCGCCCGAGACGGGAGGGTGCTCGCCGAGGCCACGCACCGCGAGGCGCACTCGCACGCCGACACCCTGCCGACGCTCGTCGAACGGGTCCTGACCGATGCCGGATGCACGATCGAGGACCTCGACGGCCTCGCCGTGTCGATCGGTCCGGGCTCCTTCACGGGGCTCCGCATCGGCCTCGCGTTCGCGAAGGGGGTCGCGTTCGCGGGACGGCTGCCGCTCGTCCCGGTACCCACCCTGGAGGCGCTCGCCTGGGTGGCGGGCGCGGCGCCGGGAGAGACCGTCTGCGCCGCGCTCGATGCGCGCAAGCGGGAGGTCTATGCGGCATTCTTCCGCGTCGAGGCGGCGGGGCGGCTGGCGCGCCTGACCGCGGACGCGGCCCTTTCCCCCGCAGCGCTCGGCGGGCGCCTGGAGGCGGGGACGATCCTGATCGGCGATGCCGCGGAGGTCTACGCGGACGTCCTCGGCACGCGCGCCACGGTGCGCTCCTTCGCCAGCCATCATCCCAGCGGCGGCGTCGTGGCGCGGCTCGGCACCGAGCAACTGCTCGCCGGACACGCGACCCGGGCGGAGACCGGGCTCGGGGCTCTCGAGCCCGTCTACGTCCGTCCACCCGACGCGGAGCTGCCGCAGCCGGCCTCACGTTGACAGGGCATTTTCGGGCATATTAAGGTCCAACTTTCGCCTCTCGCGGGGGAGGAGCGATGGAGAAAAAGGACGAGGAGCTCATCCGGACCCTGCTGGAGCGAGAGCCCGAGCTCCGGCAATACTACGAGGAGCACGTCGACCTCGAGCAGCGGCTGGAGGCGTTTCAGGAGAAGCTCTACCTGACGTCCGAGGAAGAGCTGGAGCGGAAGCGCCTGCAGAAGCTCAAGCTCGCTGGCAAGGACAAGATCATGGAGATCCTCTCCCGTCATCGTCCGCACCAAGACTGATCATGCGCCACACGATCTCCGTCCTGGTCGAGAACGAATTCGGCGTGCTGTCGCGCGTGGCGGGCCTCTTCAGCGGACGCGGGTTCAACATCGAGAGTCTGTGCGTCGCCGAGACGCTCGATCCGACCGTGTCGCGCATCACGCTCGTGACGCGCGGCGAGGATCAGGTGCTGGAGCAGATCGAGAAGCAGCTGAACAAGCTCGTCTGCGTCATCAAGGTGACCGACTTCGTGGACACCGAGCACGTCGAACGCGAGCTCGTGCTGATCAAGGTGACCGCCGACGACCGGACGCGCGGCGAGCTCCTGGGCATTGTCGGCATCTTCCGCGCCAAGATCATCGACGTGTCCCAGGCCTCCTACGTGGTCGAGATCACCGGCAGCGAGGACAAGGTGAACGCCCTGATCGAGCTGCTGAAGCCGATCGGCATCAAGGAGATCGTGCGCACCGGAAAGGTGGCGATGTTCCGCGGCACGCGCCTCCTCACGGTCGACACCAAAGACAAGGAGCGTGCAGCGTGAAGATCTTCCACGACCAGGACGCGAACCTCGATCGGCTGGGGCGGAAGCCGATCGCCATCATCGGCTACGGGAGCCAGGGGCACGCGCACGCGCTCAACCTGCGCGACAGCGGATGCGACGTCCGGGTGGGGCTGCGCGCCGACAGCGCGTCGCGGCCGAAGGCCGAGAAGGCCGGCCTGCGCGTCGTCGACACGGCCACCGCCGCACGCGAGGGCGACATCGTCATGGTGCTCGTGCCCGACGAGCAGGGGGCCGAGATCTACGAGCGCGACCTGGAGGCCGGCCTCAAGCCCGGCAAGTACCTGGCCTTCGGGCACGGCTTCAACATCCACTATAAGAAGATCACGCCGCCGGCCAACGTGAACGTCTTCATGGTGGCCCCCAAGGGGCCGGGCCACCTGGTGCGGAGCGAGTACCAGAAGGAGCGGGGCGTGCCCTGCCTCCTCGCCGTGGCGCAGGACCCGAGCGGCGACACGCAACAAGTGGGGCTCGCGTATGCCAAGGCCATCGGGGGTACCCGCGCCGGCGTCCTCGAGACCACCTTCAAGGAAGAAACCGAGACGGATCTGTTCGGCGAGCAGGCGGTCCTCTGCGGCGGGCTCACCGAGCTCATCCGGGCCGGATTCGAGACCCTCGTCGAGGCCGGCTACTCTCCCGAGATGGCCTACTTCGAGTGTCTGCACGAGGTGAAGCTCATCGTCGATCTGATCTACGAGGGGGGCATCGCCAACATGCGCTACTCGATCAGCAACACGGCCGAGTACGGCGACATGACGCGCGGCAAGCGGGTGATCGGCAAGGAGACCCGCGCGGCGATGAAGGCGCTGCTGGCCGACATCCAGTCGGGGAAGTTCGCCGACGAGTGGATCACGGAGTACCGGTGCGGGCTGCCCCACTTCCGCGAGCTGCGGCAGGAGGCCGCCAAGCACGAGGTCGAAGAGGTGGGGACGAAGCTGCGCGGCCTGATGCCCTGGCTGGCCGCGGATCGGCTCGTCGACCGGTCGCGCAACTAGTGACCATCGCACGGGAGGCCTGGCCGGTCATCGGGATGGCGGCCGGCACCCTGGGTCCGGTGGCGGTGATCGGGGGGCTGGCGGGGCATCCGGTGGCAGTCGTCCCGCTCGTCCTCGCCATCGCCTTCTGCCTCTTCTTCTTTCGCGATCCCGAGCGCGTCGCCCCAGCCGACGAGCGGCTCGTGGTCTCGCCGGCGGACGGGCGGGTGCTCGAAGTGTGCGAGGAGCGTGAGGACCGCTTCCTCCACGCCCCGGCGACACGGATCAGCATCTTCATGTCGCCGCTCGACGTGCACGTGAATCGGGCGCCGGTATCGGGTACGATCGAGGTGGTGCGGCACACCCCAGGGAAGTTCCGGGCGGCGTTTGCCGACAAGGCCTCGCTCGACAACGAGCGGAACGCGCTCATGCTCAGCGGCGGCGGAAAGCGCTTCCTGGTCGTGCAGATCGCGGGGGCCTTGGCGCGCCGGATCGTCTGTCACGTGGGCGAGGGCGATCGGCTCCGCCGCGGCGAGCGCTTCGGCCTGATCATGTTCGGCTCGCGGGTCGACCTCTTCCTGCCCCCGGAGGTCCGTCCCGCGGTCCACAAGGGCGATCGCGTCCGGGCGGGGATGAGCATCGTGGGAGAGATGCCCTCGTGAGCGAGGCGCCGGGCATTTACGCCGTCCCGCCGCGGCGCCGTCGGATCCCCCCACTCCGCAAGGGCGTCTACATCCTCCCCAGCCTGTTCACGTCGGCCGGGCTCTTCGCGGGCTTCTACTCAATCATCGCCACGCTCGGGCACCAGTTCCGGCTGGCGGCGGTCATGATCCTCATCGCGCAGCTATGTGACATCCTCGACGGCAGGGTGGCGCGGCTCGCCCGCGCGATGAGCTCGTTCGGCATCCAGTACGACTCGCTCTCGGACCTGGTGGCGTTCGGCGTCGCGCCCGGCATTCTCGTCTACCAGTGGGCCCTCCGCCCCTGGGGTCGTTGGGGGTGGCTCGCCGCCTCGCTCTACGTCACCTGCGGCGCGCTCCGGCTCGCCCGTTTCAACGTGCAGATCGCCTCTGCCGAGAAGCGGCACTTCATCGGGCTGCCCATTCCCGCGGCCGCGGATGTCATCGCGGCCACCGTCCTGCTCTACTACTTCTTCGGCGGCGAGGGAGCGACCAACAAGCACATCCTGATGCTGCTCGTGATCTACGGCGTCGCGGGCCTCATGGTGAGCGAGATCCGCTACTTCTCCTTCAAGGAGATCCGGTTTCACCACCGCCATCCGTTCTCGGTGCTCCTCGGGCTCATCATCCTCATCATGCTGACGATCGGGGCGC
>DATILR010000303.1:0-10615 GCA_035476275.1 Binatus sp. (SeqCode) | reverse complement strand
TCGAGGTTCCCCTGCACCGCGACGTCGTGCCCGATACGGTTCCAGGCGGTGTCGAGGTCGATGCGCCAGTCGACGCCGATCACGTCGCCGCCGCCGGCGCGCATCGCCTCGAGGAGGCCGGCCGTCCCGGTGCCGAAGTGGATCACCGGGGTGCCCGGCCGGATCGCGTCGATGAGCGCGCGCATGTGCGGGAGGACGTGCGCGCGGTAGTCGGCGGGCGCGAGGCACCCGACCCAGCTGTCGAAGAGCTGAACGGCATCCGCGCCGGCCGCGATCTGCGCATTCAGGTACGCCGCGATGGTGGTGGTGAGGCGCTCCATGAGAGCCCGCCAGGCGCCCGCGTCGCCGAGCATCAGCGCCTTGGTGCGCGCATAGGTGCGCGAGCCGCCGCCCTCGATTAGGTACGACGCGAGCGTGAAGGGCGCGCCGGCGAAGCCGATGAGGGGCAGGTGTGCCGGCAGCGCCGCGCGCGCGCGGCGGATCGCCTCGGTGACGTAGGCGAGTGCGGCCGGATCGACGGGGAGCAGCCGGTCGACATCGGCGCCGCTCTGCACCGGACGGTGAATGACCGGGCCGTCCCCGCGGCTGAACTCGAGCCCCACCCCCATCGGCTCGAGCACGAGCAGGATGTCGGCGAAGATGATCGCCGCATCGACGCCCAGTCGGAGTGCGGCCGTGACCGTCACCTCGGCGGCGGCGTCGGGCGACTTGCAGAGCTCGAGGAAGCCGAACCGTTCGCGCACGGCGCGGTACTCGGGCATGTAGCGACCCGCCTGCCGCATGAGCCAGACGGGCGTGTAGGGCACCGGCTCGCGGCGGCACGCCGCCAGGAAGGGAGGGTTCACCTCGCCGAGAGCTATGTGAAGCGCCGGCGGGATTCAAGGCGAACCTCGCCTCAAGATCCGGCGGGTATCTGCCGATAGGCGTGGGTGGCCGAGGATCTGCACGCACCCGAGAGCGACACGGAGTACACGGCGTCGCTGCGCGTCGCCGAGCACATGTCGGCGAACGTGCAGTGCGTGCCCGCGACGGCCACCCTGCACGAAGCCACGCGGCTTCTCGTGCAGCACGGCATCAGCTCCCTGGTCGCCGTGGAGAACGGGCACCCGGCCGGCATCATCTCGGAGCGGGACATCGTGCGCGAGGCCGCGCGCGATCCCCACGGCTGGGCCGGGCGTCCCGTGCGCGACGCCATGACGCACCCGCTCCACGTCACCGACATGGGCGCCACGGTCGCTCAGGCGATCAACGAGCTGGCGCGCCATCGCATCCATCGTCTGCCCGTCATGACCAGCGAGGGCCGCCTCGCGGGCATCGTGACGCAGACGAGTCTCCTGCGTGTCGCCCACCGCCGGCTCGCCGCGTACGCAGTCGACCTCGAGCGGGTGGTCAGCGCCCGGACGGCGGAGCTGCGCGAGCTCGAGCGGCGGCGGGACGACCTCGTCGACCTGGCGGTGCACGACGTCACCAACGCGCTCCGCGACGTCGAGTCGGTGCTCGGCGCGACGGGGAACGACTCCGCGGGAGCGGCGTTCGTGCGGCGCATGAGCCTCCGCATCGGCAACCTGGTGGGCACGCTGCGCGACGTGACCCGGCTCGAGAATGCGTCACTGCCGCTCAGCGTGCAGACGGTGTCCTGGTCCGCGCTCTCCGAGTCCGTGCTCGCCGAGATGGGGCCCATCGCACAGGCCAAGGGCGTGTCCCTCGAGGGCAGCGGCGGCGGCCGCGCCGTGCTGCGCTGCGATCGGAACCTGATCGAGCGGGTCGTCCTCAACCTGGTCGACAATGCGGTCACGATTGCCCCCACCGGTAGCGTCGTCGACGTCCACGCCGAGCCGGGGGAGGCGAGCTTTCTCATCCGGGTCGGCAGCCGCGGCAGCGTGATCCCGGACGACGTGCTCCCCACGCTCTTTCGCAAGTTCCGTCCCGGGGAAGAGCACGTCGCGCTCGAGCGCTTTGCCGGCTCCGGGCTCGGCCTGACCTTCTGCCGGCTCGCGGTCGAGCGGCACGGCGGCGCCATCCGGGCGCGCTCGCCCTACGTCGACGGCGAGGGCGCAGCGTTCGAGTTCACCCTCCCGATCGACCCGCACCACGCAGCGGGCTGAGCCGGTGGGGTGGCGCTAGCGATACGCGGCGACCACCTCGCGACCGAACAGGCGTACGTGCTCCGGATCCGTGCGGCGCCCGAAGCTCATGATGAAGCCGCCGATGCCGAGCGCACGGTTGCGCTCGACGCGCGCGCGGATCTCGTCCGGGGTGCCGACCAGGGCGAGCTCGGGGCTCCCCTCGAGGAAGGCGAGCTCGTCGAGCACTGTCTGGCTTCGCCGGGCGGCGGCCGTCCGGTCGAGCGCGATGGCGGCGAGCGTCTGCTGCGAGATCAGGATGTCCGCGGGATCGCGTCCCACGGCGCGGCAGTGCGCGTGCAGGATGTCTCGCTTGCGCGCGACGTCGGCATGGTACGCGCCCAGGTTGTTCCACATGTCGGCGTGCCGGGCGACCAGCCGGAGGAGCACGCGCTCGCCGCCGCCGCCGATCAGGATCGGTAGCCGCGCCTGCGCGGGCTTCGGCTCGCAGAGCACCTCGTTCGTCCGGAAGTGCCGACCCGTGAACGTGGTGCGCTCCTCGGTCCACATCCGCCGCAGCAGCTCGCACGCCTCGCCCAGCTGCGCGAGACGGGTGCCGATGGACGGGAAGTCGTACCCGTACATCGTGGCCTCCGGCTCGTGCCAACCGGCGCCGAGCCCCACGATCATGCGGCCGCCCGAGATGACGTCGAGCGTCGCCGCCATCTTGGCGAGCAGGGCCGGGGGCCGGAAGAAGACGCAGAGCACCTGATGGCCGAGATGGACGCGGCGCGTGACGGCCGCGACGGCGGCGAGCTCGGTCCAGGCCTCGAAGGGCGCCTCCTTCTCGAACGGAATGCCGACCAGGTGATCGACGCACCACACCGAGTCGAGGCCCGCCTCGTCGGCCGCCTGGGCCACCTCGCGCGCCTGATTCCAGGTGGATGCGAACTGCGGGAGGCAGATCCCGAAGTGGACCCGGTTCGACATGGGGGCGCACACTGGAGCGACCGAGGGCCGCCTGTCAACCGTGCCTGGCGGGCCTCATGCCGAGCCGCTAGACTCGGTCACCGTGCAGACCGTTCGCTGTACCACCTGCCGGCGGGAGACGCCGTGGGAGGGGAACCCCCACCGGCCCTTCTGCTCGGAGCGCTGCCGGCTCGTCGATCTGGCCGCCTGGATGGACGAGTGCTACCGCATCCCCGGGGAGCCGGTGCCCCCCGACGCGACGCCGGCGCTCGACGACGAGGCGCCCGCCAAGCGGTAGCGCGTGCCGGTTCACCCGACGGCCATCGTCGACCCGCGCGCCGAGCTCGATCCGAGCGTGGTGATCGGGCCGTACGTCGTCATCGAGGGGCCCGTACGGATCGGCGCGCGTACGCGCGTGCTGGCGAGCGCGTACCTCACGGGAGCGACGGAGATCGGCGCCGACAACGTCATCCACCCCTACGCGGTGCTCGGGCACGAGCCGCAGGACCTCGCGTTCTCGGGGGCGCCGACCGGCCTCCGCATCGGCGACGGCAACGTGTTCCGCGAGCACAGCGAGGTGCACCGCGGCACGCAGGCCGGGACCTCGACCGAGATCGGGAACGGCAACTTCGTCATGTCGCACGCCCACGTGGCGCACAACTGTCGGATCGGCGATCGCACGATCATCGCGACGGGGGCCGCGCTCGGCGGGCACGTGGCCGTCGAGGACGGGGCTTTCATCTCGGGCAACTGTGTCGTCCATCAGCATTGCCGGGTGGGCCGGCTGTCGATCCTGCGCGGGCTCGCCCGGACCAGCCGGGACCTCCCCCCCTTCGCGATGATCGACGATCCCCACACCGTGCGCGGGCTCAACCGGGTCGGGCTGCAGCGGGCGGGCTTCGACCGGGAGCGGATGCGCGCGCTCGAGGCCGCCTTCCGCATCCTCTTCCGGGTGCGGACGAACCTCCAGCTGGCGATGGCGCGTGTGGAAGCCGATATCTCGTCGCCCGACGTCGACTATCTCCTGGCCTTCATCCGTGCGTCGCGGCGTGGGGTGGCGTTCGGGCCAGCTCGCGTCCCGCGCGGACGGAGCGCCGAGGTCGCGGAAGACTAGCGCATCCCCTACGGCAAGCGCCCAGAAATTGGGTCTCGCCTTGCACCGTCGGGATCATTCCCGTACGCTTCTTCCGGCCCATGCTGACGCAACGTCGCTTTGTCATCGGGGCTGCATTGATCGGGGCCGCAGTCTCCTACCTGGTGTACGCGGGCATCCGCACCACCTCGATGTACTATTTCGAGCTGGGGGAGTTCCTGGCGCAGCGTGACGCACACGTCGGCGAGGCCCTGCGGGTGAAGGGCTTCGTCCGGCACGGCAGCATGCGCTGGGACGCCCGGACCAGCGAGCTGGCTTTCGATCTCGCACGGCCGGACGACAGCGATCCGGTCCCGGTCGCCTACCGGGGTATCCTCCCCGACATGTTCTCGGAGGGTCGCGAGGTGGTGGTCGAGGGGCGCTATCAGAACGGGTCCCTCACCGCGCGCCAAATCATGACCAGCTGCCCTTCCAAGTACGAGCCCGCGAAGGCTCCTTCCTGACGGCCATGCCCGAGATCGGCCGCCTCGCGGTCTGCCTCGCGCTGCTCTTCGCCGCGTACTCCGTCGTCACCTCCCTGCTCGGGGGCGTGCGCCGCCGGCCGGACCTGGTCCGCTCGGGTGAGCACGCGGCCTTCGCGGTGGGTGCGCTGGTCGTGGTGGCGGCGGCGATCCTCCTGCGCGCCCTCCTCCAGCACGACTTCACGCTCGAGTACGTCGCTGCCTATTCGTCGAGCACGCTGCCGACGCAGTACACGGTGGCGGCGCTGTGGGGCGGGCAGAAGGGCTCGCTGCTCTTCTGGGCGCTCATGCTGAGCCTCTTCACCGCCATCGTCGAGGTCCAGAACCGCGATCGGAACCGCGCCCTCATGCCGTACGTCACGGCCACCCTGATGACGATCGCGTTCTTCTTCCTGTCGCTGCTCACCTTCATCACCGACCCGTTCGAGCGGCTGCCGGTGGCGGCGCGCGAGGGTGCCGATCTGAACCCCCTCCTCCAGAACTACTGGATGATGCTCCATCCGCCGTCGCTCTACACCGGCTACGTGAGCGCGGCGGTGCCCTTCGCGTTCGGACTCGCGGCGCTCGCCAGCGGGCAGGTCGGTGACCAGTGGATCCGCACCGTGCGGCGCTGGGCGCTCTTCTCCTGGTCGTTCCTCACCCTCGGCAACCTGCTCGGCGCGCGCTGGGCCTACGAGGTGCTCGGCTGGGGCGGCTACTGGGCGTGGGACCCGGTCGAGAACGCGGCCTTCATGCCCTGGCTGGTGTCGACCGCCTATCTCCACTCGGTGATGATCCAGGAGAAGAAGGACATGCTCCGCGTGTGGAACATGGTGCTCGTCCTCCTCACCTTCGCGCTCACCATCTTCGGGACCTTCATCACCCGGAGCGGCGTCATCTCCTCGGTGCACTCCTTCACGCAGTCCGGCCTCGGCCCCTTCTTCATCGGCTTCCTGCTCTTCGCGATCGTCGTCTCGGGCGGGCTCCTCGTCTACCGGCTCCCCGACCTCCGTACGCCGGCCACCATCGAGTCGTTCCTCTCGCGCGAGGCGGCGTTTCTCTTCAACAACCTGATCCTCGTGGGCATCGCCTTCGCCGTCTTCTGGGGGACCGTCTTCCCGGTTCTCTCGGAGTGGGTGCGGGGCGTGAAGATCACCGTCGGACCGCCCTTCTTCAACCGCGTGAACGCGCCTCTCGGTCTCGTGCTCCTCTTCCTTACCGGGGTGGGGCCAGTCATCGCCTGGCGCCGCGCATCGCCCCGCAATCTGCGCCGCGCCTTCACCGTGCCCGTGCTCACGGCGCTGGGCGCGGCCGGCGGGCTCTCCGTCGGCGGCGTGCCGGTGGGCTACGCCTACTTCACGTTCGTGCTCGGCTGCTTCGCCCTCGGCACCGTGGGGCAGGAGTTCTGGCGCGGAGTCCGCGCCCGCCAGGCCATGCTGCACGAGAGCGCTCCGCGTGCGCTGTCGCGGCTGGTCAGCAAGAACCGTCGCCGCTACGGCGGCTACGTGGTCCACGTGGGGGTGATCTCGGTCTTCGTCGCGATCGCGGCCTCGAACGCGTTCCGCATCGAGGTCACGCAGCCGCTCAAGCGGGGCGAAGAGATGCAGGTCGGGAAGTTCCGCCTCCGTTACGAGCAGATCACGACCTCGGAGGACGCGCACCTCTCGCGCCTCACCGCGCAGGTCTCCGTCTGGCAGAACGGGCAGCGCATCGCGATGCTCGCTCCCGAGAAGCGCTTCTACAAGAAGCCCCAGCAGCCGACGACCGAGGTCGCGATGCGCTCGACCCTGACCGAAGACCTCTACCTCGTGCTCGGATCGTACGACCGCGACTCGGACCTGGCGACCATCCAGGCCTACGTGAACCCCCTCGTCTCTTGGCTCTGGCTGGGCGGCATCTTCATGGCGTGCGGCACCATCATCACCATGTGGCCCGCCGCCGCCGAGCGGCGCGCGACCGCCTACGCGCTGGGCGGGGCCCGCGTGCCCGCGGAGTGAGGGTGCCGTCAGCTCCTGGGGGCCCGTCCGGTGCTCGCGCGATCCGCGCGCCGCGACCACTTGCCGCTGAGCTGACGTCCCCCAGGCACCCGTCGCTCGCACGCGGCAAAGCCGCGCGCGGCTCTCGCGTCTTCCTTCTCGCGCTCGTCCTCGCGACATCCGGTGCCATCGCCGCCACGCAGCGGGAGCTGGAGGAGTCGCTCACCTGCCAGTGTGGCTGCGGTCTCACCGTGCACTCCTGCAATCACCTGCAGTGCCAGTCGGGCGAGCCGATGAAGAAGGAGATCGCGGAGCGGCTCGCCGCCGGCGAGGACACGGCGACCATCCTGGCGGCGTTTCGCGCGCGCTACGGCGAGAAGATCCTCTCCGCGCCCACCTTCCATGGCTTCAACTGGTTCGCCTGGCTGACGCCCTTCGCGCTGCTCTTCCTGGGCGCGCTCAGCTTGACGCGCGTTCTCCGCCGCTGGACACGGGAGACGCCGGTGCCCGCCCCGCCGGTGGCGACGCCGGCCGACGACGCCCTCCGCCGCCGGCTCGAGCGCGAGCTGGCCGACCTCGACCGCGAGCCATGACGCCCATCACGCTCGCCGTCTTCCTGCTCGGTCTCGTGATCATCGTGGTCGCGTCCATCTTCGTGGTGGTCCCGCTCTTCCGTCCCGTCCCGGCCGCCAGCGCGCAGGCCGGGAGCGAGCGCGAGCGGTGGGAGCGCCAGAAGCGACAGGCGCTCGAGGCGATCAAGGAGATGGAGCTCGACCATCGCATGGGAAAGGTCTCGGCGGAGGACCTGGCCGCCATGCGGGCACGCTTCGAGGCCCGGGCGCTCGAAGCCATGGCCGCGCTCGAGGGAGGGGGTCACTGATGAAGTCGGGCGAACAGCCGCCGAAGAGCGACGTGCCGAGCGGGGAGCCGCCCGCGGCTTCGCCGCGGGCCAGCGACGGCGACCGGAGGCAGGAGGCGGCGAGCGAGCAGCCCGCGCGCGCGCGGATATCCATCGCCGCGTTCGGCGCCCTCGAGCTGCGCGTGGGCACCATCCGCTCGGCCGAGCCGCATCCCAACGCCGACCGGCTGCTCGTGCTGCGCGTCGACATCGGCTCCGAGGAGCGACAGGTGGTGGCGGGGATCCGCGCCCACTACGACGCGCCAGCCCTGATCGGACGTCAGGTCGTGGTGGTCGCCAATCTCGAGCCGGCACGCCTGCGGGGTGTCGAGAGCCAGGGAATGGTGCTCGCCGCGACCGATGCCGAGCGCAACCGGGTGGTCCTCCTCCACCCCGACGAGGCGGTCCCGCCAGGCGCCGTCGTCCGCTAGTGAGCGGCGTCGGGATCCGCGGAGCTCCGCCGCCCCTCGTGGCGGAGGGGCTCGTCCGTGCGTACGCGGGGGTCCGGGTGCTGGCGGGCGTGGACCTGACGGTGGAGGCAGGGGAGACGCTCGCGCTGCTCGGCCCGAACGGGGCGGGGAAGACGACCCTGCTGCGCGTCTTCGCGCTCCTCCTCCGGCCGAGCGCGGGGCACCTCGCGCTCTTCGGCGTCGATGCCCGGAGCGCGCCGCCCGCCCTGCGCCGTCGGCTCGGATACCTGGCGCACGAGAGCTTCTGCTACCCAGATCTGAGCGGCGCGGAGAATCTCGCCTTTCACGCCCGACTCTTCCAAGTTCCGGCGGCGCGCGAGCGCGTCGATGCGCTGCTGGCGTGGGCCGGCCTGGAGACGGCCGGGCGCCGCCCGATCCGTTTCTATTCGCGCGGCATGAGCCAGCGCCTGGCGCTCGCCCGGGCGCTCCTCCACGAGCCGGACCTGCTCCTGCTCGATGAGCCCTTCAGCGGGCTCGACCCCGCGGCCGTCGAAACCCTGCAGGAACGGCTCGTCACGCTGCGTGAGGCGGGCCGCGCCATCGTCCTCACCACCCATGACCTCGACCGCGCGGCGCCGATCGCCACGCGCACGGCCATCCTCCACCGTGGCCGCATCGCTTCCGTGCTCGACGGCCGGGGGGCCGACGACGTCGCGGCGGCCTACCGGGCAGTCGTCGCGGGCGGACGGTGAACCGATGCGCGGCGCCCTCGTCATCTTCCGGAAGGACCTGAGCATCGAGTGGCGGACCCGCGAGGGGCTGTCGAGCGTCCTCGTGCTCGGTCTGCTCCTGCTCGTGGTCCTGACCGTGGCGCACGATGCCCCGCCCGAAGCCGCACCCGCCCTCGCGCCGAGCGTCCTCTGGGCGACCTTCCTCTTCACCGGGCTCCTGGGCGTGCAACGGGGATTCCTCCTCGAGCGAGAGAACGACTGCCTGGCGGGCTTGCTCGTTTCGCCCGTGGATCCCGCCGCCATCTACGTCGGCAAGCTGGGCGCGAACGTCGCGCTCCTCGCCATCATGCAGCTCTTCGTCGTGCCGCTCGTCGGCCTCTTTCTCCACCTCGACCTGATGCCCGTGCTGCCCGCGCTGCTCGTCGTCCTCGCGCTCGGCAACTTCGGCTTCGCTGCGCTCGCGACCCTCTTCGCCGCCATCTCGGTGCGCGTGCGTGCGCGCGAGGTGATGCTGCCGCTCCTCCTCCTGCCGCTGCTCGTCCCGCTGCTCATCGGCACCGTGTCGGCGACGCGCTCCGTGCTGGCGGGCGGTCTCGCGTTGGCGACCGACGCCGTCACGGTGCTCGTCGCGTTCGACGTCATCTTCGCGGTGGCAGGCTGGCTCCTGTTCGCGTATGTTGTGAGGGACTGACATGGGACGTGTCTTGCCGGCAGTGACCTGCGTGGCGATGCTGGCGGCGCTCTACCTGGTCTTCATGGTGGTGCCGACCGAGCAGCAGATGGGAATCGTCCAGCGCATCTTCTACTTCCACGTCTCCTCGGCCTGGATGGCGTTCATCGGCTTCTTCCTGGTGGCGGGGGCGAGCGCCGTGTATCTCTGGAACGGCTCGCGCGCCGCCGATCGACTGGCCGAGGCGGCGGCCGAGGTGGGCGTGCTCTTCTGCTCGCTCGTCCTCGTGACCGGTCCGATCTGGGCGCGCCCCATCTGGGGCGTGTGGTGGACGTGGGACCCGCGTCTCACCATGACGGTGATCCTGTGGGCGATCTACGCGAGCTACCTGATGCTCAGGGCGTTCGGGGGTGAGGACGAGGCGGTCAACCGCTACGCCGCGGTGCTCGGCATCATCGGCGTGCTCGACATCCCCATCATCATGGTCTCCGTCCGGCTCCTCCGGGGCATGCATCCCGCCGTGATCGCGCGCAACGAGGGGGGCTCCGGGCTGGTCGATCCGTGGATGCGGATCGCGCTCCTCGTCTCGGCGGTGGCCCTCATCCTGCTCGGCAGCTGGCTGATGCAGCTGCGCGTGCGCATGGGCCGTCTCGGGGAGGAGATGGCGACGCTCCGCCACGAGGAGGAAGCGCGCCGCGGGGAGGTGGCATGACGCATTTTCCGTATCTGTTCGCGGCCTACGCCGCGGTGTGGCTCGGCCTCTTCGGATATCTTCTCCGGCTCGGGCGGCGGAGCCGCGAGCTCGAAGAGGAGCTCCGGGATCTGCGGCGACAGCTCGGACGCTGACGCCGACGTAGGACGGTCGGCATGACGGCCGGGCTCGATGCGATGCTCGCCACGCTCGAGCAGCTGCTGCCGAACCGGGTCTCGCGCCGCCCCGCCGACCTCGCCGCCGCCGCCCACGACGCCTCCTCGCTGCCCGGCGTCCGGCCCGCCGCCGTCGTCTGGCCGCTCTCGACCGACGAGGTCGTCGCCGTAGTGCGTCTCGCGGCCGAGCACGGTATCCCGCTCACCGCACGCGGCGCGGGCTCGAGCCTGGAGGGCAACCCGATTCCCGTCCGCGGCGGCGTCGTCCTCGACTGCTCTCGCATGACCCGCGTGATCGCCGTCCGCGCCGAGGACCTCCAGGTCGACGTCGAGCCGGGCGTCGTCTACGCCGCGCTCAACCGCGAGCTCCGGCCGCACGGCCTCTTCTTCCCTCCGTCACCCGGCGGAAGCGCCGACGTGGCGACCATCGGCGGCATG
>DATILR010000302.1:0-9715 GCA_035476275.1 Binatus sp. (SeqCode) | reverse complement strand
GGCCGTCGACGGGGCCTTCAAGGTCCCCTCGGTGCGGAACGTCGAGCTCACCGGCCCCTACTTCCACAACGGCGGGAAGGCCACGCTCGAGCAGGTCGTGGACTTCTACTCGCGGGGCGGTGATTTCCACGAGGCGAACATCGACAACCTGGATCCCCGCATCGAGAACCTGGGGTTCGGCGCGACCGAGAAAGCGAACTTGGTAGCGTTCCTCAAGTCGCTCACCGACGATCGGGTGCGCTTCTCGAAGGCACCCTTCGATCATCCGGCGCTCTCCGTACCCAACGGCCCGGATCTTCCGGCCGTCGGCAAGGACGGCGGCGCGGCCACCCAGCCGTTTGCCGCGACGCTCGCGCCCTGACGTCCACGGGCCCGAGCGGCATCTGAGCCGCACTCCCGGGGCGGCCGCCAGCATGGCGGCCGCCCTTTTTTTGGCCTCCGCTCTTGCACCCGCCCAGGCTGCGCGTAATGCACTCTACAAGGTAATTCTCTAGCAAGTTTTGCTATTGACATGCCGCGTACGTGCGAGGTAGGCCATCTCCATGGAACTTGCTCGGCTGAACGGCGTGCGCAGCCCCATGGGGCCGCGCATGGCGGCGTGCCGACTGCAGCCATCAGAGGAGGACTCGCACATGACAGTCACGTTTCGGTCGAGACCGGCCATGCGGCCAGTCATCACCCTCGCGATCGCGCTCGCCGGGTTGCTGGTCGCCCCGCCCGCGCGTGCCGATCTGAAATCCCTCAAGCGCGAGCCGGTGCCCCTGCCGGCCAACCTGGGCGACTTCGTGGCCAACCGCGGCGCCGCGATCCAGCTCGGCAAGGCCCTGTTCTGGGACATGCAGACCGGCGGTGACGGGCTGCAGGCGTGTGCGTCCTGCCACTACCAGGCGGGGGCCGACACCCGGAGCCGGAACATCATCAACCCGGGCGCCAACCGTGTCTTCGACACGGTGGTGCCGGACGCGATGCTGAGCCCGGCCAACTTCCCGATCAACAACGGCGACGTGGCCGGCTCCCAGGGCGTGATCAAGCGGAACTTCCTCGGGCTCTTCGACGCCGGCGACGACTGCGCCCTGGTGCCCGATCCGGTGTTCAGCTTCCACGGCATGAACGTCCGGCAGGTGACGGGTCGCAACACCCCGGCCGTCGTCAACGCCATCTTCAACTTCCGGAGCTTCTGGGACGGCCGGGCGAACAACGTCTTCAACGGGGTGAACCCGGCGGGCCCGACCGACCCGACCGCCACCGTCCTCAAGGTGGGCGCGAACGGCGTGCCGGTCGCCGTCACGATCCAGGTGCCCAATGCGAGCCTCGCGTCGCAGGCCGTGGGACCGCCGAACAACGGCGTCGAGATGTCCTGCAGCGGGCGTCGCTTCCCACAGCTCGGCCGGAAGCTGCTCAACCTGATGCCGCTCGGGCAGCAGATGGTGCATCCGAGTGACAGCGTCCTCGGGAGTCTCTCCCGCGCGCCGAATCGCGGTCTCGGCGTGAGCTACGGCGCGCTCATCCAGGCGGCGTTCAAGCCCGCCTGGTGGAACTCGGATGCGATCGTGGGTGGCTTCTCCGTCATGGAGAACAACTTCTCGCTCTACTGGGGCCTCTCGGTCATGCTCTACGAGTCGACGCTCGTCTCCGACGACACGCGCGTGGACCGGTTCCTCGACGGGAACCGGAGCGCCCTCACGGCGCAGGAGCAGGCCGGCATGAACGTGTTCACCGGCAAGGGACGTTGCGAGCAGTGCCACGGCGGGGCCGAGCTCACCATGGCGAGCGTCAGCCAGGCCTCGGGCGATCCGTTGAAGGGCTTCTTCAACACCGGCGTGCGGCCGATCGCCGACGACGCCGGCGACATCCTGCAGGGCAACGGCTTCTTCAAGACGCCCGGGCTACGCAACCTCGAGCTGAACGGTCCCTACTTCCACAACGGTGACAAGGGGACGCTGCGCCAGGTGGTCGACTTCTATGATCGCGGCGGCGACTTCCGGAGTCGGTTCACAAACGGCCAGGTCCGTCCACTCGGGCTGAGCGAGAGCGACAAGAACGCCCTGGTGGCGTTCCTGCTCGCCCTCACCGACGACCGCGTGCGCTTCGAGAAGGCGCCCTTCGAGCATCCGTCGCTGGACGTTCCCAACGGTCCCAATCTGCCGGCGGTCGGGGCGGGCGGGCGGCCGACCCCGCTCGGGACGTTCCTCGGCATGAATCCGTTCCAGCCATAGGATGTCAGGGCTCGCGTCCCCCGCACGGCGCGAGCGAACCACCGGGGCGGTCTCCACGTGGGACCGCCCCGGTGTGTTTTCGGGTCCCGGCCGCCTCGCCGCGCCAGCCTCGCCGCGCCAGCTTGACGTTGCCCGGACCCGAGTATAACCGGGCCGCGATCTCCCGGCGGACGTTGCGATGGCCGATCTCTTCCGCATGTGGCGGAACACCCGGATGGTCGTCCTGACGGCCATCTGCGCTGCGCTCTACGCGGCCATCCTCATTCCCTTCAAGGTGATCCCGCTCATCCCGGGCATCACCGAGTTCCGCCCGGCGAACGCCGTGCCGATCGTCTGCTCGTTTCTCTTCGGACCCGCCGCCGCATGGGGGGCGGCGTTCGGCAACCTGATCGGCGACTTCTTCGGTGGGCTCGGCCCAGGTGATCTCTTCGGCTTTCTGGCGAACCTGCTCTACGGGCTCGTGCCCTACGCCGTGTGGGACGCGGTGACGAGCCGGCCGCCGGTGCCGAGCGATCCCTGGCCGTCGGCTGTGGCTCCGGGAAGCGGAGCCGTGGTGGGCCGAGCCGTCGTGCTCTGGCTCCGCCTGCTGCCCTTCATCGGGCTCGCCGCGATGCTGTGCGCGACGGTCGTGGGCTGGGGGCTCCACCTGCTCGGCTTCCATCCCTTCACGGTGCTCGGGACGATCGTCCTCGTGAACAATCTCGTCGTGGCGGTCGTCCTCGCGCCCCTGCTGCTCGCGGTGCTCTACCCCCGGGTGCGCCATGCGCGGCTGCTCTACCGGGACGTGCTCGGGCCGCGCGCACCGCTGCCCCGCTGGCGCGCGCTGCTCGGCGTGAGCTTCGTGGTGGTCGGGACGCTGGCGGCCTTCGGGGCGGGGGAGCTGGTGGCGAGCGGCCGCTGGCGTCCGCCCTGGGTCCCGTGCCACACGGCGAGCGGCGCCTGCGAGGTCGGCTTCGGTCTCGTGCCCTTCCTCGGCCTCGCCATCGGCGGTCTCGGGCTCCTGTGAGCGCACCCGCCGTCGTGCTGCGCCGCCTCGCCTGCACGTATGCGGGTGCGTTGCGACCGGCCGTCCGTGACGTCGACTGGGAGCTACCGAGCGGTGCGCTCGCCGTCGTCATGGGCGCCACCGGTGCCGGCAAGTCGACCCTCGCGCGCTGTCTCACGCGCATCGTGCCCTGCTTTCTTCCCGGCGAGGTGACGGGCGACATCGACCTCCTCGGCGTTCCGGTGCGCGATCGCGCGGTGGGTGAGCTGGCCGGGACCATCGGCATGGTCTTCCAGGACTTCGAGGCGCAGCTCTTCTCGACCGACGTGACGCAGGAGGTGGTCTTCGGGCTCGAGCACACGAGCGTGCCGGCCGCGGAGATGCCGGAGCGCATCGCGCGCGCGCTCGCCGCCGTCGGCCTGACGGGCTTCGAGGGACGCGATCCGACGACCCTGTCCGGGGGAGAGAAGCAGCGGCTGGCGATCGCTGGACTCCTCGCGCTCCGTCCCCCGATCATGATCTTCGACGAGCCCACCACGGATCTCGATCCGGCCGGGCGCGCCGAGGTCCTCCAGGTGCTCGCCCGTCTGCGGGCCGAGGGATTGACGCTGGTCGTGATCGAGCACGACACCGCCACTGCCGCCGCCGCCGACGTCGTGCTCTTCCTGCGGGAGGGGAAGGTGGTGGCGCGGGACGCTCCGGGGCGGCTCCTGGGGGACGTCGACGCGTGTCTCGCCGCCGGCGTGCGACCACCCGACGTGACCCGTCTCTTCGCGGCCCTCGGTCTCCCGGACCCCCCGCTCGGCATCGAGGCCGCGGCCGACCGGCTGCGCAGCGCGGGGCTCGTGCCCCGTCCGCCCGCCTTCCACCCGCCGGTCCCGCGCGCCCGGGCATCGCTGCTCGAGGTGCGTGGCCTCTGTCACCGCTACCCGGACGGTCGCGACGCGCTCCTCGACGTGTCGCTCAGCATCGGGGAAGGGGAGTTCGTGGCCCTGATCGGGCGGAACGGATCCGGCAAGACGACGCTCGCCAAGCACCTGAACGGGCTGCTCGCGCCGACCGCCGGATCGGTGCGCCTCCGGGGCCGGGAGGTCGCCTTCCTGCCCCTCGAGCAGCTCGCGCAGCGCGTGGGCTACGTCTTCCAGGATCCGGATCATCAGCTCTTCGCGGCCACCGTGAGCGAGGAGGTGGCCTTCGGCCCCCGGAACCTCGGCCTCCCTCGCGCCGAGGTGGACGAGCGGGTGGCCGAGGCGCTCGCCGCCGTCGATCTTCACGAGCGCGACGCCGATCCCTTCCTCCTCGACAAGGGAGCGCGGCAGCGGCTCGCGGTCGCGTCGATCCTGGCCCTCCGCCCGGACGTGCTCGTCCTGGACGAGCCGACGACCGGGCTCGATCACTTCGAGCAGCAACGCATGCTCGAGCTCCTCACCCGGCTGCACGCCGCGGGCCGGACGATCGTCATCGTCACGCACACCCCCTGGGTGATCGCCGCCCATACACGGCGCGTCGTGCTGCTCGCGGAGGGGCGCCTCCGCTACGACGGCCCCCTCCGCCCGTTCTTCGCCGACGAGGAGCTCCTGGCGGCGGCCGCCTTCCGTGCTCCCGACGTCACGCGGCTCGGTCGTGCACTCGGCTGCACGCCGCTGACGGTCGAGGAGTTCCTCGCCTGGATATCCCGGCGGAGCTGAGGCCGTGCCGCTCACCCTCTACGTTCCCGCGCCGACCGTGCTCCACCGCCTCCATCCGGTGACGAAGCTCGGCCTGCTCGGCGCCTTCGTGGTCGCCGCCTTCGTCGTCGACCGTCCCCTCGTGCTGGTGCCGCTCGGCTGTGCGATCGCCGGGCTCCTCGCGCTCGCCCACGCCGGTGCCAGCGTGCGGCGCCTGCGGGTGATGTTCGTGCTCGTCTTCGTGTTCACGCTCGTGGTCTGGACGTGGTTCTTCACGGGCTTCTTCCGGCCGAGCTACGCGGGGTTCCTCTACGGCCTCTCGACCGCCATCCGCCTCGACACGTTCCTGGCCGCTGGCCTCCTCTTCCTCAGCATCACCCGGGTCGAGGAGGTCGCGTATGCTCTCGGTCGGCTGGGCGTGCCGTACGCCGTCGGCTTCACGCTGACCCTCGCCTTCCGCCTCGTGCCGGCGTTCTTCGACGCGGCGGCGAACGTGGTGCAGGCGCAGCGCTGTCGCGGGCTCGAGCTCGCGAGCGGCAACGTGGTGACGCGCCTCCGGCGCTACGTTCCGATCATCGTCCCCGTGCTGATCGGTGCGCTGCGACGCGCCGATCGCATGGCGATGGCGCTCGAGCTGCGTGGCTTCAACTCCGGCCGTCCGCGCACCACGTATCTCCGCGCCCGCGCCGGGCGCGCCGACGCCGTGGCCGGCGCGCTGGCGCTGATGACGATGCTCGCCTACCTGGCGCTCTGGGCATCGGGGGTCGGGCGCCTCGCCGGGCGACCTTGACACCCCCCCCACCCGCCCCTAGCATGCCGTTCTTGCCCGGAACGAACGGTACCCGCCGCCGCGTCGTCGTGAGCGGTATCGGTCTGGTCTCGCCGCTCGGCTGCGGGACGGAGCCCAACTGGGAGCACCTGGTCGCGGGCCGCTCCGGCATCGGACCGATCAGCCGCTTCGACGCCTCGGTGCTGCCCGCGCGGATCGCCGGCGAGGTGCGCGACTTCGACGCCGATCGCTTCCTCGAGCGCAAGGATTTGAAGAAGATGGACCTCTTCATCCGGTATGCGCTCGGCGCCGCCCACATGGCGGTCGAGGATGCCGGCCTGCCGAGCCCGCTCCCCGCGCCGGAGCGCACGGGCGTCATCATCGGCGTCGGGATGGGTGGCATGGCGTCGCTCGAGGAGAGCTACGAGCACTTCGCGGCCCGCGACGTCCGCCGGGTGTCGCCCTTCCTCATCCCCCGCCTCATCCCGAACATGGCGGCGGGGCAGGTCGCCATGCGGTTCGGGGCGCGCGGGCCGAACTACGCCACCACGAGCGCGTGTGCCTCGGGAGCCCACGCCGTCGGCGAGGCCCTGATGCTGATCCGCGACGGCCGGCAGGACATCATGCTGGCTGGGGGCGCCGAAGCGCCCGTCTGCCTGCTCGGCGTGGGTGGATTCAGCGCCATGCGGGCCCTCGCGACGAGCTTCAACGAGGAGCCCGGGCGAGCCAGCCGTCCCTTCGACCGTCTCCGCGAGGGGTTCGTGGTCGCCGAGGGAGCCGGCGTGCTCGTGCTCGAGGAGCTCGAGCACGCGCGCCGCCGCGGCGCTCGAATCTACGCCGAGGTCCTCGGCTACGGGGCGAACTGCGACGCCTACCACATGACCCAGCCGGCCCCGGAGGGGGAGGGCGCGGCCGAGTGCATGACGCTCGCGCTCGCCGACGCGGGCCTCGCGCCGGACAAGATCGGCTACATCAACGCCCACGGCACGAGCACCCCCTTCGGCGACGAGGCGGAGATGCTGGCCGTGAAGCGTGTCTTCGGGGCACACGCCAGACGTCTCGCCATCAGCTCGACCAAGTCGATGACCGGGCATATGCTCGGGGCCTCCGGCGCGGTCGAGGCGGCCTATACCTCGCTCGCCCTCTCGCGGGGCGTGCTGCCGCCCACCATCAACCTCGAGGAGCCCGACCCCACCTGCGACCTCGATTGCGTGCCCAACCAGGCACGCGAGGTGCCGATCGAGGCGGCGCTCTCCAACTCCTTCGGCTTCGGCGGCACCAACGTCACCCTCTGCCTCGGCCGCCTGGCCTAGGAACCAGCGGAGGGCCGTGCAGCCGGTGGCGAGCACCTGATCCATGCCGCCGTCGCTGCTCCAGCGCCGGCTGCACTTCATCGTCGGCAAGGGAGGGGTCGGCAAGACCACCGTCGCGGCGGCGCTCGCCCTGCTCCTCGCACGCCGCGGTCGGCGCACGCTCGCCATCGAGATGGACGCGGTCGGGCGACTCCCGACCCTGCTCGGCGGACGCGGGGTCGGCTACGTGCCGACCGAGGTGGCGCCGGGTCTGCACGTCCTCAGCATCGACGGGCGGGCGGCGCTGGAGGAGTACCTGGGGCTCATCATCCCGGTGAAGCGGCTCCTCAGCACCGTGTTCTCGAGCAAGCTCTACCAGTACTTCGTGGCCGCCGCGCCCGGGCTGAAGGAGCTGATGACGGTCGGGAAGATCTGGTACGAGGCGACGCGCGAGGAGGCGGGCGATCTCCGCTGGGATGCGATCGTGGTCGATGCGCCGGCCACCGGCCACAGCCTCCAGTACCTCCGCATGCCGCAGGCGGCACGCGAGGCCTTCGGCGCTGGCCTCGTCCAGCGGGAGGCGACCAAGATCACGGGGCTCCTGCGCGACCGCAGAACGACGGCCATCCATCTGGTGACGCTCGCCGAGGAGATGCCGGTCACCGAGACCCTCGAGACGCGCACGCAGCTGGTCGAGACCCTCGGCCTCCCGCTCGGCTTCGTGATCGTGAACCGCGTGCACCGGCGGCGCTTCAGCCCGGGGGTTCTCGAGCGGCTCCACGCTACGGCGACGGCTCCTGCCGCGGAGCGGGCGCTCCTCGCCTGCGTGACCGAGCGGGCGACGGAGGAGAACGGCTGGGCGTCGATCAACGAGACCTACCTCGGGCGGCTGCGGGCGGGGATCGGCGACGCCCCGCTGGTCGAGCTCCCGTTCCTCTTCGTCGAGGAGTTCGATCGCTCGTGTGTGGAGCAGCTGGCGCGCCAGCTGGAGGCGGGGGTCGCGGCGGAGGCCGGCAGTGCCGCGCGCGGGAGTGAGCGGGGAGGGCCATGACGCTGCGCGAGCTGATCGATCGGCACCGGGTGGTGATCGCCGCCGGGAGCGGCGGGGTCGGCAAGACGACGGTGGCGGCCTCGGTGGCCCTCTGGGGCGCGCTCGGCGGACGGCGTACGGTGGTGATCACCATCGATCCCGCCCGCCGGCTGGCCGACTCGCTCGGCCTCGAGATCCTGGGCGCCGGCGAGCGAGCGATCACCCTCGACGGCCTGGCGGCAACACCGGGATCGCCGCGCGGCAGCCTCGTCGCCCTCATGCTCGACCAGAAGGGCGCCTGGGATGCGCTGGTCGAGCGGCACGCCCCTGCCGAGGCCCGCCCCCGGATTCTCGCCAACCCGTTCTATCAGCATCTCTCGCAGAGCTTCGCCGGCTCGCACGAGTACATGGCGATCGAGCAGCTCTGCGTGCTGGTGGAGAGCGGGCGCTACGACCTGATCGTCGTCGACACGCCGCCCACGCGTCACGCCCTCGACTTCCTGGAGGCGCCGCGCCGCATCGGCGATTTTCTCGACCGGAAGATCATCCGCTGGTTCCTGCGTCCCTACTTCTCCGCGGGATGGTCCGCGCTGCGGGCGATGAACCGGACGGCGGGGTTTCTCCTTCGCCGCCTCGAGCAGGCGACGGGCGTCTCGGCGCTTGCCGAGATTTCGGATTTCTTCTCGAGCATGAGCGAGCTCTTCGAGAACTTCCAGGGCCGGGTCGACCGGGCGCACGAGGTGCTGCGCGGCAAGGAGACCGCCTTCGTCCTGGTGAGCGGCCCGGAAGAGCAGGTCCTCGGCGACGCCGAGTACCTCTCGACCAAGATGGCCGAGCTGCGCATGCCGCTCAAAGGCGTCGTCCTGAACCGCGTGCATCGCGAGTTCCGTCCGCGCGGCGGCCGGGGGCTGGGCGGAGACGTGCTGGGGCCCGAGGATGCGGAGCAGGTGGCGCAGGTGGTCGCGCGCGCCATGGGGGGCAGCGGACGGGATGCCCGCGAGCTCGCGGAGAACTTCCTCGACTACCAGGCGCTCGCGCGCGGGGAATCACTCCGCATCGAGCAGTTCCGCGTCGGCTTGCCGCGCGGCGTGCCGGTCGTGCAGGTGCCGAACTTCGCGCGCGACATCCACGACCTCGCCACGCTGGCGGCGATGCATCCGTATTTGTTCGGGAGCGGGCGGGCGGCGGCGTGAAATCCTGCTCGCCCGGAGGCGGGGGCGACGTCTCCGCTTCCCGCTGACGTCACCGACGCAGGGGGGGCCCAGCGCCTTTAGCCTCCGGCGCGAGCTTCTCGCGGATCACCGCGACGACGAATGCCAGGATGTTCATGTCCGCGTCGATGCAATGATGGGCCAGCGTTCCAACTCGAAGCCATCACGAAGGGGGCCGGCGCGCTTCGAGGTCGGAGGGCGATTCCTTCTGTCGATTCGTTCTTGACAGGTTCTTTGTCCACGGCCTATACCGATGCGGTTCCTGGTTGGAGGAGAAGGTCTGAAGAAGTCGTGACCGAACCCGGGTCGTCCCTCGACACCTCGGACGGCATTCCGCGGTAGCGCGCGCCGGCACGCTGCTCACTCGAAGAAGGAGTCCGCATGTCTCGTCTATTCCTCGCCGTATTCCTGCTGCTCCCAGTGACCACTCGCGCCGCCGATCACACCGTGCTCGGTAGCAGATTAGTCGTGAAGAACCCGGGCGCGCCCGAGCAGCGAAAAATCACCGTCAAGGCGAAGGAGGCCAGCAGCGACGACGCGCTCAC
>DATILR010000301.1:0-8681 GCA_035476275.1 Binatus sp. (SeqCode) | reverse complement strand
GGCGCGGCGTTCACCGAGCCCCGTCTCGCCCTCATGCGGGCCACGGCCTATCGATCGGTGACCGGGGTCGTCACCGTCAAGCTCGAAGGGACCTTCAGCCTCGACGACACGGTGCAGCTGGCGCTGCCGCTCGACGTCGTCATTCAACAGGGGCCGCTGACCGCACGCTTCGATCTCGGCGGGAACGCGTTCATCACCGTCGGCGCGAATCCCGAGCAACCTGCGCCCGGGCCCGGCGTGATCGGGGTCGCCCCGCGGGAGATCACCCTGGTGCTCCCTCCGGGATTCGCCCCGGGGGATGCCACCGCGCAGATCGTCGCGACCTACCAGGGGGAGCCGGTCAACAGCAATCGTCTCCCGTTCACGCTATGAGTCGGGCCGTCCAGCTCGGTCTGCTCGCCATCCTGCTCGTCTGCGTCCCCGGGCGTGGGTTCGGGGCCAGTGCAGTCTTCGATGGAGACCCCGTCGATCCGGCCACCGGACTCCCCTACGAGATGCTGCCCGGGTTTCCACTCGTGACGCCCGGTCCCGATGGGCTCTTCGGAACCGCCGACGATACCATCGACCTCACCGTGATCGGTGACATCGACCTGGTGGTCAGGAGCGGCTCGCCGGCGGCCACCGCGACGATTCCGCCGCCCACGGCCCAGGGAGGCCGCGCCGCCCTGCCGATCGGGGTGGCTGGCCCGAGCATCAGCGGCGGCACCGAGGTCCCCTTCACCGTGTTTCTCTCCGACGGGGCGACCAGCGCCGCAGCGCCCTCGGGCCATCTCCTCGCCGCCGCCGACATGGATGGCCTTCCGGTCCTCGTCGCCGCCTTCGCCGACCTCGACGGGGATGGCTTCGTCGGCATCGTGAACCAGGATGCCGCGGGATCGGCGGACAATTCTCTCGAGGTCCGCGAGCTCGAGCCGGTGGGACGCGCGGTTGCCCTGCTGAGCGGGGGCGTGGCGCGGGGCAGCGTCGCCATCCATGCCGGGCTGCCGACCAGCCATGGGGGTCTCACGATCGCGCTCACGGCCATGGCGCTGACCGGGACCTTCGACCCCGGCTTTTTCGATGGCAACGTCCCGAACGGGCCGGCGATCACGACCGCGCAACCGTTCATCCCGCAGAGCGATCTCGGCAGGCTGATCCGGGACCGGGCCGCGCCCGTCGGACCCGACACGACGCTCCAGCCGATACTCCAGTTCGGCGCCTTTCCCCCCGCTGCGGCCCTCCAGCTGTTCGCGCTTCCCCTCGACGGTAGCTCCCCGACCATCGACGCGGCCCTGGTCTATGCACAGCCTGCCACGCGGGTCGCGTTCCTGAGTGATCCGGATGTTCCCGCTCTGCGGGGCGCCGTCGGCGATCTCGTGCTCGGCGCGCGATCGCCCGAGAATCGGCGCAGCCTGCGTGTGGTCGCGGTCGATCGGTGGGGCAACGCCACCGATCCTCCTCCGGGATTCGCGGTGACGTTCCAGGCGACCCCGCCGCTCAGGATCCGTCCCCATCGCGCGACGTCCACGCCCGTCGTGATCGACTCTCCGGAAGGCGCGCGGATCAGCGTCAAGGGCCCCCGGACGGGCGACGGGAAGACGGGGGTACTCACCGCCGAGCGCGACGGGGTCGTGATCGGCGCCCTCGGCTACCGCATCGACGGCGGGCTCGGAGGCCGGGCGGATCTGACGGTCCCGAGCCCCGGCGTCACCACCATCCAGGCCGCGATCGCCAGCGTCTCCGACCGCAACCACGACGGCGCGCTCGTGATCGACGTCAAGGCGGGGCTCTACCGGGAGAACCTGCTGGTCGACCGCCCGGTCACGCTGCGCGGTGAGGACGGCGAGACGACGGTTATAGAGGGAGATGGCACTGTCGGGGCGATCCGCGTCACGGCTCCGAACGTGAGCCTGTGGGGTCTCACGGCGGTGGGAGGAGCGAGTGGCTTCGCACTCGAGAGCGCGAATGTCCTGGTGGACGATAGCCGTGCGTGGCGGAACCTGGGCGCGGGCATCGTGGTCTCCGGCGCCGACGCTCGGATCGTGGGGGCCGAAACGCTCGAGAATGCCGGCGACGGCCTGCTAGTCGACGGCGCGCCCGGCGCCATGTGCTCCGGGAGCGGGTCCTTCGACAACGGCGGTGCGGGCATCATCGTGAGGAACGCTCAAGGCGGAGAGATCGACTCCAACCGCGTCGCGAACAACGGGAACGACGGCATCACGCTGCAGACGACGACGAGCGCCGCCCTGAGCGGGAATCAGAGCGTCGCCAACGTGGGTTCGGGCATCTCCCTCTTCGATGGGCAGGGCAACGCGTCGACGGACAACCTCTGCGCCATCAACGACGAGGACGGCATGCACATGGACGGAACGCAGCAGACCCTGGCTTCGGGCAACGTCCTCGTGTCGAACCACGGATACGGCCTCTTCGTGCGCCGGAGCACCAACGACGACTTCTCGGCGGACCCGGGCGTGCAGGCTCCCCTCGGCGACAACACCGCCACCGACAACCGCAAGGGAGACCTGATCGTCAACTGAGCCCGCTCGTCCTCAGGACGAGCGGGAGCTCGACGATGAACCGGCTCCCCTTACCGGGCTGGCTCTCGACGACGATCGTACCGCCGTGGCGATCGACGATCTTCTTCGCCACCGCCAGGCCGAAGCCGGTCCCGGTCGGCTTGGTGGTGAAGAAGAGCTTGAAGAGGCGCGGGCGCTGCTCGGGCGGGATCCCCGGCCCGGTGTCGATCACCTCCATCCGGATGCGTGCACGGTCGTCCGTCAATCGACCCGTGACCGTGAGGTGACCCCCGCGCGGCATGACCTCGACCGCGTTCGACAGCAGGCAGAGCAGGACCTGCTCGATCTGGACCGCATCGAGATGCGCCTCGGGTAGCTCCGGATCGATGGCGGTATCGACCACGATTCCCTGGCTGGAGATCTGGCTGCGCAAGGACGCCAGGGCGCGCGTGACGATCGTGCCGACCTGGCATGCGGCCGGGTGGGGCTCGAAGGGCTTGGCGAAGTCGAGCAGACCCTTGATGCTCGCGTCGAGCTTGTCTGCTTCCTCTATGATGTCGGCGAGGTTCTCGCTCAGGGGATGATCGGCCGCGATTTCGAGGCCGGCGAGCTGGGCCGCCGCACGGATGCCTGCCACGGGGTTCCGGATGCCATGTGCCACGGCGGCCGACAGCTCCCCGATGGCGGCCAGGCGCTCCGTCTCGATCAGCCGCGACTGGGCCGCCCGCAGCTGGTCATTCGCGCTCACCAGGGCACGGTACGAGCGCGCGTTCTCGACCGCGACCGCCCCCTGGTTGGTGAGCGTCCGCAGCAGCTGCAGGTCCTCGTTGGAATAGAACTCGCCCGACTGCTTGCTCCCGAGCGCCAGGATGCCCGTGAGCTGCCGCTCGAACGTCATCGGTACCACCAGCGCGGCCCCGAGCTGGGCGATGTCCTGTGCCACCCGTCGATCCCGCTCCGCCACGTCCTCGTCGGTGATGATGCGCCGCGGGTGAAGCTTGAGGCGACTCACCAACGGGGTCCGCTCATCGAGGCGCGCCGGCACGTGGTCTGCGGTCCGCGTGCCCGCGACCGCCTGCAGTCGGTAGCCGTCATGGTCGTCGCGCAGCCAGACCGCCCCGAAGTCCACGCGAATGCCCTCTGTGACGGTCCGGAGCATCCGCCCCACGACCGTCTCCAGGTCGAGGAGCACGGCGAGCCCCTGGCTCGCGTCGGTGACCGTCTTCCGATAGTCGTAGCGGTCTCGTGCGAAGAGGAAATCCACCCCTGCCTGGACGCGGTTCCGCAGCGGATTGAAGAGCGCGACGATGCCGAGCAGGAACAGCAGCTGCGCCACCCGGCCGCCGGATCCGGCGAACAGGAGCTCGAGCGTACCGACACCACCGAGATAGAGCGCCGCGATCAACCCGGTCAGGATCGCCCACGCGATCGTGCGCCGGATGATGGCGTCGACCTCGAAGAGATCGTGCTTCGCGATCGCGTAGCCGATCGCCACGGGGAAGACGGCCATGGGCAAGGTGATCAGATTGATCGGGAACCTCGCGCCCAGGAACACGACGAGAGCGATGCCCACCACCGGCGCGAGGAAGGCGATCAGCCCGCCGAGGGCGGCGATCTTGGTGCGCTGGCGGGCAGCGGCCGACGGGGGAACGAAGAAGCTGTGCACGAGCAAGCCCACCAGGATGGCGCCGGCGACGGCCATGGCAAAGGCGGTGAGGCGGGTGATCGCGAGCACCACCGGGAACCAGCGCAGGAAGGCCAGATCGTCCAACACCCCGACCGCGAAGGCTCCGGCGTAGAGTCCCGGCAGAAGCCGCGGATGCCGCTTGAGGATCTCGCGCTCGACCGGGAAGGTGAGCGCGAGGTGCAGCACGGCAATCGGGGCGGTCGCCTGCAGCATCAGGCACAGCGGGCGGAACCAGGCGGGGCCAAAGATGTCGGCGGCGGTGACCAGGTAGAGCCCCCAGGTTGCCCCGGCCGCGAGCAGGCTCCGGGCCGCCGGCGCCTCGGGGCGGACCATGTAGACGACGAAGCCGAGCACCGTGAGGAGGGCGCCGATGCCGAGGTAGTTGCCGAGCGTCCAGAAGTACTCGGCCGGCGAGAGCCTCATGGTCGGAACCGCCAGGTGCACCGGCGCGACGGAGGAGGAAAAGCTGTAGGCAACGTCCGTTCCGACGGGGAGGCGTGCCGCCAGCTCGTACACCTCGGCGGCCGACACGACCGCCGTGCCGTTCATGGCGAGCAGGCGTGACTGGTAGGGAACTCCCGCTTGGTGACCCGTCCAGTCGGTGTCACCCACCGCGGGAACGAAGAGGTTCTCCCACAGGAAGAAGCCGGGAAACGGCCGGTTCAGCCAGCGCAGTGAGCTGAGGGTACAGGTGAGGATGATTGCCGCAGACAGCCCGGCCGCAACCCAGAATCCCCGGCCGACCTCGGGCCAGATACGCTTCGATGCTCGCGTCATTCTCTCGCGCTGACGTCACTTCCGCCGCGCACCGCTGACGCGCCTTCCCTATGGCAAATCGAGGTGAGCTGCGCAAAGGTCGAGCCCGATGGGCGCTCGCAATCGCGACTGGCCTCCTGCTGACGGTCGCCTATCCACCGTTCGAGGTGGCCGCCGTCGCGTGGATCGGCCTCGCCCCGCTCCTCGTCGCGCTGGAAGGGGCAACGCCGGGTGAGGCCTTCGCACTCGGCTGGCTGGCTGGTGCCACCGGCTCGTTGATCGTCGTCGGACCGTGGGTCTTCGAGGCGGCGCGTGGCTACTTCGGCCTGGGGCCGATCGCCGCCGCCGGCTTCGCCGTCGCGGTCACGCAGGTCTTCGGAGGCGTGTACTTCGGCCTCTTCGCCGTGGTCGGAGCCGTCCTCCGTGCGGGGAGATGGCGTTTCCTCGTTTTGCCGGCGGCCTTCGTCGCCATCGAGTACGCGCGTGCGCACGTCCTCTCCGGCTGTCCGTGGGAGCTCCTCGGCCATTCGCAGCGCGCCGCCCGGGTGATCCAGCTCTGCGATACGACCGGAGTCTACGGACTGTCCTTTCTCCTCGCCCTCGCGTCCGCGGCGATCGCCGAGCTGCGTCACCGGCGAACGCCAGCCCTGGTCGCAGCCGCCGCCGCGCTGCTGACGCTCGCCTACGGCGAGTGGCGGCTCACGGCCGCTCCCACCGGCGAGAGCGTCCCCGTGCTGCTGGTACAGGGCAACCTCCCCAACCAGGAGCGGGGTCGGCCCGAGTTCTTCTCCGTTCACCTTCGCCGCTACCTCGATCTCACCCGTACGGGTGCGCCGCTCCCCGGAACGCTCGTCGTCTGGCCGGAGAATGCCATCGGCTTCTTCCCCAGTGAGAATCGTCCCCTTCTCGCGCAGATCACCGACCAGTTGCGGGCCGAAGGGGTCGCTCTCCTCACCGGCGCGCCGCGCGCGGGCGACCGTCCAGGAGTGGCGGCCCTCTACAACTCCGCTTACCTCTTGACCGCCGACGGCATCGCCGCGACCTACGACAAACGGAAGCTGCTGCCCTTCGTCGAGCGGCTGCCCTTCCGGCCCGGGGACAGCCCCTACCTTGCCGGCCAGGTCCCCACCGTGTTCGAGCTGGATGGAACGCGGTTCGGCGTGCTGATCTGCTACGAGGCGATCTATCCCGAGCTCGCTCGTGATCTGGTGGCACGCGGCGCGCGCTTCCTCGTCAACATCTCGAACGACTCGTGGTTCGAGGCCGGCGCCGGCCCGGAGCAGCACTACGCGATTTCGCGCTTCCGCGCGGTGGAAAACCACGTCAGCCTGATACGCGTCACCAACGGCGGCGTGAGCGGCGCCGTCGATCCCTGGGGACGCGAGATCATCCGTCTGCCTCGAGGGCAGCCGCTGGCGCAGCCGCTCACCGTCCCCATCGGTCCAGCTGGATCGTTCTACGGCCGCCACGGTGACCTGTTCGCCGCTCTGTGCGTCATCGTGACGCTCGCCGCGGGTGTCGTTCGGCTGCTCACCCCGGCGCGCTAGCCGGTCAGCCCGTACTTCTCCATCCGGTAGCGGAGCGTGTGGCGAGAGATCCCGAGCCATCGTGCCGCCGCACTCTGATTGCCTTTTTCCTTCTCCAGCGCACGCACGAGGAGGGCACGCTCGACGCTCTCGAGCGAGCATCCCTGATCGTCGACGTCGATCTTGAGCTCGCTCCCGGGGTCGCCCGCAACCCCTCCCGCTTGCGGAGCCGATGCGGGTAGATCGAGGTCCTCGGCTCGGACCGGATCCGCGTCCGAGAACAGGACCACCCGCTCCATCGTGTTGCCGAGCTCGCGCACGTTCCCCGGCCAGGCGTACCGAGCGATCGCGGCCTCCGCCGCAGGCGAGAGCGTCCTGGGTGCCACGGCGTACCGGCGGCAGACGTCCGCCAGCAAGACGCGCGCGAGTGCGATGGCGTCCCGCTCGCGCTCGCGGAGCGGGGGGACGCGGATGACGGCCACGCTCAGCCGTTGGCGGAGGTCCTCGCGAAACTCGCCGACCCGCACCGCCGCCTCGAGGTCACGACTGGTCGCCGCGATCACCGCGACGTCGACCCGCCGCGCGGCCGTGGCTCCGATCCGACGGACCATCCTGTCCTCGATCACGGTCATGAACTTCGCCTGCAACGCCAGTGAGATGTGACCGATCTCGTCGAGGAAGATCGTGCCCCCATCGGCGGTCTCGAAGAGACCGGCGCGCGCCGTCTTCGCGTCGGTGAAGGCCCCCTTCTCGTGGCCGAAGAGCTCCGCCTCTGCCAGGTGCTCCGGGAGGGCCGCGCAGTTGGTTTCGATGAAAGGCCCATCCCGCCGTCCGCCGCCGGCGTGCAGGGTGCGCGCGATGTGTCCCTTGCCGGTGCCGGTTTCGCCGAGCAGCAGGACGGTGGGGGTCGGAGCGCCCGGTCCACCGGTCAGTCGCGTGAGGCGGTCGACCAGCGAGCGCAGGCGCTGGACGGCTTCCGACTCGCCGTCGATGCGGGCGGCCGCCGTCTGTCGCTCACGGTAGTACGAGAGCTCGCGCCGGTGCCGGGTGCTGCGCAGCGCGTGCTCGACCTTCAGGCCGATCTCGTTGAGATCGAGCGGCTTCTGCACGTAGTCGCGCGCTCCGCGCTGCATCGCGCGCACGGCGTCGGGGACCGAGCCGTAAGCGGTCATCATGATGACCGGAAGCTCCGGATCCGCCACCAGGAGACCATCGAGCAGGTCGAGTCCACTCCCGTCCGGCAGGCGCAGGTCGAGGAGGACGACGTCGGGCGGAGTGCCCGCGACGAGGCGTCTCGCCTCGGCCAACGACCCCGCGGGGACGACCTGGAAGGTCTGCCGGGTGAAGTATTTCGCGAGGTTGCGGGCCAGGACCGCCTCGTCCTCGACGATGAGCACGGTCGCCATGCGCAGAGGTTTTCTACGGGGGAGCAGGCCGGCGAGGCAAGGGCCGCGTGCCCCCTGCTCCAGAACCGCCAGCGGCCTGCGCGATATGCAGCAGGCGGGCGATCACCATGCTGCCAGCGGGACCGCGTTCCCGGCATCTCGCGTCTGGTACGGGCATTGCTCTCGCACGAGTACGACGTCGACGCTGCCGACTAAGCGGGTCGACCGTCAAAGGAGGAAATCATGAGAACACGTTGGAAGAACGCTCCCAGTCGCCCGTTGGTCGCGGGCGTCGCGATCCTCGCCCTCGGGCTCGTAGCCGTACCGGCGCGAGCGAGCCATCGGGTCAAGCAGACCCTCTCGGCCACCGACACCGATCAGGACGCGCGCGGTCGCGCGCAGCTCGTCCTGCAGACCGATGAGGACGGGAAGTTCGATGTCATCGCGAAGAAGCTGGACCCCGACCACACCTTCGACGTCATCGTCAACGGGGTGAAGGTGGGCACGCTCACCACGACCGGCGGCGGCAGCGGGCGGGCGCGCTTCCGTACCAGCCCCCGCAGCAACGACGATCAGCTGCTCGGCTTCGATCCCCGCGGGGCGACGGTCGTGGTCCGGAACGCGACCGGCGAGGACGTCCTCACCGGAACGGTGTCGGACGACACGGACCCTAACGAGGTGGCCTGCTGCCTCACGGGGGACCACGGGGGTGAGACCGAGGTGGAATGCGAGGATCGCACCGCGGACGAGTGCGCCGCGGAAGGAGGCACCGTCGCGGCCAGCGCCTCGTGTATCCCGAACCCGTGTCCGGGGGCTCCGCCGCCCGCCGAAG
>DATILR010000300.1:0-5197 GCA_035476275.1 Binatus sp. (SeqCode) | reverse complement strand
CCCGATCACGTGCACGGCTTCGCCCCCGCGACGATCCGGCGGCTCCTCGAGACGACCGGGTGGTCAGGCGTGAGCGTCCGCACCGCCTGGAAGCCACTCAGCGCGGACTACGTCGTCGAGCAGCTCCGCCACTCGAATCCGGCGCTCGCCCCGATCGCGCGCGCCACGACCGCGATCGTACCGCGGCCCTGGCGGGCTCGCCCGTGGCCGCTTCCCCTCGGCGAGATGCTCGTCATCGCACGAGCCGCAGGCCGGTGAGCACGGCCATGCCTCCCGCGCGGCCGGGCCCTGCGTCGATTCCCGCCCAGATCGGCCGCTTCGTCCGCTCCCTCACTGCGGGCGAGCTCGTGAAGCTGTGGAGCGAGGAATGGATCGGCACGCTGCTCCGTCCGATCCCCGGGCTCCTCGGCTTCACGCTCCGCTACCTTCTCTATCGCTTTCTCTTCAAGGAGCTCGGCGGGTTCTGCTTCATCTACCCCGGGGCGCGGCTCACGCACACCTACGGCATCCGCGCCGGACGGAACTTCCGCGTGAACGGCGGCGCGTTCCTCGACGGCCGCGGCGGGCTCACGGTCGGGACCGACGTCCTGGTCGGCCCGAACGCCGTGATCCTCAGCTCCGAGTATCGCTGGGACGACCCGGCGCAACCGATCGTCCTCCAGGGGCAACGCCTGGCGCCGGTGACGATCGGTGACGACGTGTGGATCGGCGGCAACGTCGTCGTCACGCCGGGCGTGACGATCGCGACCGGGACGGTGGTGGGCGCAGGCGCCGTGGTGACCGCCGACACGACGCCCTACTCGATCGTCGCGGGAGTGCCGGCGCGACAGATGGGAGAGCGCCCACGTCCCGCCTGAAACCCTCGGGCGGCTGGGTCGCGTCGAGCCTGCTCGTCGCGGCCCTGCTGGGCGGTGCGGCGCTCCGCCTGTGGGGTCTCCGCCAGGGACTTCCCTTCACGGGCGGTCGCCCGGACGAGCGCGAGGTGGTCGTACTCACGGCCGGCTTCCCGGCAGGCGATTGGAATCCCCGCTGGTTCGTCTACCCGAATTTCTTCTTCTATCTCATCTGGGGATGGGACGAGCTCGTGCTCGCGGGCCGCGCGCTCTGGCGGGAGACGCCGGCCTACTCGACGATGCTCACGAGCGCCCTGGCGTCCCTGATTCTCTATGGCCGCCTGCTCTCGGCCCTGGCCGGAACGGCGACCATCGCGCTCCTGTATGCGATCGGGCGCCGCGTCGGCGGCGCACGGCTCGCCGCCCTCGCGGCGATCCTGCTGGCGGGGAACTACCTCCACATCCGCGACAGCCACGCGCTCAAGCCGGAGACCCTCCTGGCCGCGGGGTTCCTGCTCAGCATCTGGCTGCTCGCTCGCTACGTCCAGGCGCCGGGCGCCGGGCGCGCCGCCCTTGCCGGGCTCGCCATCGGCCTCACCACCGCCGTCAAGTACAACGGCATCCTGCTCCTCGTCCCGGCCTATCTGGCCGGGGTTCTCGCGTCGTCGCAGCGGGGCGCACGTCGCCTCCTGCCCCGCGGGCACGTCGCCCTCTGCGCGGCGGTCGCGCTGGCGGTCTTCCTCGCGCTCTGCCCCTATCTCCTTCTCGACTTCGGGCGGACGCTCGCGACCTTCCGGGTCGCGACGCTGGCGGTCTACGCCGCCCGCCCCGCCACCGTCCCCGCTGCGGGTAGCATCGCGGCCCGCCTGCACGCGCTCCTCGGGCGCCGCGCGTTCGGATACCACCTCTCCGTCTCCCTGCGGCGCGGGAGCGGTGTCCTCATGACGCTCGCGCTGCCCGTCGCGCTGCTCACGGCCTTCCGCGCCCCGCGCGATCCCATGCTCGTGCTCGCATCCGCCTTCTCGCTCTTCTATCTCCTCGTCATCGGCGCCTCGCCCGTCCATCTGACGCGCTACCTGACGCCGCTCGTGCCGCTCATCGTCCTCCTCGTCGCCCGCTGGCTCCTGCTGATTGCCGACCGCGTGCGCGCGCCGTCCGCGCGCGCGGCGACCGTCGCCGCGCTGGCCGCCGCGCTGCTGGTCGAGCCCGTCCTCCGTGCCGTCGCCTACGACCGCATCGTCGGGCACACCGACAGCCGTGTCCTCGCGACCCGATGGATGGCCGAGCACCTGCCGCGAGGTGCGGTGGTGGCGATCCTGGGGAGCCTCTACTTCCCCATCGCCGATCCCGAGCTGCCGCCCGGCGTGACGCGCGCGCCGCTCGCGCTCGGCGAGACCGACCTCGATCGCCACGGCGTGACCCACGTCGTGACCCACTGGCATCACCAGCTGACCGCCTTCTCCCAGCCGCCCATGGCCCAGCTGACCGCGCTGCTTCCCCGCCTCCAGCCGCTGGCGGAGTTCAGCCCGTTCGTCAGCGTCCCTGCGGGCGCGTTCGAGCAGGAGGACGCCTACTACGTCCCCTTCTTCAACTTCGCCGGCGTCGTGCGTCCCGGTCCCGTGGTCCGCATCTACCGCTACGCGCCCCAGTGATGTCTCCCGTCGGAGATCACTTCGCTGCCGCCGACGCCGCCCACTTCCGCTGGACGACGGCGGATCCCGGGTTCGCACCCGTGGAGGAGGCCCTGCTCGCCCCACGGCTCGCCGGGCTCGCCGCCCCGTGCCTGGAGGTCGGCTGTGGAGAGGGCACGAACCTCGTACGGCTGGCAAGGCGCGGCCGACCCTTCGGCATCGACCGCTCCGTCGAGCGGGTCCGCTTCGCTGCCGGCGCCGTGCCGGACGCGCGGCTCGCAACGGCCGACGCGTGCGCCCTCCCCTTCCGCGACGGTGTCTTCGCGAGCGTGCTGATCCGCGACCTCCTCCACCACCTGGGCGACCCGCGCCGCGCCGCCGCCGAGGCCGTACGCGTCCTCGTACCGGGCGGCACGCTGCTCGTCATCGAGCCCAACGGGCGCAATCCCCTCGTCGCGCTCCAGGCGCGTCTCGTCTCCGCCGAACGCCGGCTCACCGGCTTCACCGTGAGCTCCGTCCTCCGCGCCCTCGAGGGGCTCCCGCTCGCCGAACCCGAGGTGGAGATGGCGCAGGGCTTCCCCCTGCGCCGGCTCGTCCTCCACTACCGCTTCGGATGGCCCGGGCTCGGGCGCGCGCGCACGGCGGCGCGAGTGCTCGAAGGGCTCGAGCGGCTCGGCGAGCGGCTCCTGCCGCCGCGGCGCTGGTCCTACACCGTCGTGCGCAGCCGGCGGCGTTGAGCGAATCCAAAAAAACACCTTGACCCAGCTGTCGGATGGGCTTCGTTCGAGGCCATGCAGAACTCCAGATCGCTACGCCTCCTGCCCTCGCTTCGACAACGGATCGTCACGGTCGCGCTCGTCGGTCTCGCGTGCGGCGCCGCGGGAACCGCCGGGGCCGCTCCGCCCTGCGCGCCCTGTGCATTGATCATCGCCGACAACGCCATGTACGACACCCAGACGACGCCGAGTCACCGTCAGCTGCTGAAGCAGCTCCGTCTCTCCACCAACACCAGCGCCGACGGTCTGTCGCTGAAGGGCTGGGTGCCGAGCACCAACTTCATGGCCTGGACGCCGAGCTCTGCCGGCGCCTCGGTGTGCTTCTCGGATGGCAACGCTGCCGGAGTGTTCACCGGCACCACGGAGACGCTGACCGGCCAGGCGTTCGACGGAATGAAGGGCTGGGTCTCGAACGGCGCCGGAACTTCGCACAAGTACACCGACGTCTCCACGCCGCCGAAGACGGTGAAGGCCAAGGTGAAGCAGTTCACCACGGGTGACTGGAAGATTTTCGTGTCGATCAAGAACGCCGACGCCTCGTACGGTTCGCCAACCGCCAATGCCGACCGTCCCGCGACGGCCACCTTCTACTTCGGAACCGGCGGAGCGGACGGCTGCGCGCACACGACGTTCGGGGCATCGGATTGCGAGGACAACGCGGCCTCCACGAACGAGACCTGCTCGAGGTAGACCCCGACGCTTCACCGCCCGAGCAGGACCGTCGCGATGGCCCCGGCCGCGACGGCGTACCCGCGCGCGTTCGGATGCTGAGCGTTGCTGAAGAGCTCACCACCCGCGGTCGCGAAGATGGGCTGAAGGTCGATGCAGCGTAGCTGGACCTCCGCGCACAGCTCGAGGAGCTTCCGTTGAGGCGTCAGGTCGGGGTCCGGTGGCCCGACCTGGTAGCTCTCGGGGAAGATCGCGACGAGGAGACGGAGGTGATGCGCCGCCGCCAGGCGTCCGAAGTCGGCGTAGGCCGCCCGCAGGCGCTCCCACTCGGCGGGATCGGGGCGGTGGTAGAAGCCGAGGTGGGTCTGCTCCACCAGCCGCGCGAGCCCGGGCTCGTCCGTCGTCGTGCCCGCGGGTAGCCGGGCGACCAGCTGATAGCCGAGGCTGCCGCGCAGACCGCCGGGGAGCCAGCGGAGCAGGGTCAGGAGCTCGGAGCGGTCGACGAGGTCGGGCATGCGCCGATCGAGCTCCTTCCGCGTGAGGATACCGAGCGGGCTGTACTGCGGCGCGACGTCGTAGTCGTTGAGGCTCGTGCCGACGACGACGGTCTCCGGCGCGAGCGCCAGGCCCGACGCCTCGAGCAGCCGGGCCTCGGCGACCGCGTCGTACCCCGGGACACCAGCGTTGAGGACTTCGTACTCGCCGGCGTTCGCCGCATTGAGCCGCCGGCCGAGGTCGGCCGGAAGGGTCTCGTCCTCCGCGACACCCTGACCGAAGACGACCGAGTCCCCGAGAACGAGGACGCGGTGGACACCGGAGCGGGGGCGGATCTCGGCCTCGGGACCACGAAGACCGAGACGGTTCACGCGCACGGGCGTTCCGAAGACCGTCGTCACCACACCGGGCCGGAGGAGATACGGAAGGTCGACGCTCGGCCCCGCCCGGTAGACGAACCGGCCGTAGCCGTTCAGGCGATCGACGACGTCGAGAGCGCGCGCGAGGAGCTCTCCCACCACGAGAAAGATCCCGGCCGCCAGGGCGAGACCCAGGACGACCCGCGCAAGGCGACCGATCATCGGACCGCCGGGCCCGGAGTCGCGGTATCGGAAGACGCCACGCGGGTAGTGTCCCGGAGAAGGACCCGCAGTCAACGCGTCTTCCCGTGGCAGCGTGCAGGTGTTCCCGTTACAGTGCCGGCACGTGCTCCGCATCCTCGCGCTCCTCGTGGTCGCGTCAACCGCCCATGCCTCGACCGTCGACCTGCTCGGCTACGTGCGCGCCCATCCGC
>DATILR010000299.1:0-2973 GCA_035476275.1 Binatus sp. (SeqCode) | reverse complement strand
CCCTCCTGGGCTCAGGCGGGCCCGCTGGGGTCGTGCCATCCCCCGCGAGGCGATATCTGCTTCGCGGCCTCGGGCGGTCCCCACGTGCCGGGCTCGTACTCGTAGACCGGCGTGCTCGCCTTCAGCATGGGATCGAAGATCCGCCACGCTTCTTCCACGTAGTCCTCGCGGGCGAAGAGGGTCGGGTCTCCCGCCATCGCGTCGCCGAGCACGCGCTCGTAGGCGTCCGCCTCGGCGGCGTCGGGATGGTGGCATGCCAGCAACTCGACCGACTCACCGGCGACCCCCTCGCCCTCGGCCATCACGTTGACGCCGAGCGCGATCGTCACCTCGGGGCTGATGCGGAACCTGAGGCCGTCCTGCGTGAGCCCCTTGGTGGGATACGTCGTCGGTGGCTTGCGGAGCCGGACGAGGATCTCGGTGCAGGTGCCGGGCAGACACTTCCCGGCCCGGATGTAGAAGGGGACGTCCTGCCAGCGCCAGGAGTCGACGGCGAGCTGGACCGCCGCGAAGGTCTCGACCTTGGAATCCGGCTTCACCCCGGTCTCCGACCGGTAGCCGCGGAACTGCCCGCGCACGACGTCCGTGGCGTCGAGCGACGGCATCGCCTTCAGCACCTTCACCTTCTCGTCGCGGATCGACTCGCTGTCGGTTCGGACGGGCGGCTCCATGGCGAGGTTGGTCATGACCTGGAGGAGGTGGTTCTGCATCACGTCGCGAATGGCGCCGGTCGCATCGTAGAAGGCGCCGCGACCCTGGATGCCGAAGCTCTCGGCCATCGTGATCTGTACGCTCTCGATGTAGTTCCGATTCCAGAACGGCTCCATGAACGCGTTGGTGAAGCGGAAGTAGAGCATGCTGTAGACCGGCCGTTTCCCGAGGTAGTGATCGATGCGGAAGATCGACGTCTCGGGGAAGGTGCCGAGCAGGATCCGGTTGAGCTGGCGGGCCGAGGCGAGGTCCGTCCCGAAGGGCTTCTCGACGATCACCCGGGCGTCCTTCTCGCAGTTGGCTTTGCCGAGATGCTCGACGACCACTCCGAAGAGGGCCGGCGGGATGGCGAGATAGTGCGCCGGTCGCTGGGCGGAGCCAAGCTGCCTCCGAATCGCCTGAAAGGTCGCGGCGTCGTTGTAGTCCCCGTCGACGTACCTGAGCAGTCGGCAGAGCTTGTCGAACGCGGCCCGATCGAGCCGGCCGAATTTCTCGATGCCGTCGCTCGCCCGCGCCTTCAGCTGCTCGAGGTTCCAGCCGGCCTTCGCCACCCCGATGACCGGTACGTCGAGGTGGTCGCGCTTCACCATCGCCTGGAGCGACGGGAAGATCTTCTTGTGCGCCAGGTCGCCGGTGGCGCCGAAGAAGACCAGCGCGTCGGAGCGGGTGTCGCTCATCGCTTTTCCAGGTGCCCGCCGAACTGGAAGCGCATCGCCGACAGGAGCTTGTCCTGGAAGTCCGCCTCGCCGCGCGAGCTGAAGCGCTGGTAGAGCGCCGTCGAGAGGACCGGCGCCGGCACGGCCTCGTCGATCGCGGCCTTGATCGTCCACCGTCCCTCACCCGAGTCGGAGACCTGACCCGCGAACTCCTTCAGCTCCGCGTCCTTCACCAGCGCCGCCGCCGTCAGGTCGAGGAGCCACGACGCGATCACACTGCCGCGGCGCCACACCTCGGTCACGTCGCGCAGGTTCAGGTCGTACTGGTAGTGCTCGGGGTCGCGCAGCGGCGTCGTCTCGGCATCGATCGCGTGCTTCTGCTTGCCGACGTTGGCGTCGCGCAGGATGCCGAGCCCCTCGGCGTAGGCGGCCATGACGCCGTACTCGATGCCGTTGTGGACCATCTTCACGAAGTGGCCGGCGCCATTCGGGCCGCAGTGGAGATAGCCGAGCTCGGCGGTCCCGCCGAGCTCGGCGCGTCCCGGCGTACGCGGGATGTCCCCGATCCCGGGCGCCAGCGTCCGGAAGATCGGGTCGAGCCGCTGCACCACCGCCGGCTCGCCGCCGATCATCATGCAGTAGCCGCGCTCGAGCCCCCAGACGCCGCCGCTCGTCCCCACGTCGACGTAGTGGATGCCCTTCGGACCGAGCCCCTTCGCGCGCCGGATGTCGTCGACGTAGTACGAGTTGCCGCCGTCGATGAGGATGTCGTCGCGCTCGAGGAGCGGTAGCAGGTCGGCGATGGTCTGGTCCACCACGGCCGCCGGCACCATCAGCCACACGGCCCGCGGCTTGGTGAGGTTCTTCACGAACTCCGCCAACGAGGCGGTGCCGACGGCCTTCTCCTTGGCGAGCTCCTGCACCGCTTGCGGTGACCTGTCGAAGACCACGCACTGGTGGCCTCCCTTGATGAGCCGCCGCACCATGTTCGCTCCCATTCGTCCGAGTCCGATCATCCCGAGTTGCATGGTCACTCCTCTCTTGGTCTTTCGAACGAGCCGCGGTGGTCGAACGGCAGGATGTACCGGCGCCGATCGGATCCGCGTGCCATCAGCGCGTTGCCCTGAGCTTGCGGTAGCGACGGATAAGCGCGTTCGTCGAGCTGTCATGCCCGAGCTTCGGCTCCGCGGCGCCCTCGAGCTCCGGGATGATGCGTTGGGCCAGCACCTTGCCCAGCTCGACGCCCCACTGATCGAACGAGTCGGTGAGGTCCTCGAGCGCCAGCTCGAAGAAGAGCGCCTCGCCCGACGTGCCCTTGCCCAGCTTCTCACGGATCGCCGCGTCGTAGGCCGTGCTCTTGCTGATGGCGTGGTCGAAGATGGTGGGATTGGAGGTGAGCCCGGTCACCGACAGCTCGGCGATGTAGCGCGCGAGCGTGCCGCTGCTCAGCAGGTCGCGCGTGATGTTGTCGAGCCAGAGGCTCTGGCCCAGGTCGTGGAGCAGCTGCGTCGCTTTCATGGCGTTCACCTCCACGTCGATCCGGGCGGTTGGGGAGGATCGTCCTATAGCCCCCGAACGTGGTCCATGGGAATGCCGTTCTCAGGTG
>DATILR010000298.1:0-10289 GCA_035476275.1 Binatus sp. (SeqCode) | reverse complement strand
GTGAGTCCGCTGACGTCGAACGTCATCGTGTGATCCGCCTGGAGCGGCGGGTTCGCTCGCTGGGGAGCACCGTAGGGCGCGCCGGGCTGGCGCGTGTAAATCGCGTAGCCCACGACGGCCGGATCGGGGCTTGGCTCCCATCGCACGCGGACGACCATGGCAGGTGCCAGCCTCGTGTCAGCGAAGACCAAGAGGAGCGCTATGATGAGCCCGGCGCAGACGCGCAGGGTCGAACTCGGGTGCGGTCGAGGTGCGTCCATGGGAGAGAGGACCCCGGAGGTTGGCCCCGCGTGCGTCGATCATTCCAGCCGCGAATCCCTTCGCACGCGGTCCGGGCCGCTCACCAGGTCTTCCGCCATGGTGAGCAACGCGAACCACGTGCCCAGCTGAAGCCCCGCGAGAATCAACGTCCCGCCTGCCGCGAAGTAGGACCAGTGTCGAGTGATCTTCGACGTTTCCAGCCACTCGACACCCGATGGAGCCACGAGCGCGAGGCCTGCGAGGAGCAGGGCGAGGCCGGCCCAGGCGAGCGCCCGTTGCAGGCGCTTGGGCAGCAGCGGTCGAGGAACCCGCCGACCGGGAAGTAGATTGAGGATCGCGGCGCTCATCAAGCCGAAGACCCCCATGTTGATGCCCGCCGCGCTGACGATCAGCACGGTCAGCAGACGATAGATCGAGTCCTCGGGAACGCTCCGGTGGTGCAGGTAATAGAGGATGGGGGGGACCCCCCAGACGCAGGCGACGAACAGCAGTGCGAGCCCGAATGCGCCGAAGATTCCCAGCGGGTTGTAGAGCGCGGCGGTCCACATGATCGAGCGGAGAAACCGCACGCCGTCCTTCGCGACGGCGAGCTTCGACTGTCCGACGCGCTCGCCGTAAGGAATCGGCAGCTCGGCCACCCGCAGCCCCTCATAGAGCGCGCGCACGCTCATCACCGGCGTGAAGTCGAGGCCATCGGGCAACGGGTAGAGGGCGGGGAGCGCGCTCTGCTTGAGGACCCGCATGCCGCTCGTGCTGTCCGACACTCGGCGCGTGCTGACGACGCTCAGCAAGGAGGCGAACAGTGCGTTGCCCATGCGCCGCACGAGCGGCATGTGATTCTCCGCCCCCAGCATGCGGGAACCGACCACCAGGTCGGCGTCGTGCCGCAGGGCTTCCCGGCAGAGGTCGGGGAGGCTCTCCGGCGGGTAGGTCCCGTCCGCGTCGAGGAAGGCGAGGAGATCGCCAGCGGCCTGGGAGAACCCCGTCTTGAGCGCGGCCCCGTAGCCCTGATTCACCCGGTGGCGCACGAGGCGCACGCCCGGGTGCGTCGCCACCCGCGCGGCGGTCCCGTCTTGCGATCCGTCGTCGACCACGATCACCTGGAGCTCGGTGACGCCAGCGGTTCGGAGCCGGTCGCGCTGTGCCGCCACCCGGTGAAGGATGGCTTCGATCCCGCGTTCCTCATTGTACGCGGGAATGATGACCGAGAGGTGGTGCGAGGCGGAGTGACTACGGGGGGCGCTCGTCAACATGATGGTCTCCAAAGATGGCCCAGCAAGAGGGCTTCCTTTAGGATGCGCGCCGTGCCGCGCGCGGTCTCCACTTCTGCTCTAGTGCTCCTCGCCATCGCGCTCTGGCTGCCGCGCCTTCGCGGTCCGCTCGACCTCCGCTACGATGCGGGCGTCTACTACGTCCTCGGCACCTCGCTGGCCGAGGGCAAGGGATACCGGCTCTTGAACGAACCGGGGGCGATCCAAGCGATCCAGTACCCCCCGCTATTGCCGCTTTTCGCCGCGGCCCATCAGTGGATCGCCGGCGGTAGCAACCCGGCAGTCGCCGGCCACTGGTTGAGGCTTTCCTTTGCGCTGCTCTTCCTCGGGTACATCGTCGGAATACATCAGCTGGCGCGGAAGCACCTGTCGCCACGCCTGGCGTTCCTTGCCGCCCTCCTCACGTTGCTGCAGCTCGGGGCCACGTGGCTCTCGGATCTCTTCTTCGCTGAGATTCCCTTCGCATTCGTGACCGTTCTCTTCCTGCTCTCGGCCGGCAGGAAAAGGCGGCGCTTCCCGGGCTGGCCCGCTGGCGCGCTGGGAGCGATCGCTTTTCTCCTCCGCACCATGGGCCTCGCACTGCTGGGCGCCTGGGTGGGAGAGAGTCTGCTCCGGCAACGGTTCCGGGAGGCGGCGGGTCGCGCAGCTCTCGCGCTCGTCCCCGTCCTCGCGTGGCAGGCGTACGTCGCGCACGTGAAGGGCAGCCCGGAGTACGCGACGCCTGCCTATGCGTATCAGCGAGCCGGCTACCAGTACTACAATGTCGGGTACGTCGAGAATCTCGCGTACGTCGACCCGTTCGTTCCCGAGCTCGGGAACGTTTCGCCTGGGCTCTTGATGAGGCGCATGGGACGCAATCTCCTCGACATGCCACTCCGATGGGGTGAGGCAGTGAGCGCCCGAGCAGCCTGGGCGGAAGGGCCGGTCGCGGGGATCAACCGACGCGTCGCCCCGCTGTGCGTGCCCTTCTGGACGGTGAACGCCGCGCTTGGCGTCCTCGGGTCCGGTGCCCTTCTCGGCTTGGTCCTGCTGGCGTTCCGTGGGGAATGGTTGATTCCACTCTATGTCGCCAGCTCAGTGATGCTCATGAGCCTCACGCCGTGGCCGGCTCAGTTCGACCGCTATCTGGTGCCGCTCACGCCACTCCTCGCGGTCGCGCTCCTCGTAGCGCTCGGTGAGACACGGAGGCATCTCTTCCGACTCCACCGCGCGACGCGCGGATCCATCGGAGCGCTCCTCGTCGTCGTCGTCCTTGGCATTCTCTCCACCCAGGCCGCCGTGCTCCTGCGCGTCTACACGACCGAGCACCAGCCGGCGACCTCCGAGGACGCCTCCGGGCAGCGACGGGAGTACCGTCTCTTCTTCTATCCTCGGGCCTGGCAGGAGTACGATGCCGCCCTCGAGTGGCTCAAGCGCCAGGCGAGACCGGAAGAGATCGTGGCGACCTCCACGCCCCACTGGGTCTATTTGCAAACCGGCCTACGTGCGGTGATGCCGCCGTTCGAGCCCGACGTCCAGGAGGCAGAGCGCCTGGTGGATTCGGTACCGGTGGACTACCTGATCGTCGACGACCTCGGATTCGTCGACGTCACTCGCCGCTATGCGGCCCCCCTCGTGAAGGCGTTCCCGGAGCACTGGGCGCTCATCCATTCGACGCCCGACGGGGGGACTCATATCTACCGTCGGATGACGCGGTGACGAAGTAGAGGATGTCGGTGGTCTCCGTGAGGGATCGATCCTCGAAGAGCGTCTCCTCGTGGTCGAGCGCCGCGTGTTCGCGGAGCCACGTCTCGGCGGGACACGACTCTCCCATGGGATGCGTCTTCACGAGCGCCACTCGTCGGCGGGCGGCCAGCAACACGTCCGCATCGCCTGGAATACGACGCCGTCCGAGCTGGACGACCCAGGAAGCGATCGAGGTGCCCGGGGCGACGTATCGGGCCACCCCGAGTACACCGGAGGGTATCGAGTCGACGACGACGAGGTCCGCCGGAGGATTCCAGGCAGCCAGTCGCGTCGCCACGGTCGGAAAGGGTTCCCAGGGGCGGGGCGGCTCGCGATACGTGTCGCGGATGCCGGGCAACCACGCGAGCAGGGTCAAGAGCAGGAAGACGAGTCGAGTCCTGGATGAGAGGTGGTTCAGCGCCAGCGCCAGGAGGAGCAGTGCGGCCGGCAACCCCGGCAGCGCGAAGCGCTCGACCCGGGACGCCGAGGTGTGTCGCAGCAGGTCGAGCGCCAGGGGTCCGAACACGGCGGCGATCACGCAGAACCACAGGAGCCGGCGACGCGGAGACAGGAGCGGTCTCACCCCGCGCCCGAGGATCAACAGCGCGAGCAACACATAGAGGAAGGCTTGGCATCGATTCACCCAATCCACACCGCCCCACACGCCCCTGCCGGACAGCAGGATCGTCGCAAATCGAACCGGGGCTCCCAGGGTCTGACTCCAAGTGAGCGGGTGCGCCAGCCAATCTCCCGTGACCCGCCAGCGGGCGAGGCTTTCGGGAAGATGGAGATACCAAGGGAGGACCAGGAGCCCCGTGGCAACGCCCGCCCCGGCAATTCGGGCGCGCGACACGTTCCCCGGGTGGAGTGCGAGCCACGCCCCGCAGGCGAGCCAGACGAACATGAAGAAGTAGTGTGTGAGCAGGCCCGCGGCGCCGCCGAGTACCCACATCATGGCCAGGTGGGGGCGTGTGCCGCGCTCGGCGAGTGCCAACGTCGACCAGGCGAGGACGAGACCCTCAAACCAGAGCAGGGAGTACATTCGCCCTTCGGCGGAGTAGTAGAGTGCGGCGGGGGCGAGGGTGAAGAGGAGGCAGGCCGTCCGCGCCGTCTTCCCTCCGCCCACCTTCCGCCCCACCGCCCACAGCAGCGGAAACGACGCCAGCGCCCAGAACGCCGAGAAGAGACGGAGCGCTGCGTCGCTCGTTCCTGCAATCCGGGTCCAGGGATTCAGGAGCAGGTAGTAGAGCGGCGGACTCGTGTCGGAGAGGAAGACGGCCCGGATCACCCGGCGCGCACCGGCCGGCGGTGTTTCGTGCTCGAGATAGCGGCGCAGCGCCGCCGCCGGCACCGCTTGCGACGGCTCGACGTAGTCGCCGAGCGCCGGGTCCGCATCACGGGCGGGATGCTCGAGGCTGTGGCCGGTCGCCATGGCAAGAGAAAATACCTCGTCGACCCAGAGACCCGGCCGCAACGCCAGGACGAGCCTGAAGAGCGCCGCGACGCCGAAGAGCGAGAGCGCCACGACGCGGGCCCGTCGCCGTCGACCCGGGAGTTCCCTCCGCGATGACGGTCGAGTGAGATGCAGAACCCTTCGGTGGTGGTCCTGGGGGGCGGGCTCTCCGGCGTCGCGGCGGCGTATACCCTGGCGCGCGCGGGGGTGCAGCACGTCACCGTGATCGAGCGCGGCGATCGGCTCGGTGGGCTCGCCGGCAGCTTCGAGCGCGACGGACACTTCTACCCCCTCGGCTACCACCACATCCTGCACCGCGACCGCACCCTCCTCTTCTTCTTGCAGCTCATCGGCGCGCTGTCCGACGTCCGCTGGCGCCGGATCCGCATGTTCTTTCGGGTGGGCGGCCAGCTCTACGACCTCGGCAGCCCGTCGGGGTTCCTGCGCTTCCCGATGGCGGTGAGCGACAAGCTCCGCTTCCTCCGTCTGATGCTCTTCACGTTCGGCAAGAGGGAATGGACGGACTGGGAGGATCGCACCGCGGCCGATCTGATCGACACCTGGGGCGGCCGCGGCGTCCGCCAGGCGATCTTCGAGGAGCTCTGCCGCCTCAAGTTCGAGCTCTCCTGCGACGAGGTGAGCGGCGCGTGGCTCGGGGCTCGACTCCACTTCCGCGAGGGGTCGGCGCCCCTCGGCTACATCCCCAATGCCAACTGGACCAAGGTGCTGTGTGACGGCGTCACCCGTCTCCTCGCGGACGTCGGGGTCACCACGCGGTTGCGCGAGAGCGTGGTGAAGCTCCATACCCGCGGCGAGCGCGTGGAAGAGGTCGAAATCGGGAGCGGCGAGCGGATCGGGGGCGACGTCTTCGTCAGCACGATCCCGTCGGTGGTCTACCTCGGGCTACTCCCCGGCGACGCGACGCCACACCTCGCCGCCATCAGGTACACGGCCCTCATCTCGCTGGTGTGCGCCACCCGGCAGGTGATCCGCCCCGATTTCTACTGGATGAACCTGGCTTCTCGGGGACATGCCGCGGGCGGGATCTTTCTCCTCAGCTCGCTGAACCCGACCATCGGGCGGCCGGGGGACACCTGCGTCAACTTCGTCACGCACCTGCACGACCGCACCCGACCACTCTTCACTGCTGCGGACGAGGAGCTGCTGCGCCGTTACGGCGGCGATTTCCGCGCCGTCTTCGGCTTCGACCTCGCTCCCTTCTGGACGAACGTGGCTCGCGTCCCGATGTACTCGCCGGTCTTCACGCGGAGCTTCCGGAACCCGCCGATCCGGAGCACGACGTGGCGGAACGTCTACTTCGCGGGGAACTACCGGACCTTCCCCTCGATCGTGTCGACCGGCACGGCGCTCCGCTCCGGCGTGGAGGCCGGCCAGGCCGTCCTCGAGGACCATCACGCGGGAGCGACCGACCTGCCGGGCGCCCTCGCTGCGTTCCGCCTCGCCGACATGCCGCGCGCATAGAAGCCGAAGCCCGCCAGCGAGCCGGGAATGCCCATCAGGAGCATGCGCGACTCGACGGGAAATCCGCGGACCAGCGCCTTGGCGAATGTCCACGCGTAGTAGGCCGGCAGCTCCAGGCAAACGTGCAGAATATTGCCCCAGTGGCGATGTCGCTCGAATTGCACGAGCGCCGCAGCCACGTGACCGCGCATGTAGAGGTACGCCTGTCGGCGAAGTTCCTCCCGCTGCCGCCGGTGGCGATGGTAGACGACCGCCGCTGGCGTGTAGGCGCACGCCCAGCCGGCAGCGAGCACCCGATACCAGAACTCCGAGTCGCCGCTGCACCCCGCGGCGCCGACGTCGAGGCGATCGTCGAATCCGCCCACCAGCTCGACGACCTTCCGCCGGACCGCCATGTTCGCACCCGCGCCGATGTTCCAGACCGGAACGCCGCGCCATCTCCTCGCCGCGAAGTACTCGCGACCGTACCGCCTCACCTCGTAGCCCCGATGGAGACCGCCGAAGGTCTCCTGGAAGACGACCTGCGCCGCCGTCTCGAGCTCGGCGGGCAGCACGAGACCGGTCGCGACCATGACCTGCGGATCGCGGAAGCAGGCCACGAGACGCCCGAGCCAGTCGCCATCGACGATCACGTCGTCGTCCGTGAAGGCAACGATCTCGCTCGCCGTGTGCCGTAGCGCCGTGTTGCGGGCGACGTCGAGCCCGACGCGCGGCTCGCACAGGTAGGCGATCCCCCGCATCCCGGCGACCACGTGGCGTGTGGCGTCCGAGCGGGGCGCGTTGTCGACGACCAGGATCTCGCGCGGCGGCTGGCGCAGCGCGCGAAGCGAGGCGAGACACCGCTCGAGCCGACGCGGCCGATCGCGTGTGCAGACGACGACGGACGTCCTCTGCGCGGCAGCGTCATCGATGCTCGGCGGGACGGCACCGCCCGTGGGGGGCGGCGCGCTTCGCAGCATTTGCTCGGGCGTCAGGGGGAGCTCGGACGCCGCGAAGACGCGATGGCCGGCGGGGACGCCGTGTCGCCAGAAGTAGACGTGCACCCGGCCGTAGTGCGGATCGCGCGGGACGGCCGGGAGCGCGCCGTCGAGATCGACGTGGAGAATCCGGGACGGCGTCACGTCGCCCACCGGACCTCCGGGCGGTCGGGCCGCGACGCGGCGTGCTCCGGCGTCGCCGGGCGCCGGGCGCCGCGGTCGGCGAGCAGCTCCCGGTAGCAGGCGAGGGCCGCATCCGGATCCCCCTGCATGACGACGCGGCCCTCCTCCAGGACGATGACCTCGTCGCACAGCGCGCGGACGTGCTCCGGAGCCTGCGACGTGAGAACGAGGGTCTTCCCCGCGGCCCGGAACGCCTCGACGCGCTCCAGGCACTTCCGCTGGAAGCGCGCGTCTCCCACCGCGAACACCTCGTCCATGACCAGCACGGCGGGGTCGAGCTGCATCGCAGTCGCGAACGCGAGGCGCAGGTACATCCCGGTCGAGTAGGTGCGCACGGGGAGGTCGATGCTCTCCTCCAGCTCGGCGAAGCCGATGACCTCGTCCTGTCGCGCCCTCACCTCGCGCTCCGTGAGGCCGCTCAGGATTCCGCCGGTGATCAGGTTCTCCCGTCCCGTGAGATCCGGATGGAAGCCGCTCCCCAGCTCGAGCAAGCCGCTCACGCGGTCGGCGCACGAGATCCGCCCCCGGGTGGGACGTCCGAGGCCGCAGAGCAAGCGGAGCAGCGTGCTCTTGCCCGCTCCGTTGTGACCGATGATGCCGAGCGATCGCCCGGTCCTGAGCGAGAAGCTCACGTCGCGCAGCGCCCAGTGCGTCACCACCGGCGGCCGGCGGCCGAGCATCCCTCCCACCAGCGCCTCCTTGAGCGCCATCCGTCCCAGGCACCGGACGCGAAAGCGCTTCGACACCGATTCGACCAGCACCGCCGCGCGCGGCGCGCTCGCCGACAGGGGCCGTGGCCTAGAGATGGTCGATGATGTCATCCGCCTCCCGGCGGTAGAAGAGGTACCCGAGGCTCGCCATGACGAGACTCGACACGGCGACGAGGCCGAGCTGTCCTGCGCCGGGCGCCACCCCGTAGAAGAAGATCGCCCGGTAACTCTCGATGAGGCCGGCGGCGGGGTTGAGCGCATAGATCAGGTGATACCCGCCGAGCAGCTCCCGGGGCTGGTAGAAGATGGGCGTCAGGTAGAAGAGCAGCATCAGCCCGAGGCTCACGATGTAGTGAACGTCGCGATAGAAGACGTTGAATGTCCCGACGAGGAGCCCGATGCCGACCATCAACAGCCCCTGCGCGAGCGCCAGGACGGGGAAGAGGAGGAGCGCCGGCGTGAGGGTGCGGCCGTACCAGACGAGGATCCCGAGCAGGATCGGCAGCGCCACGAGGTAGGTGACGAAGTTCGAGAGGGTGTTCACCACCATCAGGATGGCGGGGGAGAAGTTTGGACGCCGCACGAGGTCGCGGTTGTTGACGAAGATGTCGGCGGCCGCCGTCACGCAGGTGCTGAACCAGGTCCAGGGCAGGAGGGCGCTGAACACGAACGCCGGGTAGGCCTCGATCCGTAGGGGCACCACGGCCTGGAACACGAAGACCAGGACCAGCAGCTGTGCGAGCGGAAGGAGGAGCGACCAGAGCATCCCCAGCGCCGAGCGCCGGTAGCTCAGGCTGAAATCCCGCTGGACGAGGTTCCGGATCAGATCGAAGTGGTAGCGCACGGGGGGGCCTCAGCGGTCAGGGGCGGAGCGCCGCATACACGGCGGTCACCTGGAGGCCGGCGGCAACAAACGCGAAGAGCATCACAACCGCGTCGGGAAAGCCTCTGGCGTGCGGGAGTGTCCAAGCTATGGCCCCGAGCAGGAGTGCGATGAGGACGAGCTGGGGCAGCGCGACGTGCAACTGGCGCGATGTGCGCCGCTCCTTGGGGGTCGGGATGTGCCAAGCCGGAATGCGCAGGAGAGCGCACAAGAAGGCTAGCGTGTAAACCGGCCAGAACGCGAATGCGAGCGCATACCCGCGCCACTCGATTCGCACCGCGTCACGTCGCTGATGCCAGAAGCGGGTCGTCACATGGCGCACGGCCAGTGCGAGGACCGCCAGCGGCGCCGCCCGGATGAGATACTCGGCAAAGTCGGCCCTCATCACGCGCGTTCCGAAGTAGAGAACGAGGAGTGCGGCGCCTGCATGGAGAAGGAAAACGGGCCCCACCAGGTAGTAGGTCAACCGCACCAAGTACGCCAGATTCTGCCGGGGCCGCAGTGCATGCCAGAGGCGAGGATAGACGGTCAACAGAACCTCGAACGTCCCCCGGGCCCACTTGAACTGCTGCAGGGTGAAAGCGAGCAGGTCGGCGGGGACGAGGCCCGCGGCGTGGAGGGTGGGGACAAAGACCGAGCGCCATCCGGCCGCGTGCAGGCGCAGCGCGGTGTGCAGGTCCTCGGTGAGCCCCGTCTGGTGCCCACCGATGCTCCGCAGCGCCGCCCGTCGGAACGTGCAGTGACTGCCCCAGATGGGTGCCGCCCCACAGCCATACATCCCCATCGAGGTCGGCCCGTACACGTTGTACGCCTGCCCCGCCGCGGCCCGCGCGACGATCGATTCGTAGTGGTTGTGAAAGGCGAGGCCGCTCTGCACGAAGCCGACCGAGGGATCCTGGAAGTAGCCGAGCGCGGCGTCCAGGAAGTCGGGCTCGGGAACGTGGTCGACGTCGAAGATCGCGACGAACTCGCCGTCGGTGTGGGCGAGCGCGGCGTTGACGTTGCCCGCCTTCGCATGACCGTTCCCGACGCGAGTCAGGTAGCCGACCCCGAGGCTCCTGGCGAGCGCTGCAAAGCGCGCATCTCTCGCGTCGTCGAGGAGATAGGTCTGGTGCGGATACCGGATGGCAATCGCCGCGGCGAGGCTTCGCGACACGAGCTCATAGGGCTCGTCGTACACGGGGACGAAGACGTCCACTGCGAGGCCCGCCTCGGGCGCGATGGGTGCCGGGGCGTCGATTCGAAGGTAGAGATACCAGGCGCAATAGATCTGAACGAAGACGTAGCCCAGGACCAGGCTCGCCAGCGGGAGGAGCCAGGGGCTGAGGATCCGATCCGCTTGCA
>DATILR010000297.1:0-10474 GCA_035476275.1 Binatus sp. (SeqCode) | reverse complement strand
TCCGGTCCGCTCGGGACCGAACTGCCCTATCGGAAATGCGACCCTGAGAACGCCGTTGCTGCCCTGAGTGACGATTCGCGCGCGCCCCTCACTGAGGCCGTCGATGATCGGCGCGTCGTTTCCCCAGTCCCCGCGCAGCATCGCGGGGGTGTACGGACCCGGGGAATCCGCGAAATCGACGGCGCGGACGACGACCTGCGCGGACACGACGGAAGCCAGAGAGAGGCCGAGAGCTAAGGACACGAGGAGAGAGGTCATCAGGGGCGAACGGGCTTCCGGGTCTTCGGCGACGATCACTCCCGCCCTTTCTCGGTGGCGAGTGGGGGCCTGAACGGAAGCGGCCCGCGATGCGTTGATACTCTCCCTCCGCCCGCATGTCTCTCACGCCCGCCGGCGCCCTACCCTCCCCTACGTGCGGCAGTCCCTTTCGGACGATATGAGGCGAGCATCGATGTCGCGGCGCGATTCGGCAGGCGGCGCCGTCGACTCGGCCGATGGAGCGACCATCGCGCATGCAGGGCATGGTGCGGGCTAGATCGGCGCCATTCCGCCGAGAGCGGCAGCGCACTGCCGAAATCCGTAAGCGCACCGGCGCAGAGCGCGACATGAGGCTCGGACTCGGACGTTGGCCCGGCTACTTCCGATAGGACGGCCAAAGACCGGGTCGTCGGCCGGCCGAAGAGACAGAGCCAGCTGCCGCCTGGGCTCATTCCCAGAGGGACCAGCTGCCCGTCACGAGGACGTAGAAGGCGAGAAGCGCGTTGGTGGTGGAGTGCGCAACCACGGCATCGGTGAGCGCGCCGCGCCGGTAGACGGCGACGGCGTACAGCATGCCGGCCAGCGTGCCTGCAACGAGGCGCTGGTGCAGTGCGCCGAAGGCGAGCGAGGAGCCGAGGAACGCCAGCCACGAGAAGCGCCCGAGCGGCACGCGCTCGAACTCGCGCGCGACGAGCCGGCGGGCGAGGTACCCTCGGAACGCCAGCTCCTCGGCCAGCGGCACCGTGACGACCGCGCCGATCACGCGCACGACGAGCCACAGCACCGCCCAGCCCGCGGGGGCGGTGGCGAGCGCTTCCCCGACCGCGCTGGCGGCGTGCGGCTGCGGCTCGAGCGCGATCCAGAGGGTGAATACGACTATGCCGATGCCAAGCGCGCTCCAGGACCAGCCATCCCAGCGCGGGTAGTGGCGACGGCAGGCTGAGAGCGTGGCGAGCACGGCGATCACGCGCACGCCGTAGAGGGGGTCGAACGCATCGCGGGCGAGGGCACCGGTCGCCATGCTGACCGCGACACCCACCACCAGCGGGGCGAGGTACCTCGCGGTGGGGTTGGTCGTAGTCGCCCGCGGCTCGTCCGTGACGGTGAAGAAAGACGACCGCCGCGCCGCCCACCCGATGCCGAGCGCGACGCCGCAGAGGAGGAGCGAGCCGGAGTTAGCGTGGAAACCTCCCACCGCAAGTTCGGGCGAGACCAACGCTCCCACCCCGATGAGAGCGGCGATCCGCACCGCGTTGACGAGCCACATGGAGACCATGCCGAGCGGGAGAAGTAGCAAGGCGTGTGGGAACCGGAGAAGGCCGCGGAAGATCCAGAGATATGCGACGAGGAAGACGAGGACGAGGCCGATGCCCTCGTAGCCGGAGCACTTGGGAGCGATAGTGACCCGGAAGGAGCGGGTGCCGACTTCGAAGGACTGGGGGTCCGCGACCGGGTCCTGCGCGAAGAGACCGAGCAACCCGTGCACGAGCCAGAGCGTCGAGCGCGAGAGGGGAAGCCACCACTCGGCCGTCAGCTGGCCGGCGGCCCAAGCGACGACCCCCACTGCGGCGGAAGATGCGAACGCGATCGGGACGCGGCGGCCGAGAGGGGCGACGGCTCGCCACGGCAGCGCGGCCGTGATCGCCGTCGCGAGCACAGCGCAGCCGGCGACGACCCAGAGCGTGGCGGCGAAGCCCGCCGCAAGCCTCCCAGCGTCCTCGAAAACCGCCGCTGTAAGCCGAAAGAAAACGGCGAACGCTGCGAGGTGTGTGACCAGAAGAGCACCCGCGCGCGGCGGTGGCGCGAGAGCCGCGGCGTCCACACGCCTCCACGGCCGCTCCGTGCCGAGCAGGGCCGCGCCGGTGACGATCGCCGTGGCGAGTGGGAGGACGAACCCGGTCCGGCCGAGCAACTCCGCCCACCAGGCGTTCGAGCGCTCGAGCAGCGGGAGCGCGTCGAAGCGCCCCACGAGCAACCCGCCCTCGGTGAGCAGCCCGCCGACCAGCAGCGCGAGCCGGGACTTGAGCGTCAGCTGCGGCGACGCCGCTCGGCGAGCATCAGGAGACCGCCCACCAGGACCGTCACCGTGCCCCCGAGGAGGCTGGGATCGATCTCGGGCGTGCTCCCAGTCCCGCCGCCACCGCCGCCGATGATTCCCCCAATGATGTCGCCTAAACCCGCCCAGGCGGCTCCAGCCACCATAAGCACGGTGACGGCGGAAACCGCTGCGCCGATCCTCTTGGCTTTGATCTTCATCACACTGTCTCCTCTACGACTGGACGCTTTCCACCTGCGCGCTGCGCTGTCAATTACCTAACCACGTCATCTACCTAACCGTTAATTCTACCGGACCAGGTGGTCTCGCCGTCACGCAACGATGGGTGGGGGTCCGATCATCCGGCTTTGTAGTGAGCTACGCAGCCGACTTGTTATGAACTATGATCCGGCTTTGACGTGATTACGCTCGTCAGCTAGGGCGACTCGGCTCCACGTGATGCCATGGGATTCGCCAGTGCAGGCGGCGCCGCTCGGAGGTGTTCCCCGGACGGGCGAGCGGGTCCGCCGGCTGCGGCTGCGCCAGATCGCGAGAGCTCTGGAGACGTTTGCGGCGGGAGGCAGGTCCGAGATTGAGCGTTGCTGCACCAGAGTCGCCCGCGATCGCGCCCACGTGTGCGGCGGCGCTACTCTGTCGCACCAGTGCGCGGTGACGGGCAAGGCGAAGCGGCACCCGAAGGTCTCGATGGGTTCGACGTGCGACGGGAACCAGACCGGGCGCCATCATGGTATCTATGCTCCAAGACCGGGATCGAATGTACAACCGTGGGCAGCGCTGTACAGGGAGGCGCGCCGCCCTGCGGCCGAAGCCTTGCGCCCCTGTACGTCCGCTTGGCGTGGAAAGTGCACGCCCTTGAACGTGGCATCGCCGACGCGGGCATCAGCATGACCGCCCGCCGTGTAAGGGGCGAGACTCGCGTACGGTGCCCTCGCGAGCGGAGGGACAAAGCCATGAAGACCTTCGTCGCTACGGCGATGGTCGGTGCCGCCCTGGCCTTCGCTGCCGAGCCGCCCCCTTCTCCGGAAGCCCCCGCGGGCTTCGACGGCGGGAGTAATGGGGTGGTTGACGACGCCACCCACCAAGCCGACCAAGAGAAATTCGATGAGGTGGAAGCCGTGGACGACGGCCTTGGCCCCCTCTACAACGCGCAAGCCTGCCGCGAGTGCCACCAGAACCCGATCTCGGGTGGCGCGAGCCAGATCACGGAGCTGCGCGTGGGGCATCGAGGAACCGATGGGCGTTTTCGAAATCCCGACATCCCCATCGCGCATGGAGGCGAAATCATCTCGGGCCGCTCGCTCGTCAATGATCGCGCCATCTGTCCGAGCGCCGCGTTTCCCGACACCGAGATTCAAGAGCGGGTGCCCGAGACGGACACAATCCGTGCGCGCCGCATGTCGCTGAACCTCCTGGGGGATGGATTTGTCGAAGCGGTTGCCGATCAAACCTTCATCGACATCGCCCGAAAGCAATGCAAGAGCACGCATGGCGAGATCTGCGGCCAGGTGCTTCGGGTCCCGATCGTGGAAGCCGCGGGACACACCGGCGTCGGGCGCTTCGGGTGGAAGGACCAGCACGCGAGTCTGTCGTCGTTCTCGGGCGATGCCTACCTCAACGAGATGGGCATCACGAGTCGGCTGTTCCCGGACGAGGTGACCAAACTCTGCAATACCGCTTCGGAGCCGAACAACCAGCCCGGTCCCGACGGGCTCGACGACGTCGACCACTTTGCACGTTTCATGCGGGCCTCGAAGGCCCCCTCCCGGGACGCGCAACTCGCGGAAGCGCCGCTGGTGATGAGAGGTTCAGACCTCTTCGACAAGATCGGCTGCGTCACGTGTCACGTGCGGACCTTGAGGACGGCACCCGCCGGGACGAAGATCAACGGGGGGACCTTCCCGATTCCTGCGGCACTCGGTGACAAGACGTTCCACCCGTTCGGAGATTTCCTGCTCCACGATGTCGGGACCGGCGATGGGATCGTCATGGCGATGCAGGAACACTACGGGCGGAATGCCTATCAGGTCACGTGGGAGGAATTGCGACTCGACAGATTCCACGGCGCCGCGAACAAGGTGCGCACCGCACCGCTCTGGGGCGTGCGCCTGCGCCCGCGGTTGATGCACGATGGGACGTCGTTGACCCTTCGCGGCGCCATCGTGCGGCATCGCGGCGAAGCGAGCCGCGTGACGCGGCGCTTTGAAGGTCTGCGCCCCGGTGAGCAGAAGGCCATCGTCGAGTTCTTGAAGTCGCTCTGAAACTCCGCAACGACTTCCCCGATCCCCCTCCCTTGGCTGTCGGCCAGTCACGCCGGGGAGCCATGCCGCGTGGATCTACAGGTCATCCGGTCTGGTGCTCTCATCTGTGAGAAGACCGGACCGGGACAGGGGCGCGGAGGGCGCGTGAGACCCGAAGGCCGGCGATGTGGTGCTGAGACGGACGGTCCGGGTCAGGCTCCCGTCATGGCCACAACCGGGCACGACACCCCGAAAAGAGCGGGACGGCCGCGATTCCTGCGTGCCGACGCATCGAATATACCGCTCGAGTTCCCTGTGGCGGCCATCGGGGCGCGAGTTGCAGCCCGGGGGCGTCGATTCCGATGCCCGAAACTAGTGCGGCCCGCCGATTCCCAGGCTTGCGACACAGGAGGGAGTTCCGCGCGCTTCCAACGCCGCCGCGGTGGGGGGTGACGCCGATCATCGCCTCGTTGGCGATGCTCGCGAGCAGCCTGGCGGTGGTCGCGAACGCGCGGCGGCCCGGGCCGCGCGCCTATTTGGGCGACAGACAGGCGGCTAGTATCGGACGGCGGGATGCGGTACGGCCCCCGCGTGCCCCGGATCTCGTTCGAGACCGATCCGTCGCGCTACCGGCACTGGACGCTCGAGTTCCGCGAGGGCGTCGCGGTTCTCGGACTGGCCGTGGACGAGGACGCCGGGCTCGCACCGGGCTACGCCTTGAAGCTCAACTCCTACGATCTCGGGGTCGACATCGAGCTCGCCGACGCGATCCAGCGTCTGCGCTTCTCCCATCCCGAGGTGCACACGGTCGTCGTGACCTCGCTCCGTGATCGTCTCTTCTCGGCCGGTGCCAACATCTACATGCTCGCGGCGAGCGCGCACTCGTTCAAGGTAAACTTCTGCAAGTTCACGAACGAGACCCGCCTCCACCTGGAGGAGATGAGCGCGGCGTCGGGCATCCGTACGCTCGCGGCGCTCAATGGCACCGCCACGGGCGGGGGCTACGAGCTCGCGCTCGCGTGCGACGAGATCTTCCTGATCGACGACGGCTCGGCGGCGGTGTCGTTCCCCGAGGTGCCTCTCCTCGGCGTGCTGCCCGGCACGGGCGGGCTCACGCGCCTGGTCGACAAGCGGAAGGTCCGCCGCGACCGCGCCGACTTCGTGGCGACGACGGCGGAAGGCGTGAAGGGGAAGCGCGCGGCCGAGTGGGGGCTGGTCGACGAGGTGGTTCCCCGCTCGGAGTTCGAGGCACGGGTCCGGGCACGGGCGGCGGCTCTCGCCGCCACGAGCGACCGGCCGGCGGCCGGCCCCGGCATCCGGCTCGAGCCGCTCGCACCCCGCCTCAGCGTGAGCGGCATCGAGTATCGCTGGGTGCAGCTCACGGTCGATCGCGAGCGGCGGGTGGCCGCACTCACCGTTCAGGCTCCCGCGCACGGAGAGCCGGAGACGCCGGCCGCGTTCCTCGAGGCTGGCTCGCGCGCCTGGGCGATCGCCGCCTGGCGGGAGCTCGACGATGCGCTCCTTCACCTCCGGTTCGACGAGCTCGAGGTCAGCATCGTGCTCCTCCGGACCGCGGGAGATCCCGCGGCCGTGCTCGCGGTCGACCGCACGATCGACCGTCATCGCGGCCACTGGCTGGTGCGCGAGGTCGCACTTCTTCAGAAGCGCGTGCTGAAGCGGCTCGATCTCACCGCTCGGACCTTCTTCGCGCTCATCGAGCCCGCTTCCGCATTCGCCGGCTCCCTCTTCGAGCTGGCGCTCGCGGCCGACCGCTCCTACATGCTCGCGGGCGGCGAACCGCCGGCCACGGTTGCGCTCTCACCCCTGAACCAAGGCGCGCTGCCGACGAGCTCCGGCCTCTCGCGGCTCGAGGCGCGCTTCCTCGGCGACCCGGCGCGCCTCGAGGCCGTGCTCTCGCACCCTGGCCCCTTCGAGGCGGAGAGCGCACGCGACCTCGGGCTCGTGACCTTCACCCCCGATGACATCGACTGGGAGGACGAGATAAGGCTGGCAGTCGAGGAGCGAACGGCGATGAGCCCCGACGCGTTGACGGGCCTGGAGGCGAACCTCCGCTTCGCCGGTCCGGAAACGCTCGAGACCAAGATCTTCGGCCGACTCTCGGCGTGGCAGAACTGGATTTTCACCCGACCGAACGCCACCGGCGAGAAGGGCGCGCTCACGCTTTACGGGAAGGGCGGCGAGCGGCCCGAGTTCGATCGGCGGAGGACCTGAGGCGATGAGCACGGTCGAGTTCGCCGACAAGATCCCGAACAACGTGCAGCTCTCCGCCGACAAGCGCTTGCAGCGCGCCCTCGAGGAGTGGCAGCCGCAATTCCTCGAGTGGTGGCGTGAGATGGGGCCCCACGGCTTCCAGGATCACGCCGTCTATCTCCGGACGGCCGTGTCGGTCGACGCGAGCGGCTGGGCGCACTTCGATTACGTGCGCATGCCGGAGTACCGCTGGGGCATCTTTCTCGCCGAGCCCGTGCCCGAACGGCGGATCGGCTTCGGCAACGACTACGGAAAGCCCGTGTGGCAGGAGGTGCCCGGCGAGCACCGCAACACCCTCCGCCGCCTGATCGTCACGCAGGGCGACACCGAGCCCGCCTCGGTCGAGCAGCAGCGCCGGCTCGGCGCGAGCGCCCCGTCGCTCTACGATCTCCGGAACCTCTTCCAGGTGAACGTCGAGGAGGGGCGCCACCTGTGGGCGATGGTCTATCTGCTCCACACCTACTTCGGCCGCGACGGCCGCGAGGAGGCGCAGGCGCTCCTCCAGCGCCGCTCCGGCAATCCCGACACGCCGCGCATCCTCGGCGCGTTCAACGAGCCCATCGACGACTGGCTCTCGTTCTTCATGTTCACGACCTTCACCGACCGCGACGGTAAGTACCAGCTCCTGGCGCTCGCCGAATCGGGATTCGACCCGCTGTCGCGCACCTGCCGCTTCATGCTGACAGAGGAAGCCCACCACATGTTCGTCGGCGAGAGCGGCGTCGCGCGCATCGTCGAACGCACCGCCGAGTGCCTGCGCGCGGGGAAGGATCCGCGCGCCGAGGGCGCGCTCGACCTGGCGACGATCCAGCGCTACCTGAACCTCTGGTACGCCGTCTCGCTCGACCTCTTCGGGGGCGAGATCTCGACCAACGCAGCGCAGTTCTTCGGCGCCGGCCTGAAGGGCCGCCCCAAGGAGCAGGAGCGGTACGAGGACCACCTCGCGCTCGACGGGAGCTACGAGATGGACGTCTACGAGGCGGGGACGCTCGCCCGCCGCCCGATCGCGCTCCGCTCGGCGATGAACGAGGTCCTGCGCGATGCCTACGTCGAGGACTGCGAGAAGGCGCTCGAGCGGTGGAACCGTCGGCTCGCAGGCACGGGCACGGCGCTTGCGCTCCCGTCGCGCCGCTTCCATCGCGGCCAGGGCATGTTCGCCGGGCGCTGCTTCGATCCCTCCGGCGGAGAGATCCCGGCAGACGAGTTCGAGCGACGCCGCCACGAGTGGTTGCCCTCCGCGGCAGACCGCGCCTACGTCGACAGCCTGATGGCGCGTCCCGTCGTCACGCCCGGCCATTTCGCGGGGTGGATCGCGCCACCGGCGCGCGGTATCAACGGCCAGCCCGCCGACTTCCAGTACGTCCGCACCAACGAGGCGTAAGCACTCGTGGACGAGGCGCCCACGCTGAACGTTGCGGCGGAGATCCTCCGCCACGGCAGCGACGCCGCGGTGGCCCTTCGCTTCCGGTCGGAGACCGAGCGCTTCGACGTCGACTACCGCGAGCTCCGTCGACGCGTCCGGCAGATCGCGGCGGTGCTCCGGCAGACGGGTGTCCAGGAGGAGCAGCGGGTCCTCGTCGTGTTGCCGGACTCACCCGAATTCGCGTACGCGTTCCTGGGCGCTATCTGGGCGGGGGCCGTGCCGGTTCTCGTGAACGCCTTCCTCCGGCCCGCCGACTATCTGCCGTTCGTGCGCGAGACGCGGGCGCGCGCCGTGATCACGACCGAGACCGTCGCCGCGGCGCTCGCGGCGGTGACGGATCCGCCGACGATGCTCACCGTCGGCCCGGCGCGATCGGGAAGCTTCTGGCACGCGATCGGGACGGAAGAGCGCTCCCCCGCCCCGTATCCCACGCATCCCGACGATGCCGCGTTCTGGCTCTACAGCTCGGGAACCACCGGCCGGCCGAAGGGCGTGGTGCACCGGCACCGGAGCATCCTCCACGCGGTCGCCAGCTACGGACGCCACGTCCTCGATCTGCGCCCGGAGGACGTGACCTACGCGACCTCGAAGCTCTTCTTCGCCTATGGCCTCGGCGCCAGCCTGTACTTCCCGCTGAGCGCGGGGGCCTCGGCGGTGCTCTCGCCGGACCCGTTCTCGCCCGCGCGGACATGGAAGCTCCTCGCCGAGGAGCGACCGACGCTCTTCTTCGCCGTGCCCTCCGCGTACCGGACGCTCCTCGATCACGCACCGGCGGGGGCGCCGGACGCGCTCTCGCGACTTCGCTGTCTCCTGTCGGCCGGCGAGGCGCTGCCCGCCGCGATCTTCCGCGAATGGCAGGAGCGCTTCGGCCGGGAGATCGTGGACGGGCTCGGCTCGACCGAGACGCTCCACATCTTCCTCTCGAATCGCCCCGGCGACTGCGCTCCGGGGACGCTGGGGTCCCCGGTCCCGGGCTACGAGGTACAGGTGGTCGACGAGCACGGCGCGCCGGTGGCCCCGGGGGAGATCGGCGCGCTCAGCGTCCGCGGCGACAGTCTCGCCGCCGGCTACTGGCAGTGTTCGGAAGTGACTCGTCGCGCCTTCCGGGGCGAGTGGTTCGTCACCGGCGATCAGGCCGTCGAGAGCGCGGACTGCCGCTTTCGCGTGCTCGGCCGTACAGACGACATGCTGAAGGTGTCCGGCCAGTGGGTCTCGCCGCTCGACGTGGAGAACGTCGTCGCCGGCGTCGACGGCGTCCGGGAATGCGCGGTCGTCGGCGCGGCGGGCCAGAGCGACCTCGTCGAGCTGGTCGCCTGCATCGTGGGTGCGCCCGGCGACGCCGAGGGCCTGCGCGAGCGGATCCACCGGGCCTGTGCCGACGCCCTGCCCCGCTTCAAGCGTCCGAAGCGGATCGTCGTGCTGGACGCGCTGCCGCGCACGGCGACCGGCAAGCTGCAGCGATTCGCGCTGCGGGACGCGGTGCGGGGGTCGACGCCGTGAAGGTCGGGGTGCTGCAGTTCTTCAGCTGGCCCGAGCGGCGCGTCGCGATCGAGACGGTCTACGAACGGGCCCTCGAGCGCATCGAGGTCATGGATCGCACCGGTTACGACGCGGTCTGGCTCGCGGAGCACCACTTCCACTCGTTCAGCGTCTGTCCCTCCGTGCACATGATGGGAGTACACGTCGCCGCTCGTACACGGCGCCTGCGGATCGGCACTGCCGTCTCGCTCGCCGCCTTCTACCACCCCCTCCGTCTCGCCGAGGAGGTCGCGCTCCTCGACGTCATCTCCGGCGGCCGGGTGAACTGGGGCGCGGGACGGGGCTTCGACCGCACCGAGTTCCAGGCCTTCGGCGTCCCGCAGGAGGAGAGCGCCGCCCGCTTCCAGGAAGCCGTGGAGGTCGTCCTCCGCGCCTGGACCGCCGATCGGCTGAGCTACGCTGGAACCTACTTCCGGTGCGACGGCATTGAGGTGCTGCCGAAGCCGCTCCAGAGGCCCCATCCACCGGTCTGGCTCGCCGCGTCCTCGCCGGAGGCGATCCGCCGGGCCGCAACGGCCGGCTTCACGATCATGATGGACCCGCACTCCGCGCACGCGGAGATCGCCGCGAAGCGCGAGCTCTACCGCGCTGCGCTCGAGGCGGCTGGCCACTCGATGGCCGGGCGCGAGGTGCCGATGGCGCGACTCCTCGCCATCGCCCCGACCAGGAGCGCGGCCGAAGAAACCGCGC
>DATILR010000296.1:0-19874 GCA_035476275.1 Binatus sp. (SeqCode) | reverse complement strand
GCTGATGGTGCGCGCCGGTCCCTGACCGAAGGCCCCGCTCGTCCGCTGGCGACACTTCGGGAAGGTGTGGTTGGTGCACTGACTGTCCGCCGTGCAGGGTACAGCGGGAGGTCCCTGGAAGGACGGGCTGAACTGCGCCCCGCAGAAGCCGCAGAAGACGAATGGTTGGGCGGGCAGGTCGGTCGAGGTCTTCGACTGGCTTCCTGTCGAGAGCATGAACGGGATCGGCAGCGTCCCGATGAACGCGTTTGCCGCCGGCGGGCAGTCATGGCTCGTCGGCGAAGTGGCACTCGGCGTTCCGACCGGCGTGCAGGGCTGCCCGGCGTTCGGGCCGGCGGTGCACGTGCTGGGCGTTCCCGTACACCGCGGGCACGGGACCACGCCGTCGGTCGGGCCGGTCAGGTAGATGTCGGAGCCGAGGGGGATGTTGAGCAGGGCGACGCTGCCATCATTGCAGTCGCCGTTCCCCGAAGCGCTCGTCGTCACGCGGTTGACGACGCACGTGCTGGTGGCGGGGCTGTTCGGATTGGGGATCGGCAGCGGTGGTCCGAAGAGGCAGCCGGGCTTGCCGGGGTACTCCGGATTGGTGACCCCGGCGGCGGTGCAGTTGCGGTTGCTGCCGGTATCCGTGGCCGTGGTGGCGCTGAAGGTGATCGCGCCGGTGCCGGCATTGCAGCTCGCGATGTTCGTGAACGACGTTGCCCCGTCGGGGATGACCGAGGGCGGAACGCCGACGCCGGCCCCGCCGAAGTAGAGGCCGCCGCAGCCGAGCTTCAGGAGACTGGCTCCCGTGTCGTCCACGACGGCGCCGCAGTTGTTGCCGGCCGGCGGCAGGCCGGTCGTGAAGGCGAGGCGTCCGGTGCCCGTGCAGCAGCTGCAGCTGGGGATCGTGCTGGTCGTGGTGAGCGAGGTGCTGGTCGTCGTCTCCACGATGCTGGACGTCGTGGTCTCGCTGGTCGACGTCGAGGTGGTGGTCACGGTTTCGGTGGTGCTCGTGCTGCTGATGGTGGAGGTGGTGGTCGGACACGTGCAGTCGTCCTGGCACTCCCGCATGATGTGGCCAGGGCCGCGGGCCGGGCAGGTGCGGCTCCAGGGCGGGTCGCATTCCTCTCCCGGGTCGATGACCCCGTTGCCGCAGAGCGGCGTGGTCGTGGTGGTCGTGCTCACGACGGTCGTCGTCGTGCTCAATCCTACGCACGGGTCGGGGACGCAGCCGCCATCGCCCCCCGTGTCGATGCCCGACGCCGCCGCGCACTCGCTCGGCTTCTGTGGCTCGCAGACGAACGCTCCGCCCGCGGAAGAAGAAGTAGGGAGGCAACAGTTGATGTCATGGGGGGTCTGGCGCGGCGTGCAGCCCTGGTCGATCGCGTCGCACAAGCTCGCGAAGGAGCTGACGCAAGCGGTGCCCCCGGCAGGAGCCAGGCACTTTGCTGCCGGGGTGATGGCGCACTGTGTCTCCCCCTGCGAGCCCGTGGTGCAGCAGATCGCCTTCCCCGCTCGGCCGCAGCTCGAGCGCTGGGCGCAGCGCATCGCCGCGTGCATCCCGTGCTTGGAGAGCCGCCCTGCGGAGAGCGCTTTCATGGTGCGACCCACGCAGCGCAGGTACCCGCGGTGCGAAGAGGCGCTGGTGCAGTCGCACTGCGCCTCCGCATCGGCACGGGTCGCGGCGGCGAGCTCACGCTCGGCCGGGTCGATCCGCGGGAACGCCTTTCCCGTCCAGATCCCCGTGGCAGCGAGCAGGAGGACGACGACAGCGGCCTGGGACACGAGAGACCGGCGCCTCGACATGGTGACCCTCCGCAGGGGCGGTTGATGGTGGCGAGCTTGTTAGGGAGCTGACCTGCGACCGGTTTCCCTGGCGCGAAAGAGTCCAGGGAACGCGCCGATGCAAGCCGGGCGAGCTGTACCACTCAATCGTTCGAGAACGCAATCCACTCCTGCACGGATTTTTCGGATCCGACGCCGCCCCCGCAAATGCGATCGCCGCGCCCCCGGAGGGGCGCGGCGACGACGCGATGCGGCGTTCGGGTGTCGGGACGGTCGCGATCGACCGCGAGCACGGGGAGCCCGCCCGGATGGGCTCCCCGCGTCGGAGCAATCTACGGAATGAACTGCGAGTTCCCCGGCAGCGCCACCGCGCCGGGACCCGGGAGGTCGGCTGCCGCGTCCACGGTGGCGTTGAACGCCGGCGGGATGCAGAAGGTGCTCACCAGCGTCGAGGTGTGGGCGGCGCCGCCGCTGAGGCATACGCCCGCCGGTGTTCCGACCTCCGTGATCGTGCGGGCCGGTCCCTGGCCGAACGCTCCGGAGGTGCGCTGCCGGCACTTCGTGAACGGAGAGGTCGTGCACTGCGCGTCTGCGGTGCAGGGCTTGGCCGGCGGTCCCTGGAAGGAGGGGCTGAACTGCTGGCCGCAGAACCCGCAGAACACGAAGGGCTGTGCGGAGAGGTCGGTCGAGCTCTCCGACTGGGATCCGGTCGTGAGGGCGAAGGGGATCGGCAAGCTGCCGATGAACGCGGCCGTGGCCGGCGGACAATCGTGGCTGGTGGGGTAGGCGCCGCCGAGGCTCGCCGAGTCGGCCGGGGTGCAGGGCTGCCCAACGTTCGGACCGGCCGTGCAGGTGGTGGGCGTTCCCGCGCACCGCGGGCACGGGACGAGGCCATCCGTCGGTCCGGTCAGGTAGAGGTCCGAGAGGAGGGGCAGGTTCAGGACGCTGATGCTGCCGTCGGTGCAGTTCCCCGAACCGGACGCGCTGGTCGACACGCGGTTTATCACGCACGTGCTGGTCGCCGGGCTGTTGGCATTGGGGATCGGGAGCGGAGGGCCGAAGAGGCAGCCGGGCTTCCCGGGATACTCGGGGTTCGTGACGCCGGCGGCCGTGCAGTTGCGGTTGCTGCCGGTGTCGGCGTTGGTGGTGGCGCTCAGGGCCAGGTCACCGGTGGCCGCGTCACAGCTCGAGATCTTCGTGATCGAGCTGCCCATGTCGGGGATGACGGACGGTAGCGGGACGCCGACGCCCGCACCGCCGAAGTAGAGGCCGCCGCAGTCGAGGGCCAGGAGCGACGTGCCGCTATCGTCGACCACGTCGCCGCAGCCGCCGAGGCCGACCTGCGGCGTCCCGGTCGTGAAGGTCAGGAGGCCGGTGCCCGTGCAGCAGTTGCAAGCGGCGATCGTCGTGGTGGTCACCGAGGACGTGGTCGTCGTCGCCGCGACCGTGGACGTCGTGGTGGCTGGCAGCGTCGAGCTCGTGGTGGTCGACCCGACGACCGTGGAGGTCGTCGTCGCCGGCACTGTGGAGGTGGTGGTTCCGGGTACCGTGGAGGTGGTGGTCGCGAGGACGGTCGTCGAGGTCGTGGTCGCAATGGCGGTCGAGGTGGTGGTCGGTGCGACGGTGCTGCTCGTGGTCGTTGGGGTCACCAGCGTCGTCGTGGTGGTCGCACCCGCGCAAGGGTTGGGGTCGCACGTGCCGGTACCCACGTTGATCCCGCCCTCGCGCGTGCATTTGTCCGCGGTGACCAGCCGGCACTGGGCAGCACCGTGGTCGCCATGATCACCCTGTTCGTCACCGTTGTCACCGCCGCCCGCATGGCGCAACGGCGTGATGCCGTCGGCGTGAGCCTGGTGGATCGCATGTCGGTGAGGCTTTCCCGGTTGGCGATTTTCAGCGGGGCTGTTCCCGTTGTTGTTGCTGTCGTCGTTCTCGTTTTGGTCCCCGTTTTCCTGGGGGACACAGCACTGCACCCGGTTGGCCTCCGGCTCACAGTCGCCTCCCTTGCAGGCGCAGTTCTGCACGCGCTGCCGACATGCTTTCGGCAGGAGGTGCGCCCTCGCACGCTGGCGTGCGACGTCCGCTACACAGCCGACGAAGCTGTCGTTGCTCTGTGCTCCCGCGCAGTCGCACTGCGTCTCCGCCGCGGCGATCGCGTCCGCCACCGCGGCGCTATCCTGGCTCCCTCGGCATCCGCCGTCGTCCGCAGCCGCGCGTGGGGCCATGCTGAAGAGGAGCGCAATCACGCCGACTGCGACGCCATGAACGGAGATCCGACCCGCACGCTTCGAAGTCATGTCCCCTCCTGGGCGCTTTGCGACCCGCGCGCTCGCTATCTAGCGTGGTGAATGCCTCCGCCGCTGTCCTGTTGTTGAGAGTGACGCGGGGGTTTCTTCACGCAGAAAGAGGGGGATGCTGCTCGGCAAAAGTGGGCGAGTGCGGTTTGGCATCCGGCGAGGGAGCCGGATCCGGGCGCTAGCGGTGGTGAATCCGCTCGCCCCCGACCGCGCGCTCGCGTGATGTGGGCCGCCGGCTCCGGCCAGGGAGGGGATTCCCACGGTCCCCGCCTCCGGGGCCGAGGACCGCGAGTGCCATGTCTCGCGCCGGGGTGGGGCGGGTCGATATAATCCGCGCCTTCCTCATGGACGCCTTCGCCCGCTGGCTCGTCCGGCACCCGCTCGCCGTCGTGGTGGCGAACCTCGTCGTGACCGTGGTCCTGGGCCTTTTTGCGCTCCACGTCCGCATCGAGAACTCGCTCGAGAGCATGCTCCCGAGCGGGGATCCCAAGGTGGAGTACTACGCCCGCATCCGCACCATCTTCGGGAGCGACGACGTGGGCGTGGTGGGAATCCGTGCCGACGACATCTTCGCCCCCGCGACGATGGAGAAGATCGCGCGCGTGACGGACGCGCTGGGTCGGATCCAGGGTGTCGAGCGTGTGTTCAGCATCACCAACACGGTCGACCCCGCCGCGGACGTGCTCAACCCGCCACGGCTCCTGCCCCACGTCCCCCCGACCCCCACGGAGGTCGAGGCGCTCAAGAAGAAGCTCTCCGCGACCCCCCTCTACGGGAAGAACCTGGTCGCCGACGACTTCAAGGGCGCCGCCATCAACGTCTTCTTCACCAACCTGAGCGACACGCAGTACGTCGATTGGGGCGTCGACCGCCAGATCAACGACGTGCTCGCGGCCGAGCGCGGGCCCGAGCAGCTCTTCTACACCGGGGCGGCCCACGTGAAGCAGTCCGCGGTCGAGCTCATGCAGCACGACCTCACGCGCTTCACGCCCATGGCGCTCCTCTTCGTCCTGGCCGTCCTCTGGCTCTCCTACCGCACGGTTCGCGGGGTGGTGTTGCCGGTCGTCACCGTGAGTCTGGCGCTGGTGTGGACGCTCGGCGTGATCGTGCTCTCTGGCAAGGCGATCACGCTCGGTACGTTCATTCTCCCGCCGCTCCTCCTCGTGCTCGGGAGCTCGTACGCCATCCACGTGATGGCGCGGTACTACGAGCAGGTGGCGGCCGGAGCGCCCGCGGACGAGCGGGTGGTGCGCGCCTTCGCGCGCGTCTGGCTCCCGCTCACGGTCTCGGCCGCGACCAACGTGATCGGCTTCGGGTCGCTGATGGTGAACCGTATCACGGCGATCTGGGACCTGGGTCTGTTTGCCGTGGTCGGCGTCGTCTGCCTGACGGTGACCTCCCTCACCTTCCTTCCCGCCGCGCTCCAGCTCATGCCGAGCGGCCTCCGTTCCGCTCGCTCGGGCAAGGTGTCACCCACGCTCTCGGAGAACCTGCGGCGCGTCGGCGAGCATGCCTACGATTCGCGCCGGCTCATTCTCTGGTGTGCCGTGGCGGTCGGCCTGGTCTCCCTGGCAGGCGCCCGGCTCATCCGGGTCGATGCCGACTTCCTCTACTACTTCGACCGCGACGCCGAGGTGCGGCGCGCCAACGAGACCATCAACCAGGAGATCGTGGGCAGCAACCCCTTCTACATCGTGCTCGGCGGCGGCGCGCCGGACGTGCTCAAGCGCTGGGAGGTCCTGAAGCACATCAAGGACCTGCAGAGCTTCCTCCTCACGCTGCCCGGGATCACCTCCTCGATCTCGATCGTCGACTACCTGGAGGTGCTCGAGACCGGGCTCGGCAAGCAGGCGGACGGCGGGGACCTGGTCGTCACCGAGCAGGGTGAGCTGGTGCCCGCGGCGGCGCGGAAGTCCTTCTGGGAGGATCCCCGCAGCCTGGCGCCGATCCTCGCCATGGTGAGCGCGAGCCCGGCGACCTTCAAGAGCGTGGTCACCCCCGACTTCAGCAAGGCCAGCATCCTGGTGCGGACGAAGCTCTCGGGATCCCGCCGCATCGAGGAGACGCTCGATCGCATCCGCACCTACATCGCCGAGCACTTCCCGGCCGAAATCCCCGTCAACCTGACGGGCACGCTCGTCCTCCTGACGGGGACCACCTCGGATATCGTTGCCGGGCAGATCAAGAGCCTGACGCTCGCCCTCGGCATCATCTTCCTGGTGATGACGGCGATGTTCCTCTCGGCGAAGATCGGCTTCTTCGCCATCCTCCCCAACGTGCTGCCCATCCTCGTCTTCTTCGGCGTGATGGGCTGGCTCGGGATCCTGCTGAACCTCGGCACGAGCCTCATCGCGGCCATCGCGCTCGGCATCGCGGTCGACTCGACGATCCACTACATGGCGCGTCTCAACCTCGAGCTGCGCGGCGAGACCGACCAGGCGGCGGCGGTGGTGCGGGCGCTGCGCACCGTCGGGGTGCCGATCGTTTACACCACCGGCGCGCTCTGCCTCGGCTTCCTCACCTTCTCCCTCTCGAGCTTCGTGCCGATCCAGAACTTCGGCATCCTCGCCAGTCTCACCATGGTGACCGCGCTGGGCGCGAATCTGATCCTCCTGCCCGCGCTCCTCTCGACCACGAAGATCATCACCCTCTGGGATCTCTTCGGTGTGCGGCTGGGGGACGACCCCGCGCGCACCATCCCGCTCTTCGCGGGCCTCCGGCGGGCCGAGGCCCGCATCGTCGTCCTCATGGGTGAGATGCGGCGGTTTTCGCCCGGCGACACCATCATCCGCCGCGGCGAGCGGGGCGACGAGATGTACGTCATCATCCGCGGGGCGACCGAGGTGTGGGCGGGCGATCGCGAGCGGCAGCGGGTCAGGGACCTCAAGCGGGGGGACGTGTTCGGCGAGATGGGGCTCGTGCGCCAGAGCGAGCGCAGCGCCGACGTGGTGGCGGCCAGCCACGTGGAGGTGCTGGCGGTCGACGAGCGCTTCCTCAGACGCATCCAGCGGCGCTATCCGCGCATCGCCTCGAAGGTGTTCCTGAACCTGACCCGCATCCTGAGCGACCGGCTCGAGCGGACGACGGAGCAGTTCGTCGCGGCGGCGGCCCGGTGAGAGAACCGCGCGTCCGGGCATGGTGAGGCTCGTCTTCCTCTGCCGGCGCCGACCGGACATCGGTCATGACCGCTACGTGGAGTGCCTCCTGCATGGCCACGTACCGATCGCCCTGGCGCATCACCCGACGCTGCGTCGCTACGTCGTGAACATCGTCGAGGAGAGCTGCGGGTCGGCCCCGGCGCTGGATTCGATCGGGGAGCTCTGGTTCGATTCCCTGGCGGACTATCGCGAGCGGCTCTACGACTCGGCCGAGGGCGCCCGCATCGTCGCGCGCGACGTGGCGCGCTTCCTGGGTGGCGCGCACGCGTACGTGACGGCGGAGGACCCGCACGCATCTCCCGCCGCATCGGTGCCGCTCGGCACGCGGTCGCCCGGCGCGAAGCTCTTCGTCTGCGTGACGAGGGCGCCGGCGCTCGGGCGCGGGGAGTTCCGCCGCCGCTGGGTCGAGGGCCCTCCGCCGCCTGCGTTCCGCTCGCCCGCGGCGACGGGGTACGCGACCGGCGTCGTGGAGGAGCGGCTCGGCGAGGATGGCCCGGAGTACGACGGCATGGCGACCGTGCGCTTCGCCGCGGAGGACCCTCCGCGCATCGCGGCCGGTCCGATGACGGACCCGGAAGGAATCCCCTTCCTCGATACGGTTCACGCCTACCGCGTGCAGGAGTACGTCGAACGTTGGTGAGTCAGGCCTGCCCGGCCATCGCCGTCGCGCCCGGCGTGAGCCGCGCCGCCCGGTCGGCGTAGCGGACGAGCCCGAGCTCGCGGGAGAGCCCGAGCGTGCGCTCGGCCAGGCGCGCGGCCACCGCGTGCTCGCCGCGGGCGGCCGCCAGCTCGGCGGCGCCGAGCGAAGCGGCTGCGAGCGTCGAGCGGGAGCCAATCGCCTCGGCCGTTCCGATCGCCTCCGCGTACCAGCGCTCCGCCTCTTCGAGGCGGCCGAAGCGGCTCATGAGCTCGCCGAGCGCGGTTGCCACCAGGGCTTCGCGGAGCCGCCCGCCGAAGGGACGGGCCCGGAGCAGCTCGGCGAACCGCTCGGCGCGTTCCAGCTCGTTGCACGCGAGGAGCGCCTCGCCGACGAAGCGGATGTTGACGTGCATGTGCGAGGCCGATGCGAGCCCCTGCTCCATCGCCTCGACGTAGCGGGTCGTGTCGGCCGGCTCCCCGAGCTCGACCCGCGCGAGCAGCGCGATCGAGGCGGCCGCGGGCAGCACGAGGAGGTGAGCGATGGCCTCGGCCATGTCCAGGCTGACGTCCGCCCAGTGCCGGGCTTCCTCGAATCGACCGCGCATGAAGTGGACCTGCGCCAGGGTGGCCGCCGAGGCGCCCTGCACGGTGCGATTCGGGCCGCGCACCGCGAAGTCGTAGGTCTCCGGGCCACTCTCGATGACCGCATCCAGCTCGTCGCTCAGATAGAGGATGCTGTCCCGCACCCACCGGGAGCTGATGTAGAGGTCGGAGAGTCGCTCGCGGTCCCCCGAGCGCTCGAGCTCCCCGACCGACCAGTTCATCACCCGCTGCGCGAGCGCGAACCGTCCATCCAGGGCGTAGCCGTTGGCGAGCCCGCGCGCGAGCCGGAGCCCCGCGAGGGTCAGGCCCTCGCGCTCGGTCAGCGCGAGGGCCTGCTCGGCCAGCGCGAGGCCGCGCGCGTGCTGCTCGCGGTTCCCCTGCATCATGATGCTGCCCTGGAAGTAGAGGACGGCGGCGAGGGTGGCGGTGTCACCCAGCGCCTCGGCCAGCTCACGCGCCCGTGCCGCGGCGCGCTCGGCATCGACGCTGTCGGGAAGGCCGTAGATCACGGTCACGCGGCAGAGCCCGCTCGCGGCCTCGAGGACGGCGCGACGATGGCCGTCGGTGCCGTCCTCGGCGAGCGCGGCCTCGGCGACGTCCCAGGCCTGCTGGAAGAAGTCGACGGCGGCGCGATAGGAGGGCAGCTGCTCGGCGTCCGCGGCGGCCCGCAGGAGAGCCTCGATCGCCTTCGCGCGGTTCTCGCTGCGGGCGTAGTGGTGGGCGAGGAGGGCGGAACGCTCGGCGTTGGGCTTTCCGGGGGTCATCTCGAGGAGCGCACCGACGCGGTCGTGGAGCTGGCGGCGCTGCTTCAGGAGGAGGCTCTCGTACGCGACCTCCTGGGTCAGACTCTCGCCGAAGCGGTACTCGTCGGCGGAGGAGAGGCTCTTGCGGTGCACCAGCCCGCGCGCCTCCAGCTCGGCGAGCTCCTGGGCGACGTCGATGCCCTCGCCCTCGAGGAGCGGCGCCAGCTGCTCGCGGCCGAACTGGCGGCCTAGCACCGCCGCCACCTGGATCACGCGCTTCGCCTGCGGCCGGAGGCGGTCGAGGCGTGCCGCGATCACCTCCTGGATGCTGCCCGGCACGGGGATCTCCTCCGCCGGCCGGGTCACCCGGCAGTGCCCGTTGTCGCGGGCGAGATAGCCTTCCTCGAAGAGCGCGCGCGTGATCTCCTCGGCGAAGAAGGGGCTGCCTTCCGCCCGGGCGACGACCCGCCGCTCGAGCTCGACCGGCAAGGGCGCGCCGGCCACGGCGCGCACGATGGCACGCGCGTCGTCGTCGGAGAGCGGGCGGAGGACGATCTGGGTCAGGGCGGCGCGTGCGCGCCAGGTCGCCCGCTCGTCGGGGCGATGGGTGGTCACCACCATGACGGGCGCGTTGGCCAGGCGGGCGACCAGTGTCTCGAGCAGCTCGCGCGACGGCTCGTCGATCCAGTGGAGATCCTCGATCAGCATCACGAGGGGCGCATGCTCGCTCTTCTGGAGGAACAGGCGCGCGACCGCGTCGAACGACTGGCGCTTCACCTCGTCGGGCGGCAGCCGGCGGAGCTCCTCGATGGGCAGCGAGAGCAGCTGGCTGACCAACGGGAAGAGCCGCTCGTCGCCCGGATTCTCCGCCTGGCGGGCCGCGGACGCGATCGCCGGCATCGTGGTCTCGAAGTGTTGCCGGAACATGGCGACGAACGGGAAGTAGGGCACGGCCTGGCCGAGCGCGGCGCAGCGCGCCTCGACGAACATGACCGAGTCGTCCGCGAGCCGCCGCCGGAACTCGTAGAGCAAGCGCGACTTGCCGCTGCCCGCCTCGCCCACCACGGTGACGACCTGTGCCCGGCCGCCGACCAGTCGCCGGTAGCCGCCGTCGAGCTGCGCCAGCTCCTCGTCGCGCCCGACCAGCGGCGTGAGCCCTCGTTCGGCCGCCACCGCCATCGGGCTGACGGCGTCGCTCGCGCCGAGCACCGCGTGGGCGGTGACGGGCTCCCGCTTGCCCTTCACGGTGAGCGGGCCGAGCGTCTGCAGGCGGAAGAAGCCGCGCACGAGGCGCGCCGTCGTCTCGCTGATGAGAATCGTGCCGGGCTCGGCGAGCGCCTCGAGGCGTGCGGCGAGGTTGGTGGTGTCGCCGATCGCCGTGTAGTCCATCTTGAGGTCGTTCCCGACGGTGCCGACGACCACCGGGCCAGTGTTGATCCCGATCCGCGCTTCCAGCGCGAACCCGCGCTCCGCGCGGAGCTGCTGGTTGAAGCGGGCGAGCGCCTCGACGATGCCGAGGGCGGCCCAGATGGCCCGCTGGGGCGCGTCCTCGTGCGCGATCGGCGCCCCGAAGAGGGCCATGATCCCGTCGCCGGCGAGCTGGTTGACGATGCCCTCGAAGCGGTAGATCTCGCGGAAGGCGAGTTCGAGGTACCGGTCGAGGAGATCATGGTAGTCTTCGGGATCGAGGCGCTCCGCGATCGCGGTGGAGCCGGAGAGATCGCAGAAAAGGACGGTCACCTGCTTCCGTTCCCCCTCGATGACGCCGCGGGCGGCCCGGATCTTGTGCGCCAGCTCCTCCGGCAGGCTTCGCCGGGAGAGCCGCGCGAGCGGATCTTCCCCCGGCGGGGGCGGCGTGTCGTGCAGCTCGGCGAGCTGCAGGCCGCAGTCGGGACAGAAGCGGAACTCCGGCTCGAGCGCCGCGCCGCAGCTCCGACACTGCGCCGCGACGCGCGTTCCACAGGCGTGGCAGAACTTCTTGCCGGGGATCAGCTCGGCGCCGCACGCCGCGCACCGCATGCCATCCGGGTACGTCGCCCGACGCGCCAAGTCAACGGCGAGAGGTAGCGCATGGACGCGGTTCGCATCGAGCACGCGCCGGGGCGGTTCGTCGCGCGGCTGGACGGGACCGAGGCGGTCCGTCGCGGCGACGTCCTCGACATCCAGAGCACCTACACGCCGCCCGAGCAGCGGGGGCGAAACCTCGCGGCCCTGCTCACGCGGGCGGCGCTCGATTACGCACGCGCCGAGGGGCTGCGCGTGGTGCCGACGTGCTCGTACACGCGCCGCTACCTGGAGCGCCATCCGGAGTGGGCCCCGCTCGTGCGTGAGAGGGGCCGCTGAGCGCGATCCGGGTTCTTGCCTCGCGCCGCGCACGGCGCTACCTCGGGACCATGGCGCTCACCGAGAGTCGGGATCTCTCCCTCGGGACCACGTGCCCGGACTTCCGTCTGCGTTCGGTCGACGGGAAATCCGTGGCGCGCGACGACTTCCGAGGGAAGCCGGTCCTCGTCGTCCTCTTCATCTGCAATCACTGCCCGTACGTGCAGGCCGTCGAGGAGCGGATCGTGCAGCTCCGACGCGACTACGGGCCGCGCGGCGTCCAGCTGGTCGGCATCTGCTCCAACGATCCGACCGACTACCCCGACGATCGTCCCGAGCGTCTGCTCCAGCGCTGGCGCGAGAAGGACTACGGCTTCCCCTACCTGCTCGACGAGACCCAGGACGTCGCACGCGCCTTCAACGCCGTCTGCACCCCGGACATCTACGTCTTCGACGCCGAGCGGCGGCTCGCCTACCACGGGCGCATCGACGACAACTGGCAGCAGCCCGCGAAGGTGAAACGGCGGGAGCTCGCCGCCGCGCTCGACGCGCTCCTCGCCGGGCGGGCGCCCACGCGCGAGCAGCAAGCCTCGATCGGCTGCTCGATCAAGTGGCGGAAGGCGTAAGATTCAGCAGGCGGGTGAGGATCGGTCGGAGCTCGCGGGCGAGCTCGGGACGCTTGAGCGCGAAGGAGACCGTCGCCTCGACGAAGCCGACCTTGTCTCCCGCGTCGAAGCGGCGGCCCTCGTACTCGAGGCCGAAGAGGGGCATGCGGCGGGCGAGGGTCTGCAGCCCGTCGGTCAGCTGGATCTCGCCACCCTTCCCCGGCGGCGTCGCCTCCAGGATGTCGAAGATCTCCGGCGGCAGGACGTAGCGGCCCATCACCGAGAGGTTGGTGGGGGCGGTGCCGGGCGCGGGCTTCTCGACCAGCGATTGCACGCGATACAGCCGCTCGCGAACGCGTGTGCCGGCCATGACCCCGTAGAGGTGGGTCTTGTCGGGCGGCACGGCGTTGAGCGCGATCACCGGACCATGGGACGCGTAGACGTCGAGGAGCTGCCGCGTGCAGGGCACCGTGGCATCGAAGACGTCGTCGCCGAGGAGGACGGCGAAGGGCTCGTTGCCGATGCACGGCCGGGCGGCGAGGACGGCGTGGCCGAGACCGAGCGGCTGCTGCTGCCGCACCGACACGACCTGCACCATGGTCGCGATGCTGCGCACGATGGCGAGCAGATCGCCCTTCCCCTTCTCCTCGAGGAACCGCTCGAGCTCGGGCGAGAAGTCGAAGTGGTCCTCGATGGCGCCCTTGCCGCGGCCGGTGACGAGCACGACCTGCGAGAGGCCCGAATCGACGATCTCCTGCACGACGTACTGGATCGTCGGGATGTCGACGATCGGCAGCAGCTCCTTGGGGACGGCCTTGGTGGCGGGCAGGAAGCGCGTGCCGAGGCCGGCGGCCGGGATGACCGCCTTGCGCGGGGCGGTCACAGCGTGCGGAGCTTCCGCTCCTGGGCTTCCTGGAGCGACTTGCAGTCGATGCAGAGGGTGGTGACCGGCCGCGCCCGGAGGCGGGCGATGCCGATCTCGCGGTCACACTCCTCGCACTTGCCGTACGAGCCGTCGTCGATGCGGCCGAGCGCTTCCTCGATCTTGGTGAGGAGCTTTCGCTCGCGGTCGCGGATGCGCAGCATCAGGTTGCGGTTGCCCTCGAGCGACGCGCGGTCCGTGGGATCGGGAAACTGCTCGCGCGTCTCCACCATGCCGTCGACGGTCCGGGTCGCTTCGGCGACCAGCTCCTGGCGCCGGTCGTGCAGGAGCTTGCGAAAAGCCTCCAGATCGCGCTTTCTCATGGCGCGTCTTCGGGCCATACCACCCGTCGACCAACGGCGCAATCGGTAACGCCCGCATGCGGATCGCGTACTTCGATACCTTCTCCGGCATCAGCGGCGACATGACGGTCGGCGCGCTGCTCGATCTCGGGCTGCCGCTCGACGCGGTGCGCGCGGCGGTGCGCGTCCTCGCGCTGCGCGACGTCGAGGTCTCGAGCGAGCGGGTAGCGCGCTCGGGAATCGGGGCCACGAAGTTCCACGTGCGCGTGGGCGGTCGCCATCCCGACATCCCGCATCCCGCGCACGGACATGCGCATCGTCCGTACGTCGAGATCCGCTCCCTCCTCGAGGGGAGCAGGCTCGCCGAACCCGTGAAGCAGACGGCGCTCGCCATCTTCCGGCGGCTCGCCGAGGCCGAGGGGCGCGTGCACGGGGTGCCCGTGGACGCCGTCGAGTTCCACGAGGTCGGTGCGCTCGACGCCATCGTCGACGTGGTCGGCACGGCGCTCGGCATCGTCGAGCTCGGCATCGACGCCGTGCACGTGGGCCCGATCCCCCTCGGGCAGGGCCGCACCGTCTCGGCACACGGCGCCTTGCCCGTCCCACCGCCCGCCGTGGTCGAGCTCCTGCGCGGCCGGCCGGTGCGCCTCGAGGACGGCGCGCTCGAGCTGGTGACGCCCACCGGCGCGGCGATCGTCGCCGCGCTGGCGCGGCCCGAGCCCGTCCCCGAGCTGCGCGTCGCGGCCGTCGGCTACGGGGCAGGCGACCGCACGCTCACCGACCGGCCGAACCTGCTGCGCATTCTCGTCGGCGAGCCGGCCGTCGCGGTCGGCGCCGACGACGTGGTCGTGCTCGAGGCGACGATCGACGACATGAGCCCGCAGCTCTACGAGCACGTCCTCGAGCGGCTGCTCGCCGCCGGGGCGCGGGATGCGTTTCTCGTCCCGATCATCATGAAGCGGAGCCGGCCCGCGACGTTGCTGCGCGTACTGGCGGCGCCCGCCGACCGCGAGCGCCTGGCCGGCATCCTCTTCGCCGAGACATCGACCATCGGGCTCCGCTACACGACCTGGCAGCGGATGGTCCTCCCCCGCGAGGAGCGGACGGTCGAGACGGCGTACGGTGCAGTGCGCGTCAAGCTCGCGCGGGCGCCGGACGGCACTCTCAACGTCGCGCCCGAGTTCGAGGACTGCCGCCGGATCGCGACCGAACGCGGGGTGCCGCTGAAGGTCGTGCACCAGGCGGCGCTGGCGGCGGTCATCGCCCCCCGTTGACTCGGAGCATCCGCCCGGAGGAGGGAAGGGCATGCGAACCGTGTACGGCGCCAACGGCTCTCCCTTCGTGCGCAAGGTGTGCGTCACCCTCGTCGAGAAGAACCTCGCCTACGAGCAGGAGCCCGTCATCCCGGTCAACGTCACCGCCGAGTTCAAGAAGCTGAGCCCGCTCGGCAAGATTCCCGCCTACCGCGATGACCAGGCGACGCTCTCCGACTCGTCGATCATCTGCGCCTACCTCGAGCGGAAGCACCCGGAGCCGCCGCTCTACCCGTCCGAACCGTACGAGTATGCCCGGGCGCTCTGGTTCGAGGAGTACGGCGACACGGCGCTCGCCACCGTCCTCTCCGGGAGGCTCTTCTTCCAGAAGGTCATGTCGCCTCGCTTCTTCAATCGCGGACCTGACGAGGCCGCCTGCCAGAAGGTCGTCAACGACGAGCTGCCACCCCTCTTCGATTACCTGGAGAGCCAGCTGGGCACGGCCGATGCGATCGTCGGCCAGCGCTTCTCGATCGGCGACATCGGTATCGCGAGCCAGTTCGTCAACTTCCGGCATGCGGGCTACGCCGTCGACGCCAAGCGCTGGCCCAAGCTGGCGCGCTACGTCACCGCGGTACATGCGCGCCCGTCCTTCAAGCGGCTGATCGAGCAGGAAGCGGCCTTCTTCGGGACGGCGGCCTGAGGGCGGGAGTCACACCCGCACGTCGGCCAGGAGTGGCGCCGCGTCCTCCGGGGTGGTGCAGTGGGGGAGGGTGGCGAGCACCGGAACTGCCGTGAGCGCCCTGATGGTCTCGGCGTTGGTTGCCGCCGAGAGATCCGTCTCACGCGATGGCTGCGAGAGAACGAAGCCCCGGATGGCGAGCTCCATGGTGGTGGCGACGCGCGCTGTCAGGGCGCAGTGGTTGATCGTCCCCAGCCGATTGGCGCCGACGATGAGCAGGGGCAACGCACAGCGCGCGGCGAGCTGGGCGAAGGTCGTCCCGTCGGCGAGCGGGACGAGGAGGCCGCCCGCACCCTCGACCAGCAGCACGTCGGCCTCGGCCGCGCGCCGGCGGAGGAGGGCGACGATCCGGTCGACGTCGATGGTTACGGCCTCGCGGCGGGCGGCGACCGCGGGCGCGAGCGGCGCGCGCAGGCGGTAGGGGCAGACGTCGGTTAGCGGAGCCGGATCGGCGGCCGCCGCTCGCAGTCGGCAGGCGTCCTCCGGCTCTCCCTCCACTCCCGTCTCGACGGGCTTCGCCACCGCCACGCGCAGACCGCTCCGGCGGAGCGCGTGCGCGAGCGCGCAGGCGACGAAGGTCTTCCCCACTCCGGTGTCGGTGCCGGTGACGAAGAGACCGCGCATTCCTAGCCGGTCGCCTCGTGGATCGCCTCGCCCGTCACCGCGACCAGCCGATCGATCTCGGCGGCCGAGATGGCGAGCGGCGGCATGAGCACGATCACGTTGCCGAGCGGTCGGATGACGACGCCGCGAGCCCGTGCTGCGTGGACGACCCGCTGGCCGATGCGCGCCGCGGGCGGGTAGGGGACGCGCCCCGGCGGCGCGGCGACCAGCTCGATGCCCACCATCATGCCCTGCTGACGGATGTCGCCCACGTGGGGGAGCGGGGCGACGTCGGCCGCGAGCCGCTCGGCGAGCCGCGCGACCTTGGCGTCGAGGAGCTCGAGGGTGCGCGCCTCGCGGAAGACGGCGAGGCTCGCCAGCCCCACGGCGCAGCCGAGGGGATTTCCCGTGTAGGTGTGCCCGTGGAAGAAGGCGCGGAAGTCCTCGTACGGGCCGAGGAAGGCGGCGAAGATCTCCTCGGTGGTGAGCGTGGCGGCGAGCGGCAGATAGCCACCGCTCACGCCCTTCGCGAGGCAGAGGATGTCCGGCGTGATCGCCGCATGCTCGCAGGCAAACATCCGTCCGGTGCGACCGAAGCCGGTTGCCACCTCGTCGGCGATGAAGAGCATCCCGTGACGATGCGCCAGTTCGTGGAGGCCAGTCAGGTATGCAACCGGATGAACCCACATCCCGGCGGCTCCCTGCACGAGCGGCTCGACGATGAGGGCGGCGAGCTGCGGGCCGTGCTGTGTGAGCACGCACTCCGCCTCGGCCAGCGCGGCCGCGAGCGCCGCCTCGGCGGAGAGCCCGCGCTGCCAGCGGAACACGTGCGGCGGCGTGAGCCGGACGGCCGGCACGACGGCGCTGGCCACGTAGCGATGGAACGCCTCGGAGTATCCCACCCCGACCGCGCCGAGCGTGTCCCCATGATACGCCTCGACCAGCGACGCGAACTGCCGGCGTCCCGTCTCGCCCCGCAGCTGCTGATACTGGAGGGCCATGCGGAGCGCCGCCTCGACCGCCGTCGCGCCCGCATCCGAGTAGAACACCCGCGTGAGCCCGGGCGGCGCGATCGCGACGAGCGCGTGCGCCAGCTCGATCGACGGTCGGTTCGCGAGCCCGAGGAGCGTCGTGTGCGCGACTCGGTCGACCTGTGCCCGGAGCGCGGCGTCGAGGACGGGATGCCGATGCCCATGCACGTTGCACCAGAGCGACGACACCCCGTCGAGGTAGCGCCGCCCCCGCACGTCGATCAGCGTACACCCCTCGGCCTCCGCGATGATGAGCGGCTCCTCGGTGAGCCAATCCGCCATCTGTGTGAACGGATGCCAGAGATGACGGTGGTCCCAGCGGATCAACGTCTCGGTGTCGACATCGGGAGGCAGGGCAGCGAGGGTCCGCACTAGATGACTCCGCTCTCCCTCGCCGCGTCCCTGAACGCCCCAAGCGCCCGCTCGAGCTGGACCGCGCTGTGCGTCGCCATCGGCGTGACCCGTAGCCGCGCCGTACCCGGCGGCACGGTGGGGGGGCGGATCGCGAGCGCATGGACGCCGCGCGCGAAGAGAGCTTCCGCCAGAGCTAGGGCGCGCCGGTTGTCACCCACCATGAGGGGCACGATGTGCGTGTCACCGCGCGCGTCGAGCCCGAGCGCCCGCAGGCCTTCCCGGAGGTGCGCGGCATTCCGCTCCAGCGCACGACGGCGCTCCGGCTCGGCCGCCACGACGTCGAGCGCCGCGCCGGCCGCGGCGACCGCCGCCGGCGCGAGCCCAGTCGTGTACACGAAGCTGCGCGCGCGATTCACCAGCAGCGCGATCAGCTCGGCCGCGCCGGCGACGTATGCGCCCGCGCCGCCGAGCGCCTTCCCGAGGGTCCCGACATGCACCGCGATCCGTCCCGTGAGTCCTTCCGCCTCCGCTAGCCCCGCGCCGCATGGCCCGAGGACGCCGGTGGCGTGGGCCTCGTCTACGAGGAGCCAGCTGTGATAGGTCTCCGCCAGCGCGACGAGCGGCCCGAGGGGCGCCCGGTCGCCGTCCATGGAGAAGACCGAATCGGTCACGATGAGCCGCCGCGCATCCTGCGGCGCGGCGTCGAGCAGCCGCTCGAGGGCCGTGACGTCCCGGTGGGGGTAGACGTGGATGGTGGCGCCCGAGAGCCGGCAGCCATCGATGATGCTGGCGTGGTTGAGCGCGTCGCTGAAGACGTGATCTCCGCGGCCGACCAGCGCCGTGATCGCCCCCACGTTCGCCTGGTAGCCGGAGGGGAAGAGGAGCGCGGCCGGTGTGCCCTTGAAGGCCGCGAGCTTGGCCTCGACCTCGGCGTGCAGCTCCAGGTGGCCGGCGATCAGCCGCGACGCGCCGGTGCCGCACCCGTAGCGCGCGATCGCGGCCGTCGCGGCGGCCCGGAGCGCGGGATGGGTGGCGAGCCCGAGGTAGTTGTTGGAGGAGAGGAGCAGCAGGCGACGGCCCTCGCACAGCACCTCCGCGTCGGAGGCGCTGCCGAGCGGCCGCAGGTGTCGACGCAAGCCGGCCGCCTCGAGGGCCTGGAGCTCGGCGGCGAGAGCGTCCACGCCGGCGTCATGACGGGCGCGTCCGGGGTTGTCAACCTCGGAAACCACCGTGGTTGACAAGGCGCGGCGGACGACCTGGGTGTGCCAGGAGTGCGGGCGGCCCGCCTCGGGGTGGCTCGGCCAGTGCCCGGGCTGCGGGGCGTGGAACGCGATCGTGGAGGAACCCGTGGTCGAGCCGCGGGCGCGCGGCGCGCGCGCACCGGCAACGGTGCGCCCGCTGGTGGCGGTCACGGCGGGGGACGCCCTCCGCCGGACGACCGGACTCGCCGAGCTCGACCGAGTGCTGGGAGGGGGGCTCGTCCAGGGGTCGGTCGTGCTGGTCGGCGGCGATCCGGGGATCGGCAAGTCGACGCTCGCTCTGCAGGCGTGCGGCGCGCTTGCGCGGCAGGGGGTGCCCGTCCTGTACGTGGCCGGCGAGGAGTCGCCCGAGCAGGTGCGGCTCCGTGCCGACCGTCTCGGGATGGCCGAGGCCGGCGTGCTGATCATCCCCGAGACCAGCGCCGAAGCCGTGGTCGAGGCGTTGCACGCGACCCGCCCCGCGGCCGTGGTCGTCGACTCGATCCAGACGCTTCACACGGCGCGCCTCGAGTCGGCCGCTGGCAGCGTCGGCCAGGTGCGGGAGTCTGCGGCGCTCCTCGTCGCCGAGTGCAAGGCGAGCGGCGTGGCGTGCTTCCTGATCGGTCACGTGACCCGCGAAGGCACGCTCGCGGGGCCGCGCGTGCTCGAGCACCTCGTCGACGCGGTCCTCTACTTCGAGGGCGACGGGGCCCACGCGCTGCGGGTGCTGAGAGCGGTCAAGAACCGCTTCGGCTCGACCAACGAGGTGGCGGTGTTCGAGATGGGCGAGAACGGGCTGGTGGAGGTGCCGAACCCGTCGGCCGCCTTCCTCGCCGAGCGCCCGCAGGGCGCCCCGGGTTCGGCCGTGCTGGCGACGCTCGAGGGGAGCCGCCCCGTCCTGGTCGAGATCCAGGCGCTGGTGTCGCGCTCGTTCCTCGCCATGCCCCGCCGGACGGCGATCGGTCTCGACCCCGGGCGCGTCGCGCTGCTGCTCGCCGTCCTCGAGAAGCGGATGCGCATCGCGCTCGGTGACCAGGACGTCTTCCTCAACGTGGCCGGTGGCCTCCGGGTCGACGAGCCGGCTGCCGATCTGGCCGTGGTGGCCGCCGTCGCCTCCTCGGCGCGCGGCCGGCCGCTCGCCGCCGAGGTCGTCCTGTGGGGCGAGGTGGGTCTCACCGGTGAGGTGCGGGCCGTGGGACGGAGCGAGGCGCGGCTCCGCGAGGCGGCACGGCAGGGCTTTTCCCGCTGCCTGCTGCCGGCCGGGAACGCGCGCGGGCTCGTCGCGCCGGCCGGCG
>DATILR010000295.1:0-9317 GCA_035476275.1 Binatus sp. (SeqCode) | reverse complement strand
GCCCGGTGAATACCGCGCAGGACATCTTCGCGGACCCCCATCCGAGAGCACGCGGCATGCTGGTCGAGGTCGAGCAACCGGGTGAGAACCCGCCCGTCGTGCTGGCCGGTCCGGCGATCAAGCTCGCCGCCACGCCGGCGGGGATCTACCGCCGGCCGCCGCGCCTCGGCGAGCACACGGCCGAGGTCCTCGCCGAGGCGGGGATCGACGCCGTGCCGGCGGGTGCTCCCCGCCGGGGGAGGGCACGATGACCGTACGGCTCCGACGCTCCGAGCTCGCCACGCCCGGCTCGAGCTGGAAGATGATCGAGAAGGCGGCGGCGAGCGACGCCGATCTCGTCTTCCTCGACCTGGAGGATGCGGTCGCGCCCGCGCAGAAGGACGCCGCGCGCGAGCAGGTGGTCCGCGCGCTGCGCGAGGTCGACTGGGGGAAGAAGCTCCGGGGCGTACGCGTCAACGCCGCCGACACGCGCTGGGCCCACGCCGACGTCATCGCCCTCGTGGAGGGGGCCGGGGCGCACCTCGACCTCCTCATCCTCCCCAAGGTGAAGGCCCCGCGCGACGTGTGGTTCTTCGAGACGCTCCTCGAGCAGCTCGAGCTGAAGCTCGGGCTCGCGCGACGGATCGGCCTCGAGGCGCTGATCGAGGAGGCGGCCGCCCTCGCGCGGGTGGAGGAGATCGCCGCCTCGTCGCCACGGCTCGAGGCCCTCATCCTCGGCTTCGGCGATCTGTCGGCGAGCCAGGGCGTGCGCCTGGCGCTCGCCGCCGGCTACCCGGGCGACCTCTGGCACTACGCCCGGGCGCGTGTCGTGGTCGCGGCGCGGGCCGCCGGCATCGACGCCATCGACGGCCCCTTCGCGAACTACCGCGATCCCGAGGGCTACCGTCGCGAGGCCACCTGGTCGTCGACCCTCGGCTTCGTCGGCAAGTGGGCGATCCACCCGAGCCAGATCGAGATCGCCAACGACGTCTATGCACCGACCGAGCAGGAGATCGCGCTCGCCCGGCGGATGTGCGAGGCCTACGAGGCGGCCTCGGGAGGCGGCACCGGCGCAGCGGGCTCGGGGGGTATCCTGGTCGACGCCGCCTCGGTGCGCATCTTCGAGGCGGTCATGGAGCGCGCCCGGCTGACCGGCCGGATCTGACAGGAGCGGATCGATGCAGGAACGATACGAGCACTTCATCGGCGGCGCCTTCGTCCCGGCGGGGAGCGGGCGCCACCTCGAGACGACGAACCCTGCCACGGGGAAGCCGCTCGGCGAGATCGCCCGGGGCGATGCGCGCGACGTCGACGCCGCGGTCAAGGCCGCCGAGGCCGCACTGCCGGACTGGCGCGACCGCCGGCCGATCGAGCGCGGGCGCATCCTCATCGAGATCGCGAGGCGTCTGCGCGAGCGGCAGCAGGAGATCGCCGGGCTCGAGGTCCTCGAGGCCGGGAAGCCGAGCTGGCAGGCGCCCTTCGAGGTCGAGATCGCCGCGCAGTATTTCGAGTTCTACGGCGGGCTGGTGAACGCCCTGGGTGGGGAGACGATCGACCTCGGCGCCGGCTACCATTCCTACACGCGGCGGGAGCCGTTCGGTGTGGTGGGGGTCATCCTCCCCTGGAACGCTCCCATCAACCAGGCGGCGCGGGCCGGGGCCCCGGCGCTCGCCGCGGGGAACGTGGTGGTGGCGAAGCCCTCGGAGTTCACCTCCGCGAGCCTCCTCGAGCTGGCGCGTCTGGCGGTCGAGTGTGGCCTCCCCCCCGGCGTCCTCAACGTCGTCACCGGAACCGGACCCGAGGCGGGTGCGGCGATCGTCGCGCACGGCGGGGTGCGGAAGGTCGCGTTCACGGGGTCGCTCCGTGCCGGCCGCGAGGTCGCTCACCTGGCCGCCGATCGCATTCTGCCGCTCACCCTCGAGCTGGGCGGGAAGTCGCCCAATCTCGTGTTCGCCGACGCCGATCTCGAGCAGGCGGTGCCCGGAGCCCTGCGCGCATTCGTCACCAACGCAGGGCAGGTGTGCAGCGCCGGAACCCGGCTGCTCCTCGAGCGGAGCATCCACGACCGCTTCGTCACCGCCCTGACCGACGCGGTGAAGGGCGTCCGGCCCGGCCAGATGATCGGCCCCATGACCACCGAGGCCCAGTACCGGAAGGTGCAGGAGTACTACGCCGTCGCCAAGGCGGAGGGCGCGACCGCCGTCGCCGGTGGCGGGTTACCGGACGACCGCGAGCTCGCGGGCGGCTGGTTCGTCCAGCCGACCATCTACACCGGCGTGCGCAACGACATGCGGATCGCGCGCGAGGAGATCTTCGGCCCAGTCGTGTCGGTCATGCCTTTCACCGACGAGGAGGAGGCGATCCGGATCGCAAACGACTCGCCCTACGGCCTCGCGGCCGGCATCTGGACGCGCGACCTGGCCCGTGCGCATCGCGTCGCCGCCCGGCTCGAGGCCGGGCAGGTGTACGTGAACGAATGGATGGCGGGAGGAGTCGAGACTCCGTTCGGCGGCTTCAAGCAGAGCGGGATCGGCCGCGAGAAGGGCCTCGAGGCGCTTCACCACTACACGCAACTCAAGTGCGTGACGATCCGGCTCTGACGCGACATCTCAGTCGGTCACGAAGCGGAACGACCCGTCTTTCCGGACGATCTTCCCCGCCGACGGCGTGGCGAAGTGGGTGCCGAAGACGAGCGTCCTCGAGTCCGCGTAGCGCTCGCAGAAGGCACGGCGCGACTTCTTGGCCATCGCGCCGTCGTTGTCGAACAGGTTGTCCCATTCGGGATAGCGGCACTGCACGGGGTGATGCATGAGGTCTCCGGTGATGACCGCGTCCTCGCCCTGCGACGAGATGCGCACCGAGAAGTGGCCGGGCGTATGACCCGGCGTGGATTCCAGCCACACCTCGTCGGTGATGCGGTGCCGGTCGTCGACCAGGTCCGACATGCCTTCGGCCATCACGGGGCGGACGGAGTCGTCGACCGGGTCCTTGAGGAACGCGTCTTCGGTTCGCGAGAAGAAGTCCCATTCCGTCCCGCCGATCAGGTAGCGCGCGCGGGGGAACGTCGGCACCCACTTGCCGTGCTCGAGCATCGTGTTCCAGCCCACGTGGTCGACATGGAGATGCGTGCACGCGACGCGGTCGATCGAATCGCGGGAGTAGCCGGCCGCCTGCAGATCCTGCAGGAACGGTCGCTGCTGCCGGTTCCACTCCGCGAACGACCGCGCCTTGTCGTTGCCGACGCACGTATCGACGATGATGCGCTGCCCCTGCGACTCGAGGACGAACGTGTGAATGCTCATCCGCAGGCGCCCCCGCTCGTCGCAGAAGGTCGGGAAGAGCCAGTCGCGCTCCTTGCTCAGGTTCTCGGGCGTCGCGTTCGGCATGAGGATCGTCCCGTCCCACGGTCCTCCCGACTCGACGACCCGCGTGATCTTCACCTGACCGACGTGCCACTCGCCGCCCGACATCAGGAGATGCTCCGTCCGCCGTCGACGTCGAGGCAGACGCCGGTCAGGAATTCGGCCTCGTCGGAGGCGAGGAAGAGCACGGCGGCGGCGACGTCGCGGGGCTCGGTGAGTCGCCCGAGCGGGATGGTCGCGACCAGCTGCCGGCGGAGCTCGTCGGGCAGTTTGTCGAGACCCGTCGCGGTCTTCATGAAGCCGGTCTCGGCGGCGACCGGGTTCACGGCGTTGACGCGGATGCGGAAGGGCGCGACCTCCACCGCGAGCCCGCGGGTGAGCGTGATGACGGCGCCCTTGGTGGCATTGTAGGCGGTGACGCCGGGGCGCGGCGCGATGGCCCCGATCGACGCCGTGTTCACGATCACGCCCCCGCCGCGCTCCTTCAGCACCGGCACGGCGTACTTGCAGCCGAGGTAGACCCCGCGCACGTTGGTCGCGAAGACGCGCTCGTACTCCTCTTCCGGGAGCTCCCAGAGCGGGACCATGCGATGGGAGAAGCCGGCATTGTTGACGAGGACGTCGAGACCGCCGAAGCCGGAGGTCGCCTCCGCGATCATCGCCTGCACGTCGCTGGCGCGCGAGACGTCGGCGCGGACGAAACGCGCGGCGCCGCCCTCCTTGGCGATCGCCGCGGTGACCCGACGGCCATTGGTCTCGTTCACGTCGGCGACCACGACGCGCGCGCCCTCGCGCGCGAAGCGCGTCGCGACCGCCTCGCCGAACCCCGATCCGCCGCCGGTGACGACGGCGATCTTTCCCTCGAAGCGCATGCGGGGACTCCTACGCCGTGCGCGAAGCGGGCGTCAACGGGAGTCCGGTTGCCGTCACCCGCCCGCGCCATGGTGAGACCCCCCGACGGGAGCTCTGGTTCACCGGCGCCCGCACGTGCGATGGTCGCTGCTCGTGACGCGCTCGTGGCAACGCCCGCTCACCGTGGGCCTCCTCCTGACCGTCGTCTGCGTGGCCTTCGAGGGGCTCGCGGTGACGACGGTCATGCCGACGGCGGTGCGCGAGCTGGGGGGGCTCCTCCGCTACGGGTGGGCTTTCAGCGCCTTCATGCTCGCCAACGTGGTCGGCATCGCGCTGGCCGGCGACCGCATCGATCGCCACGGACCGCGTGGGTCCATGGCGGCCGGGCTGGCGCTCTTCGCGCTCGGCCTCCTTGGCGGCGGGGTGGCACCGTCCATGGGAGCGCTCATCGCGGCCCGCGCCGTCCAGGGATTCGGCGCGGGAGAGCTCTCGTCGGTGATCTATGCAGTCGTGGCACGATCCTACCCCGCCGACGAGCAGCCGCGCATGCTGGCGTGGCTGTCCACGGCCTGGGTGGTGCCCGGGCTCATCGGCCCCGGGGTCAGCGGGTACGTCGCCGACCATCTGAGCTGGCGGCTCGTGTTCTTCGGCCTCGTCCCGCTCGTGCTAGTTGCCGCGGCGCTCACCGTACCGGCCCTGCCGGGGCTGCCGCAGCGGGACGGGACACCTCTCCCACGCGCGTCGAGCTCGATCGGGCTCGCCGTTCTCCTCGCCGCGGGCAGCGTCGTGGTGCTGCTCGGTCTCGGAGCGCGCTCCTTTCCCGCCGGCCTCGGGCTCGCGACACTCGGCGCCGTGATGGCCCTGCCCGGGCTCGGGCGGCTCATGCCGGACGGCACGCTCCGTGCCCGTGCGGGCCTGCCGGCCGCCATCCTCGCGATGGCAGCGGTCAGCGTCGCGTTCTTCGGCGCCGAGATCCTGGTGCCGCTCCTGCTGACGCTCCTGCGCGGGCAGTCGGCCACCGTCGCCGGCCTCTCACTCAGCGGCGCGACGTTCACCTGGACGGCGGGGGCATGGGTGCAGGCGCGCGAGGCGAAGCGGCGGGGCCGCGGTCTCCTGGTGGGTATCGGGGCGGTGCTCATCGCCATCGGCATCGCGATCGTGAGCCTTCTCCTGATCGCCGCGACGCCGGTCGTGATCGCGGCCGTGGGGTGGTCGGTCGCGGGCCTCGGCATGGGGGTGGCGCACGCGACCATCAGCCTCGCGGTCATCGAGCAGGCGCCCGCCACCGGGGAGGGCGCAGCATCGGCCGCGATGCAGCTCGCCAACGTGCTCGGCGTGGCGCTCGGCGCCGGGATGGGAGGAGCCGCCGTCGCGCTCGCGGACACGCGGGGCTGGACACCGGTCGCGGGCTTCGTCCTCGGGTTCGCGCCGATGCTCGTCGCGGCGCTCGTGACGGTCGGTCTCGCGAGGCGGCTTCCGGGCGTGCCGCGCGCGGTCGTCCGGGCGACGGGCTAGGGACCCTCGAAGGCCGCCAGCTGCAGCAGCCAGGTGCCGCCGCCGAGCGACGCCGTGGCGTTGTAGTTGCCGTCCCCAGTCACCTCCGAAGGGATCGGTCGGGATGGCAGGACGGCCCGGTGTCGCCGACACGCATGCAAGTGCCTGAAAAAGCGCCCGAAGTGCCGCCGGATACGAAGTGCGGAAGCGGGTGTTGCTCTGTCGAGTTCGAAGGGGATACCTCCCTCGGACGGAGCGCAGACGGACGACGTCGCCACGCACGTCGGGCCGCTACCCGGTGATCTTGCGTGACTGCGAGGTTTCTGGCTATTCGGGCTGGCAGGACAACCGGACCGAGCGGAACGACCACGGACTGCGCTGACCAGGCGTCCGTCTGACCAGACGCAGCCGGGCTCGCATCCGCCGGTTCCGGTCCAACTGGAGGGTACATGACGAGGATTCGGGGAGTCGTGGCGATGATCGCTGTGCTGGCACTCACGGGATGCTCGGCGATGCGCCACGACAAGAACTGCAAGTGGGCGCTCCCCGTGTGGGGCGCTGCGCTGGGTGGTGCGGGTGCGGGGCTCGGGGTCGCCTTGGGGCACGGCGACGCGGACGCGGCGGAAATCGGCGGCTCGGCTGCCGGCGGCATCCTGGTGGGTGGCCTGCTCGGCTGGGCCGCGGGCCACTACCTCTGCGAGGAGGAGAAGCCCGCACCGGTGCAGGCTCCGCCGCCCCCGCCTCCGCCGCCTCCACCCGCACCGCGGAAGATCGAGACGCTGAGCGGGCCGGGCTTCGAGTTCAACAAGGCCACCCTCACGGCGGAAGGCCGCGCCCACCTGGATCACGCGGTGCAGCTCATGAAGGCGAGCCCGAGCATGCACGTCGTGGTCGAAGGCCACACCGACTCGGTGGGTTCCCACGAGTACAACATGAAGCTCTCGGAGCGCCGGGCGAACGCGGCGCGCGACTACATGATCGAGAAGGGCATCAGCGCGGGTCGCATCAGGGCAGCCTGGTACGGCGAAACGCGACCGGTCGCGAGCAATGCGACGGCCGCGGGCCGCGCGAAGAACCGACGGGTCGACATCGTCGCCGAGTGACGACGATTTTTGCGTGAGCCGTGGGGCTCAGCGCGGGGATCGCCATCGATCCCCGCGCGGCCCCGCGGCGGGCCGTAGCGTGCGGCCTCGACCGGAATAGGAGCACCCCGATGGACGACGCGCGCTCCGCGATGGAAGGAGACACCCGGGTCGGAGCGGCGTCGGTGCACTGGCGCAAGCAGGGCAGCGGACCGTCGATCGTCTTCCTGCACGGCTTCCCGCTCTCGGGGCGTACCTGGGACAAGGTGGCCTTGCGCTTGCGCGATCGTTTCACCTGCTACGCACTGGATCTGATTGGACTCGGCCAGTCTCTCAGCACGGCCGACGACGACCATGCTTCGCCCGGTCAGGCCCGGGCGTTCCACGGAGCGCTGTCGGAGCTGGGCGTCGAGTCGTGCGCGCTCGTCGGCAACGATACGGGCGGCTGGATTGCCCGCGAGCTGGCGCTCATCGACCGCCGGCGGGTATCGCGCCTCATCCTGACCAACACCGAGATCCCCTTCCATCGCCCGCCCTGGATTCCCATGTATCAGACGTTGGCGCACGTTCCCGGGTTCGGGAGCGTCGTCCGACAGCTCCTCAAGCTGTCGGCGTTTCGCCGGTCGCCCCTGGGGTTCGGCGGCTGCTTCCACGATCTGACGATCCTGGAAGGTGAGTTTCACGACGCGTTCGTCGAGCCCCTCATCCATGTCGAGGCTCGGATCGACGGGGCCATGCGATTCCTCCGGCAGATGAAGTTCACGCGCCTGGACGAGTTCAAGATCCTCCATCAGCAGCTCGCGATGCCGACGCTCTTCATCTGGGGCGCCGACGACCCGACGTTTCCCGCGCCGAGAGCGCGAGAGATGGTCGCTCAGTTCCCCGACGCGGTCGGCTTTCACGCCGTGCCGCATGCGAAGCTCTTCGTCTACGAAGAGCACCCGCAGATCGTGGCCCAGCTGATCGACGGTTTCCTGTCCAGTTGACGACGGATCGCGCCCGAGGTCGTTCCTCGTCAGGGCAAGCGCCGAGACCAAACGGCACCGCCGCCCCAATGTGTCCCGACGAAGGTCGATGACGCACTCGTTGCGCAGCCGATACGGATGTTCTACTGGAGGAGGCGGGGGCCGAGGAGCATTGATCGCGGACAGTGTCGCGACCCCACAGGGCTGCTGAGATGGCGCCCGCGACCGTCGAAGGCACGGCTGATCGCTCCGCCACCGAAGGTCTCGCTCCCTGCACCCTTGCGGAGCTGCTCTTCTATTTTCTTCGCCTGGGCACGACGGGCTTCGGCGGTCCCATCGCGCTGGTGGGCTACATGCAGCGTGATCTCGTCGAGAAGCGGCGCTGGATCTCCAGGCAGGAGTACGTCGAGGGTCTCGCCCTCGCGCAGCTCGCCCCGGGGCCACTGGCGGCGCAGCTCGCGATCTACCTCGGATGGCTACGCGGCGGCGTGACCGGGGCGAGCCTGGTCGGTGTGGGGTTCGTGCTGCCCTCGTTCGTGATGGTGCTCGCGATCTCCGCCCTCTACCTGCGCTACGGGGGCCTCGCCTGGATGCAGGGCGCGTTCTACGGGATCGGCGCCGCCGTCATCGCGATCATTGCCCGCAGCGCCTACAAGCTCGTTCGGATGACACTCGCACGTGACGGGCTTCTCTGGGCGCTCTTCGGCGTGAGTGCTCTCGTCACGGCCTCGACGGAATCGGAGCTCGTCTGGGTCTTTGCGTTGTGCGGCGTCGCCGCGCTCATCGCCAGGATGACGGGCCGACTGCCGCGACCCCGTGCGGCGCTCGGCCTCGTGCCGCTCTGGTCGGTGACCGGCCTTCATGGAGTGGCAACCCCGGGGCTGCTGGTCCGGGTCTTCATCTACTTCGCCGAGGCCGGCGCGTTCGTCTTCGGGAGTGGGCTCGCCATCGTGCCGTTCCTCTACGGCGGCGTCGTCGGCAATTTCCACTGGCTCACGGAGCGGCAGTTCCTCGATGCAGTGGCAGTCGCGATGATCACGCCCGGACCCGTCGTCATCACGGTCGCCTTCATCGGGTACCTGGTCGCGGGGGCTGCCGGGGCATCGCTTGCCGCACTCGGCGTCTTTCTGCCGTGCTATCTCTTCGTCGTCATCCCCGCCGCGTATTTCCGACGCTCGGTGAACGACCCGCGGGTGAAGGCGTTCGTCGACGGTGTGACGGCCGCAGCAACCGGCGCCATCGCCGGCGCCGCCTTCGTGCTAGGCCGGCGCTCGCTGGTCGACGTGCCGACCATCGCCATCGGCCTGGCGACGCTCTTGATCCTCACCTACGGGAAGAAGGTTCCCGAACCGCTCGTCATCCTCGCCGCTGGCCTGATCGGGCTCGGTTTGAAGGGCGTCGCGGGGCAGTAGCGCGATGCGGAGGATGCCCCGGTCGGTGGAGCGCTCGACGCTGGCGTCGCCAGCCGGCCCTCACATCGATGACACGAGCGATAGGAAGGGAGAGGCGTTGATGAAGACGATGCGTCTGTTGCTGCTACTGATCCTCGCCGTGGCCATGGCGAGGAGAGCCGTGGCCGAGGG
>DATILR010000294.1:0-6854 GCA_035476275.1 Binatus sp. (SeqCode) | reverse complement strand
CAAGCGCCTCGAGGACCTCGGCTGTCCCGCCGTGATGCCGCTCGCGGCGCCGATCGGCTCGGGGCTCGGTATCCGCAATCCCTACAACCTCCGCATCATCATCGAGCAGAGCCGCGTGCCGGTGATCGTCGACGCCGGGGTGGGTACGCCGTCGCATGCCGCCGAGGCGCTCGAGCTCGGCTGCGACGCCGTGCTCATGAACACCGCCATCGCGGGCGCCAAGGATCCCATTCTCATGGCCGAGGCGATGCGGCAGGGAGTCGAGGCCGGCCGGAAAGCGTTCCTCGCCGGTCGCATCCCTGCCAAGCTCCACGCGACGGCGTCGAGCCCGCTCGAGGGGCTGATCCGCTAGTCGATTCCGGGGCGCGTGTGATCACCGTCCCGCCGCTCGTGCTCGTGACCGACCGTCGCGCGACGGATGGGCGAGACCTGGTCACGGTCGTGAGCGCCGCGCTCGACGCCGGGCTTCCCGCCGTCCAGCTGCGCGACAAGGACCTGCCCGGCCGTCAGCTCTTCGCGCTCGCCGAGCAGCTCCGGGCCGCGACCACGCGGACGGGCGCACTCCTCTTCGTGAACGACCGCATCGACGTGGCGCTCGCGACGGGCGCCGACGGCGTCCACCTCGGCGGCACCTCGGTGCCGGCGGCGGTGGCGCGGACGCTGGTGGGACCCGCGGGCCTGATCGGCGTGTCGACGCATACGGCGGACGAGCTCCGCGCGCTCCTGGTCGCCGACTTCGCCTTCTTCGGTCCCGTGTACTCGACGCCGGGGAAGACCGCCGTGGGACTCGCGGCGCTCACGCACGCGGTCGTGGCAGCAACGGTGCCGGTGCTGGCGATCGGTGGCATCACGGCCCACGTCGTGCCGGCGGTGCAGAAGACGGGCGCGCACGGCGTCGCCGTCATCCGAGCGATCCTCGCGGCGCCCGACCCGGCGGCGGCGACGCGCGAGCTCGTTCGGGCGCTCGTCTAACGGCGCGGGCCGCCCTTCCTCCGCCTCGGGTGTCCTCGGGCTCGAGTTGACGCTCGCCCCGAGGCGGGTCTACGTGAGCCCCATGACGACGAGCTGCATCTTCTGCCGCATCGTGGGCGGCGAGATTCCGGCCGAGGTCGTGGCGCGCGAGCCCGACGTGGTGGCGTTCCTCGACGTGCAGCCGCTCGCCGACGGGCACGTCCTGGTCGTGCCCCGCGCGCACGTCGCCGCGGTCGAGGAGCTCGAGCCCGCAGCGGCCGCCGCGCTGTTCGAGGCCGTGCTCCACCTCGCGGGGCCGGTCCGTGAGGCGCTCGGCGCCGCCGGCACGACGATCGGCATCAACAACGGCGCGGCGACGGGACAGACCATCCCCCACGTCCACGTCCACATCGTGCCGCGCTGGCCGGACGACGGTGCGGGCAGCATCCACACGATCTTTCCCCGGAAGACACGCCGGCCGCTCGGCGAGGTGGGCGCGGCGATTCGCCAGCTGGTCGGGTGAAACGCGGCGACGCTCGCAGCCGGGCCGCGGGGGATTTCATTGACACTGAGGACACCGGAGGGGTACCCTCATAGGGAAGTCGTCTCACAAACCCTGGACGCTTTCCGGGACGACTCTCGACCGTCTCGTGGCCGTTGGCCTCCGCGGGCCGGCCTGCACTCGGGCCGCAGAAGAGGGAGGCCGAATGTTCTTTCCCTGTACAACATTGGCCGAGGCAGGCTGAGCATGGGCTCCGTGCTGGAGTACCGCTGCCCCGCCTGTGCGTTCGCGTCGGGTAAATTGACGGTCGGCTGGGGTAAGGGCGGCCGAGCTGCCTACTGGGGTGGCCTGGCACTCTGCCCGGCGTGCCACGAGGTGTGCGTCGTCGACCTCGCCGACGTGCGACCCGACCAGCGCGACCACCGTTGCGAGCGCTGCAAGGGCCCGCTGAAACTACTCGAGGGGACGTCCGAGCGGGTCCATTGCCCCCAGTGCGCCACTCCCCTCAAGCAGGTAGCGCTCGGTAGCTGGGCCTGAGGGATCGGGTCGCCGGCGCACACTTCCGTTCGGCTCCCCCTGGGACGGGGTTGACGTAGCAACTCGGACCGGATTACCCGGGGGGGAACGTGACGCAGCGGGACCCTCTGGCCGGCTTCCGCCGCGAGCGCCATTCCGGGTTCGTCCTCGACGTCGACTCGCTCGACGACTCCTCGGAAGGCTTCGCGCAGTCGGTAGTACGCGGCCTCTCCGACCATCCACGGTGGCTCCACTGCCGCTATCTCTACGATGCGGCAGGGAGCGAGCTGTTCGAGCAAATCTGCGAGCAGCCGGAGTATTACCAGACGCGGACCGAGGCCGCGCTCCTCAAGGCCCACGCCGGGGACATCCGCCGGCTCGTTGCCGCACCCACACTGGTCGAGCTGGGCTCCGGTAGCTCGGCCAAGACGCGGCACCTGATCCGCGCCTGGACGGCGGGTGACGCGCGCGCCTGTTACGTCCCCGTCGACGTGAGCCGCGAGATCCTCGCGCGCAGCTGCGAGGCGCTCGCCGTGCTGAACCCCGGCCTCGAGGTGCGGGGCCTGGCAGCGTCCTACGAGCGCGCCTTCCCGCGCCTCCGCGAGCTCTCGCCTCTCATGCTCGTCTTCCTGGGGAGCACGATCGGCAATCTCAACCCGCAGGAAATGAGCGACTTCCTCGACCGCGTATCGGCGAGCCTCGTCCCCGGCGATCACTTCCTGGTGGGCATCGACCTGGTGAAGGACGTGCGCACGCTCGAGGCGGCCTACAACGACCGCGCCGGCGTGAGCGCCGCCTTCACGCGCAACTACTTCGCGCGCATGAACCGGGAGCTCGGCACCGACCTCGACGTCGAATCGATCGAGCACGTCGCCTACTACAACCAGACGCTCGACCGGATCGAGATCTTCGCGCGCTTCACGCGCGAGGCGGTCGTGACCCTTCCCGGGCTCGGCCGCCGCTTCCGCATCGGGCCGGGCGAGATGATCCTCACCGAGATCAGCCGGAAGTTCCAGGTGGAGGAGATGGCCGCGCACGCGGGGCGCTTCGGCTTCGAGGCGGTCGCGCACTTCACCGACCCGACCAAGGCCTTCGCGCTGCTCCTCCTGCGGCTCCGCGGCCGGCGCGCCGTCACCGCGGGTCGCGAGCGCTCCGCCGAGGCGCACCTGGCCGCCGCCCGCGTGCGCACCCTCGAGCTGATCGAGCCGCTCGACGACGAGCAGCTGACCGAGCAGCACAGCCCCCTCATGAGCCCGATCGTCTGGGACCTCGGCCACATCGCCAACTTCGAGGAGCAGTGGTCGATCCGTGCGGTCGACCCGCGGGCCCAGGTGGGCGACGACGCGCGCGACCGGATGTACGACGCCATCCGCCACCCGCGCGCGACGCGGAACGACCTGCCGCTCCCCGCCCGGCGCGAGGCCCTCGCCTACCTGCGCGAGGTCCGGCGCCGCACCCGCATGCGGCTCGCACAGGCGAGCGTCGACCCGAACGACCCGCTCCTGGCCGACGGCTTCGTCTACAAGATGCTCGCCCAGCACGAGGCGCAGCACGGCGAGACGATCCTGCAGACCATCCAGCTCATCAATGGAGGCGTCGAGGGTGACCTCCACTACGAGCCGATCCGGCGCCGCGAGCCACCGCCCGGGCTGGTGCCGATGGATATCGAGTCCGTCGTGATTCCCGCAGGGCCGTTCATCATGGGAACGGACGACCGCGAGTGGGCCTACGACAACGAGCGCCCCGCCCATCGCGTCCACGTGCCGTGCTTCCGGATCGACGTTGCCCCGGTGACCAATGGCGAGTTCCTCGCCTTCATGACGGACGGCGGCTACCGGCGGCGCGAGCTCTGGAGCGACACGGGCTGGCTCTGGCTCGCGGAGGCTCGCGTGGCGCATCCTGCCCAGTGGATCCCCAACGGCAACGGCACCTGGTACGAGCGCGCCTTCGGCCGGATCCTGCCGCTCGCCTTCGATCGGCCGGTGATCCACGTGTCGTGGTACGAGGCCCAGGCCTACGCGCGCTGGGCGGGAAAACGCCTCCCGACCGAGGCCGAGTGGGAAAAGGCGGCGGCGTGGGATCTGGAGGCGCGCGTGGCGCGCCGCTTCCCGTGGGGCGACAACCCGCCGGGCGAGGACCACGCCAACCTGGACCAGCGGACGTGTGGCCCGGCTCCGGTGGGCGCCTACCCCCGCGGCCGGAGCTTCTTCGGCTGTCATCAGATGATGGGCGATGTGTGGGAGTGGACCGCGAGCGATTTCGCCCCCTACCCCGGCTTCGAAGCCTTCCCCTACCCCGAGTACTCCGAGGTCCACTTCGGCCGCGGCTACAAGGTCCTCCGCGGCGGCTCCTGGGCGACGCGCCCGATCGCCATCCGGAACACCTTCCGGAACTGGGACCTGCCGCAGCGGAGGCAGATCTTCGCAGGCTTCCGCTGTGCCGCCGACGCCTGATCCGGCCGGCCTCGGGGAGACGCTCGCGGCCCTCCCCGTCCTGGTCGAGGACGTCGCGTGCGACGTGGGGAGCGTCACCGTTCCCGCCTTCGGCGGCGCACGGCCGACATCGGTGGTGACGTTGCGCGGGCGGCGGACGGCTGGCCGGGGCGAGAACATCGCCTGGACGGAGGCCGCGCAGCATCACTTCGCCATGCACGCCCGCGTCGCGCCGCGGGGCGGCTGGTGCCTCGGCGACTGGTCGGCCGCGATGCGCGAGGTGATCGCCGAGCCGTACGAGCGCGCCGCCCTCGAAGCCGCGGCCCTCGACCTGGCGCTCCGTCAGGCCCGCACGTCGCTCTTCCAGCTGGCGATGGTGAAGCCCACGCCGGTCCGCTACGTGGTGTCGTTCGGGAAGGTCGCCGACCCCGTCGGCGAGGCGCAGCGCCATGGGGACGCCGAGCTCAAGGTCGATGTCGCGCCCGAGTGGAGCGACGAGACGTACCGCGCGCTCGCCGCCCTCGAGCGCGTCGCCATCCTCGACTTCAAGTGGGCGGGCGAGCACGCCGACCACGAGCGCGCGCACCGCCTGCTGCCGAAGGCGCTCATCGAGGACCCGCTACCGAGCTTCGAGGGCTGGTCGCCGTCGCTCGCCGCCCAGCTGAGCTTCGACGCCCCGCTCACCGCGGCCCGCGAGCTGGCGACGCTCCCCACGCGACCCGCCTTCGTGAACCTGAAACCCGCCCGCATGGGCGGCGTGCTCGAGGCCGTCGCGTGCGCCGAGCGCTGCGCCGCCGAGGGCATCGGCGTCTACGTCGGCGGGATGTTCGAGATCGGGGTCGGCCGGGCGCAGCTCCGCACGCTGGCCGCGGTCCTCTCGCCCGACGGACCGAATGACATCGCACCGATCGCACGCGGCAACGACCAGCCGGCGCGCCCTCCCCGGCTCGCCGTCTCGGCGGCTCTGGGTTTCGGTGACAGCGTATGACGCAGGACAAGCTCGCAAAGCTCCAGGCGCTCATCGAGCGGAGCGTCCGCACCGCAACGCCTGCGGTTGCCGACTCGGTCGGGTTTCCCGAGCGGCAGATGAAGGCGGCCGAGCTGGTGGAGTTCGTGCAGCAGTGCCGCATGATCGCGATGGCGACGGTCGGGCCGGCGGGGCAGCCGCACATCGCGCCGGTGCACGCGGAGCTCGACGGGACGATGCTCCGCACGGTCATCTACGAGAACGCGATCCGGCGGCAGGACCTGGCGCTGAATCCGCGCGTGGCGTTCACGACCTGGAAGGACGGCGCGGTCGCGATCCTGTACGGAGAGGCACGCGAAGTGCCGGACTCGCTGGCCGAGGCGCGGCCGGGGCGGAGCGGGGAGGCGCGGCGCGTGGTCACGCTGCTCGTGCGGCTGACTCGGGTTTACGCAATGCGGGCGCCGGTGCGCGGCGGAGGGGGCGGCACCTCCTCGGCGGGGCCTTAAGCCCGGCGCTGCGGCGGCCCGGCTCGACTGCGGCGGCGCGTTCGCCGGGCTCCCACCTCGTCGGCGCCGCCCCCTCCGCCGCGACGCGACGTCGCTGGCGTCGGGCTCCGAGCGCGTGCTACGCACGCGCTCGTGCCGCCGGGGGGCTTCGTCGAGTTCGTCGGGGCGGGGTTCCGAGTTCGGGACGGGCGGGCGATTCTCGACGGGCTGTCACTTGCCGTCGACGAGGGCGAGACGGTGGCGCTGATCGGGCGGAGCGGGTCGGGGAAGACGACGGCGCTCAAGCTCGTGAACGCGCTGCTGCTGCCGACGGCCGGTGAGGTGCGGGTGGGAGGGCGAGTGACGACCGCATGGGATCCGATCCGCCTCCGGCGCCAGACTGGCTATGTGATTCAAGAGGTGGGGCTCTTCCCGCACTTCACGGTGGCGCGAAACGTCGGGCTCGTGCCGGCGCTCGAGGGGTGGACGCCGGAGCGCATCGGGCGGCGGGTGGAGGAGCTGCTCGAGCTGGTGGGGTTGCCGGCGGCGGAGTTCGCGGAGCGCTACCCGCACGAGCTGTCGGGCGGGCAGCGCCAGCGCGTGGGGGTGGCGCGCGCGCTCGCGGCCGACCCACCATTATTATTGCTGGATGAGCCTTTCGGGGCGCTCGATCCGATCACGCGGACGGAGCTGCAGCGCGAGTTCCGCGCGCTCCAGGGACGGCTCCGGAAGACGGCCGTGTTCGTGACGCACGACATGCGGGAGGCAGCGCTGGTGGGCGACCGGATCGCGCTCCTCGCGAACGGTGCGATGGTGGCGCACGGGACGCCTGCCGGTCTACAGGCGAGCGCCCATCCGGAGGTGCGCGCCTTCCTCGACGCGGGGACCTCGTGAACGCGGAAGTGGTGCGCGAGACGCTGCGGCACGTGTCGCTCGTGGCCGTGTCGATCGGCATCGCGACGGCGGTCGGCGTGCCGCTCGGGGTCGTCCTTACCCGCCGG
>DATILR010000293.1:0-2363 GCA_035476275.1 Binatus sp. (SeqCode) | reverse complement strand
TCCGTGGACATCCGCGACGTCGAAGAGCTCGTTCGGAAGCAGGAGCGGTGGCGCGGTCGCGAGACGCTCAATCTGATCGCGAGCGAGAACGCGCAGAGCCGCGCCGTCCGCGACGTCCAGAACTCGGATTTCATGGCGCGGTACGCCGAGGGTCACCCGAACGAGGAAGGCAAGGTCAACCGCTACTACCAGGGGACACGCTACATCGACGCGATCGAGCGGAAGGCCAAGCGCGAGGTCCTCGATCTCTTCCGTTGCCGCCAGGCCGACGTTCGCCCGATCAGCGGCAATGCCGCGAACACCGCGATCGCGCTTGGCTGGCTACGAGGCGGCGACAGCGTCATCGTCAACTCGACGGATGCCGGCGGTCACATCAGCCACAATCTCGTCGGCGTCTTCGGGCGCCGCATCCAGGTACGCGGTCAAACGCTGACCGCCGGGCGCGATAACTCGGTGCGCCTCCAATTCTTTCCGCTGGCTGCCGACAAGTACCACATGGACGCCAGGGGGGCCGTCGCGCTGATCGAGCGCGTGAAGCCGCAGCTCGTGGTCCTCGGGAAGAGCCTCTTCCTCTTTCCGGAGCCTCTCGCCGAGCTGGCGCCGGCGTGTCGCGCGCTCAAGGTGCCGATCCTCTTCGACGGCGCGCACGTCCTCGGTCTCATCGCCGGCGGACAGTTCCAGGATCCGCTCCGCGAGGGCGCGACGTACCTGACCGGCAGCACGCACAAGACGTTGCCCGGCCCTCAGCGAGGCGTGATCCTCGCCGACCTCGACGACGCGGAGGCCGAGATCTACTGGGGTCCGGCGGACCGCGGCGTCTTCCCGGGCTCGTCGAGCAACCACCACCTCCACACCCTGGCTGGTCTGGTGGTGGCGGCCCGCGAGATGAAGACTCACGGCCGGGACTACACCGTACAAACGGTGAAGAACGCCAAGGCGCTCGGCCGTGCGCTCACCGATCAGGGCGTGCCGGTCGAGGCTCGCGATTTCGGTTTCACGGAACGCCATCAGATCGCCGTCGACGTCGCCAAGTTCGGCGGCGGCGTCGAGGTTGCGCGACGGCTCGAGGCGCAGGACGTCATCGTCAACTACAACATGCTTCCCGGCGACCAGGACCCCCGTCAGCCTTCCGGGCTTCGCATCGGCGTCCAGGAGATGACCCGCTTCGGCATGCGAAGATCGCCGTGGCGGTGTCGTTCAGCGGCACGTGCCGCGCCCCGCCGTGCTTCGAACGCGGGACAGTGAGGACGCGGTTCGCCAGGTTCACGTGCTTCCAACGGAGTCCGAACTCCTCGCTTTGGCGTAGCCCCGTATTGAAGGCGAATTCGACGATCGGCCACTGGGATGGATCGAGCTGTTCGTGTAGTCGAGGCTCCTCGTCCTCGGTCAGGAAGCGCACGCGGCCGCTCGGCTCGCGGAAGAACTTGACCGCGTTAACGGGGTTCCGCTCCACGAGGCCGTTGGCGAGGGCCACGCTGAAGACGCGCCGGAGGAACGAGAGTTCGCGGTTCACGGTGGCCGGCTCGACCTCTCCCCGACGTCGAGTCGCCCACGTCTGAATGTCGAGTGGCAGGATGCGGCGCAGCGGCCGATGGCCGAAGCGATCGATCCAGACGCGACCGTGTCGCTCGTACTCAGCGAAGCCGCGGAGCCGCAGTCGCTCGCCCTCAAGGTACTCCTTTACGAAGTCATCGAACGGGACAGCGTGCTGGGTCGGGAGACGGCCCTCGCGGGCTTCGGTCTTCCGCTGTTGGTAGCGGTTGATCGCCGCCTGCTTGCCGCCGACCTTCTCACGGCGGCGCCGGCCGTCAACGAAGTACTGCACCCACCAGATATCGGTACCACCTCCTGTTCCTGCTCGGGCAGGTCTCCGCGAAGCGCGCCGGCGTCGCCGCACTCCACGGCGATCGAGGCGATGCCGTCCGCTCCAGCGACGAGGTCACCTGGCCGTCGTCACACGGGATGGGCTCCCGGGCCGTCGCTCGTTCACGCCCGCTCACGGCTTCAGGCGCTGCGGCATCTCCTGGAGGATCTGGTCGCGGAGGAGTGCAACCCGCTTCGGGACTAAGCGCGCCGACGGGTAGACCAGGTGAAGGGGCGGTCCCTCCGCCGCGTGCCGCGGCAGGACGCGACGGAGCTCGGAGGCGTCGTCGCGGCCGGCGCACGCGACGATCGGGAGCAGCGCGAGGCCCTGCCCCGCCGCCGCAGCCTCGCGGACCATGTGGTGATCGTCCGCGCTGATCGCGCCCCGCACCTCGACCGTCTCCGCGCCGCGCGGGCCGACGAGTTTCCACACCGCCTGCCCCGACGAGCTCTGGAACAGCACACACTCGTGCTCCGCGAGCGCGGCGACCGTGCGCGGG
>DATILR010000292.1:0-8171 GCA_035476275.1 Binatus sp. (SeqCode) | reverse complement strand
CATCACCGAAGCGTCGGTTGGCGCCGCGCACGAGCTCGGCCTCGAGATCCACGCCTGGACGATCAACGACGAAGTCGAGATGGACCGTCTCCTCGACCTCGGGGTCGACGCGCTCATGACGGACTTCCCGGCGCGCGCGGCGGCCGTGTTGCGGCGTCGCGGGGTTCGTCGGTAGGACGCGCGCGGCGGCGGGGCGGACGGACGTCTCGCCCCGCGGGTCTACCGCCCGACCTCCGCGATCAGGGCGAGGAGGCCTGCGTGCAGCGTGCCGTTCGAGGCGATCAGGCCTGGACGGAGCGGGGACGGCTGGTTGAAGACGAGGGGCGCCCCCGCGAGGTCCGTGACGCGTCCACCTGCCTCCTCGACGAGCAGCGTGCCGGCGCAGATGTCCCACTCGTTCTTGGGGGTGAGGGTGAACGTGGCATCGCCCGAGCCGGTCGCCAGCTCGGCGAGCTTGAAGGCGACGCTTCCGGTCAGCCGGACGTGGACGCGGTCCTTGAAGGTGTCCCACTCGCCCCGCCGATCCTCGGAGCGGCTGGCGAGCACTACCGCGTCCGCGACACGCGCCGTCCGGCTCACGTGAGCCGGGACGCCGTTCACCGCCGTCCCGCAGTCGCGCTCCGCGACGTAGAGACGGTCGGCGGCCGGGTTGTAGCTGACGGCCACCACGGGACGCCCCGCCTCGACCAGCGACACGCAGACGCAGAACTCGGGAATGTGCTGCACGAACTCCTTCGTCCCGTCGAGCGGGTCCACCACCCAGACCCGCGCGCGCGCGAGCCGGTCGTGCGAGTCGGCGGTCTCCTCGGAGAGCCAGCCATCGTCGGGGAAGGCCTCGCTGACAAGCCGGCGGATGCACGAGTTCGCCTCGAGGTCGGCCTGCGTCACCGGGTTGTCCTTGCTCTTCTCGCGGTACGCGACGCCGGGTTCGTAGTAGCGACGGATGATGGCCCCCGCCTCGCGTGCCGCCCGCTCCGCGACGCTCCGTTCCCGCGCGAAGCCGGACGTGGGGGGGGTCATCGGTGCGGCTTGAAGCCGCCGTCGGGTCCGAAGACGTGCGCCTTGCGGTACTCGGCCACCAGCCGATCCATGAGCGTGTCGCGCCGCTCGTAGAGGCGCTTCGGCTTCCGCGGCGCATGTGCGGCGAGCGAGTAGGCCGTCAAGAGCGGCAGCGCGACCGTGGAATCGCAGTAGCAGACGACCGTGTCGGGAAGCTTCTCGGGATCGACCTTCCCCCAGCTGACCGCCTCGCTCGGCGTGGCGCCGGAGAGGCCGCCGGTGTCCACCCGGGCATCGGTGAACTGGACGTAGTAGTCGTGGCCCTTCTCCTCGATCCCGAGCACCTCCTGCACCTGCGGCTCGGTCTGGAGGAGGAAGTTCTTGGGTGACCCGCCGCCCAGGATCAGGACCGCGCTCTTGCCGCCTCCGCGCTTGGCGCCGAGGACGATCGCGGCCGTCTCGTTCACGTCGCGCGAGACGTCGATCTTGAGCTTGCATCCCTCGATGGCGAGCGCCGCCACGTTCATGCCGATCGAGCTGTCGCCCGGCGAGGAGGTGTAGACGGGGACCCCCTGCTCGTGGGCCGCCACCAGCAGCGAGCGGCCCGAGAGACCGAGGGCGCGCTGGCGCTCCGCGACCACGGCGCCGATCAGGTAGTGAAACTCGGCCGTCCCCATCTCGCGCTGGAACTCCGGTGCGAAGAGGATCTTCCGGTAGAAGGCGTCGGTGTCGAGCAGCACCTTGTAGTCGAAGACGATGTCGTAGATACGCACGACCTCGTCGCGCCGGAGCGCCACGTCGTCGAGATCCGGGCGACCGCGGTGCATCGTGAGGCCGATCCCGAAGTGCGTGTCGTGATAGAGGTTCGCCCCGGTGGAGACGATCCAGTCGACGAAGCCCGCCTCGATGAGCGGGATGATGCACGACATCCCGAGCCCGGCGGGCGTGAGCGCCCCGCTCAGGCTGACGCCGATCGTCACGTCATCCGCCAGCATGCGCTCGGTGAACAGCTGCACCGCCTCGCGGAGCCGCGCCCCGTTGTAGGCGAGGAAGGCACCGTCGATGAGCTCGTTGACGCTGGTCCGGGACGTGATGGGGCGCGGGTCGATACGCTGGCCCCGCAGGAAGTGTCGCATCTCGCCCATGGCGCTCTCCGTAGCATTTTCCCCCGCCGCTTGACAAAAGCGCGGACGAGCTTGACGCGGAGAGTGGGAGCTTCTACGGAACGAGCGTGCGATTGCTTGCCCTGGCCCTGGCAACCGTCGGCGGGGTGGGCTACGCGCCGCTCGCTCCGGGAACGGTGGGCTCGCTGGTGGCCATCCCGCTCCTTCCGGCGCTGGCGGAGCTCCGGAGTCGCTCGCTTGCGGGATACGCCGCCGCGCTGCTCGGGCTGATCGCGGCGGCGGTGTGGGCGGCGGGGCGCGCCGAGATCGAGCTCGGGAGCCACGACGACGCCCACATCGTGATCGACGAGGTGGCGGGCCTGGTCGTGGCCGGCATCTTCCTGCCCGGCACCTGGAGCGCGGCGTTCGTCGCCTTCCTCTCCTTCCGGGTATTCGACGTCGTGAAGCCGTTTCCCGCGCGCACGATCGACCGCCGGGTCCGCGGCGGCGTCGGCGTGGTGGGCGACGATCTCGTCGCCGGTGTGTACGCGGGGCTCCTCGCGCGGCTCCTCCTGGTGCTCACGTGATCGAGCGTGCCGCGATCCTCTCCACCGGCGACGAGCTCACCACGGGTCGCATCGTCGACACGAACTCGAGCTGGATCGCCGATCGGCTCTTCGCGCTCGGCATCGACGTGACCGCCGTGCTCACGGTGGGCGACTACCCCGACCGGCTCGCCTGGGCCTGGCAGCACGCCTTCGCGGTCGCCGACGTCGTCATCTCGACGGGGGGCATCGGCCCGACGGCCGACGATCTCACCAACGAGGTGCTGGCGGGTGTGCTCGGCGTCCCGCTGGTGGAGGACGCGGCGTCGGCCGAGCGCATCCGGCAGCTCTTCGCCGCGTTCGGCCGTGAGATGCCACTCAACAACCTGAAGCAGGCGCTCATGCCGGCGGGCGCGGTCGTGATCCCCAACGGACTCGGCACGGCGCCAGGCTACCGGGTGCTCCAGGGGACCACCCACGGGGTCGTGCTCCCCGGCGTGCCGCGCGAGATGAAGCCGATGATGGAGGAGACCGTGCTTCCCTGGCTCCGTGGTCTCCGGGGCGGCGAGGTCTATGTCAGCCGGGTCTTCCAGACCTTCGGGGTCACGGAGTCGGGGCTCGACGAGCTGGTCGCCGGCGTGGTCGATCCCGCCGAGGGTCGGCTCGCGTTCCGGGCGAGCTTTCCCGAGGTGTCGCTCCGTCTCGTCGTCCACGGACGGCCTGACGAGGCAGAGGCCCGGCTGGAAGCCATCTCGGCCCGGCTGCGAGAACGGCTCGGTCCCTACGTCTACGGCGAAGGGGCGACCACCCTCGAGGAGGTCGTGGGTCGGCTCCTTCGCGAGCGCGGGCTGACCGTCGGCCTCGCCGAGGGGTGCAGCGGGGGCCTGGTGGCACATCGCCTGACGGGCGTGCCCGGGAGCTCCGGGTACGTGCAGGGGGCGATCGTCGCCTACGGCAACGCCGCGAAGCAGAGCCTCCTCGGTGTGCGGGCCGAGACCCTCGCGGGCGAGGGCGCGGTGAGCGAGAAGGTGGCGGCCGAGATGGCGGCGGGTGCCCGTCGGCTCCTCGGCACCGACCTCGGGCTCGCCATGACCGGCATCGCCGGCCCCGAGGGCGGCACGTCGGCCAAGCCGGTCGGTACCGTCGTGCTCTCCCTCGCCTCCGTGCAGGGGGAGGCTACCCGGCGCTACCAGCTCTGGGGGGCGCGCGACTGGGTGAAGCTGCTCGCGTCCCAGATCGCGCTCGACTGGCTCCGCCGGCACGCGCTGGGCCTCCCGGTGACCGACTCGCAGCTCTTCCGGCCGCGCAGCGCCTGAGCGCGCCGATGCGGTGCTTCGTCGCCATCGACCTCTCGCCCGAGGTGCGAGCGGCGATCGTGCGGGCGCAGGCGGGGCTCCGCACGGCCGCGCCGCAGGCCGACGTCCGCTGGCTCGATCCCGCCGGGATGCACCTGACGCTCGCCTTCCTCGGCGAGGTGCGGGAAGACCGGGTGGCCGCGCTGCAGAGCACCCTCACCGCGGCGATGACCCCGCGAACGCCGCTGGCGCTGATGGCGAGCGGGCTGGGCGGCTTTCCCAGCGCACGCCGGCCGCGCGTCGTGTGGGCGGGGATCGTCGGTGAAGGGGATGCCCTCGGCCGGACGGCCGCCGCCGTGACCAGCGCGCTCGTTCCGCTCGGATTTCCAGCCGAGGAGCGGCCGTTCAGCGGGCACGTGACGCTCGCCCGGGTGCGCTCGCCGCGCGGTCTCCCGCCACTGGGCGACGCGATTGCGGCGGGGGCGCAAGCCGATTTCGGCACGTGGACCGCGCGGGATGTGGTGCTCTACCGGAGCCATCTCCGGCCGAGCGGCGCGGTCTACGAGCCACTGGGGCGCTTCCCGTTCGGAGGATGACGTCTGCAAGAATGCAGCCTCGGTGGCTGGAGACTCCCCCCCCGGCAAGGTAAAGTGTTCCCCACTCGAACGTAGCACGCACCGGTCCGGGGGGGAGGGTGTGACATGAGCATCGACGTGAACCGCGAGCGGGCGATCGACCTCGCCGTCAGCCAGATCGAGAAGCAGTTCGGCAAGGGCGCGATCATGAAGCTGGGCGAGGAGGCCCTCGCCCAGGACATCCCCGCGCTGCCGACCGGATCGCTCGGCCTGGACATCGCGCTCGGGATCGGCGGCATCCCGCGCGGACGGGTGGTCGAGATCTACGGGCCCGAGTCGTCGGGCAAGACGACGCTGGCCCTGCAGCTCGTGGCCGAGGGCCAGAGGCGGGGCGGCATCGCCGCCTTCATCGACGCGGAGCACGCGCTCGACGTCAACTACGCCCGCAAGCTCGGCGTCAAGACCGAGGATCTGCTCATCTCGCAACCCGACAACGGCGAGCAGGCACTCGAGATCGCCGACACGCTCGTGCGCTCGGGCGCGCTCGACGTGCTGGTGATCGACTCGGTCGCGGCCCTCGTGCCGCGCGCGGAGATCGAGGGCGACATGGGTGACCCGCAGATGGGTCTCCAGGCCCGTCTCATGTCGCAGGCCCTCCGCAAGCTGACCGGCACGATCTCCAAGTCGCGCACCATCGTCGTCTTCATCAACCAGATCCGCATGAAGATCGGGGTGATGTTCGGCAACCCGGAGACCACCACCGGCGGCAACGCGCTCAAGTTCTATGCCTCGGTGCGGCTCGACATCCGCCGTCTCGGCGCCATCAAGCACGGTGACGAGGTGATCGGCAGCCGGACCAAGGTGAAGGTGGTGAAGAACAAGGTGGCGCCGCCGTTCCGCGAGGCCGAGTTCGACATCCTCTACGGCACCGGCATCTCGAAGGAGGGTGAGCTGATCGACATCGCCTCCGAGCAGGGCATCGTCGAGAAGGCCGGGGCCTGGTACGCCTTCGGCGGCGAGCGCATCGGCCAGGGACGCGAGAACGCGCGGGACTTCCTGCGCGAGCACGCCGACGTGGCGAGAACGATCGAGGGGAAGGTGCGGGAGAAGTTCGGGCTGCGTGTGGAAGCGCCCGAGAGCGGCAACGGGAGTGGTGCAGAGGGAGCGCGGGCGGTGGAAGCCGCCCGGAAGGGGAGGGGCGGAAAGGACTGACGCGTGGAACTGGATGCGATCCTGCGCGAGGGAGTTGGGCGGAAGGCCTCGGACATCCACCTGAAGACCGGAGCACCTCCGGTCTTCCGCGTGAGCGGCACGCTCACGCCCTGGGACGAGGTGGCACCGATCGACCGCGAGACCATGGCGGCGCTCGCCCGGTCGCTGCTCAAGGACTACCACGGCCAGCGGCTCGAACGGGAGCTGCAGGTCGACGTCGGCTACGGCCATCCGGAGCTCGGCCGGTTCCGGGTCAACGTCTTCTACCAGCGCGGCGAGATCCAGGCGGCGCTGCGCCTCATTCCGGCCCGCGTGCGGCAGATCCGCGAGCTCAACCTGCCGCCGGTCATCGAGCGGATCTCCTCGGAGCGGCGTGGCCTGATCCTGGTCACCGGCACGACCGGCAGCGGCAAATCGACGACGCTCGCCTCCATGATCGACTACATCAACCGGACGGTCGACCGGCACATCATCACGATCGAGGATCCCATCGAGTACCTCCATCGCGATGATCGCTCGATCGTCACGCAACGCGAGATCGGGGCGGACTGCCTCACCTTCGCGGCCGGCCTGAAGGGCGCGCTCCGGCAGGATCCCGACGTGATCCTGGTGGGCGAGATGCGCGACCTGGAGACGATCGAAACGGCGATCCTGGCGGCCGAGACGGGCCACCTCGTCATGTCGACGCTTCATACCCTGGACGCTGCGGAGACGATCACTCGCGTGATCCAGGCCTTTCCCGACCACCAGCGCGGCCAGGCCCGCCTCATCCTGGCCGGCATCCTCAAGGGGTGCATCAGCCAGCGGCTCGTGCCGCGCGCCGACGGCGGCGGCATGGTGCCCGCCGTCGAGGTGATGGTGTCGACCGGGCTCGTCAAGGAGTGCGTCCAGTCGCCGGAGCGAACCCGCGAGATCCGCGACGCGATCGCGCGTGGCTACGTGGGCTACGGCATGCAGACCTTCGACCAGTCCCTCATGTCGCTCTGGCGCGAGGGGCTCATCACCTTCGACGAGGCGCTCGCCCAGTCGACCAACCCGGACGACTTCGCGCTCAAGGCGCGCGGCATCTCGTCGACCAGCGATTCCCGCTGGGACGACTTCGACCGGGAGGAAGGGAACGCGGCAGAGGAGCCGATCAAAGTCGACCGCTTCTAGCGGAAGCGGTCGGCGGCGGCCCGATCCCACGCCGCTCGATGTCGCGGCGCGGATGCTGACCCGAGCACCGCGCACGGAAGCCGAGCTCGAGGAGCGCCTGGTGGCGCGTGGGTACCAGCGCGCCACCGCAGCGGCCACCGTGGCGCGCTGCCGCGAGCTCGGCTACGTGGGAGACGAGGCCTACGCGCGGGAGCGGGCGCGCGCGCTGCGGGCGCGCGGCTGGGGCAGCCTGCGGATCGTCGCCGACCTCGGGGCCCGCGGCCTTCCCTCCGACCTCGTCGACGCGGCGGTCGACGCGTCACGGAACGACGAGCCGGAGATCGAGTGGGCCCGCCGGGCGGCCGGCCGTCTGGCCGACGCGCGGCGCACCTGGCGCCTGCTCCTGAGCCGGGGCTTTCCGGAAGACGTCCTGGTCGAGCTGCTGGGCGAGCCCGAGTGACGAGGGGTCGCGCGGCGGGTCGTTACGCTGCGCGGGTGAGGATCTCGAAGCGGATCGGGAACTCGTCGTGGAGCGCGCAACGGTCGATCCGTTCGGGCGCCAGGACGCAGCCGCAGCAAAAGACGAGCACGAGTTCAGGATAGGGCACGATCAGGTGCAAACCGAAGTCGAACACGGAGGGTCTCCTCTCCCTTCCTCATGCCTCACCACCCGAGCATCAGCGGAGTCTTCCGCCCAGGCGATTGCTTAGGTCGTCCGGGTGCGGAGTGTCAAGGATAAAAAATTACTAGAGAGTATGTTTGCGCTTCGCTGTAGCACACGCTGACGCAGAGTCCTCATGCGTGGGTGGGGGACGGGGCGGTCCTCCTGCCCCGCCCTGGGCCGCGGGCCGACCGCTCCTCACGCGCCAGGGGGAGGCCGCGGACGGGAGGGCAGGGGTGGACATGGGAGGCCGCGCGGCTCGGCCACCGCGGGAGCCATCCGTCTCCTCGACCGCGGTTGCCGCCGCCAGCGGGAGCCGGTACAAGATCTGCAGTGACCGGGGATCAGATCCGCCAGTCGTTCCTGGATTTCTTCAAGGAGCGCGGGCACACCATCGTGCCGAGCGCACCGCTGGTGCCGCAGGACGACCCGAGCCTGCTCTTCACCAACGCCGGCATGGTGCAGTTCAAGCAGGTCTTCCTCGGAAACGCCGTCCGTCCCTACGTGCGCGCCGTCGACAGCCAGAAGTGTCTCCGCATCAGCGGCAAGCACAACGACCTCGAGCAGGTGGGACGGGACACCTACCACCACACCTTCTTCGAGATGCTCGGCAACTGGTCCTTCGGCGACTACTACAAGCGGGAGGC
>DATILR010000291.1:0-3725 GCA_035476275.1 Binatus sp. (SeqCode) | reverse complement strand
ACGGTCGTCGTGGTGACGCACGAGCTGGCGAGCATCTTCACCATCGCCGACAACGGCGTGCTCCTCGACGCCGAGAGCCGCACGCTGATCGCGAGCGGCTCGCCACGGGTGCTGCGCGAGCAGTCGCAGGATCCGCGCGTGCGCGCGTTCCTCACGCGGGGCGAGGAGGGCAGCGACGGCGCGAGGACCGAGCATGGGTAAGAAGACGAATCCGGCCCTGATCGGGGCCTTCGTGATCGGCGCGATCATCCTCGTCGTGGTCGCCGTCGTGGTCTGGGGCAAGGGCCAGCTGTTCGAGACGAGCCAGCTGTACGTCGCCTACTTCAAGGGATCGGTGAACGGTCTGACCAAAGGCGCGCCGGTCAAGTTTCGCGGAGTGCAGATCGGCGAGGTGACGGACATCCATCTCCGCTACAAGCAGGTGCGCGGCGATCCCCGCGTTCCGGTCTTCTTCAAGGTCGACGAGGGGCGCGTCGCCGAGCTGGGCGGGGCGCGGCCCACGCGAGACGCCGTGGGCGCCCTCATCAGTCAGGGCTGGCGCGCCCGCCTGCAGACGCTGAGCCTCGTGACGGGCGTGCTCTACGTCGAGTTCGACCTCGTGCCCGGCAGCACACCGGACTTCGTGCAGAGCGAGGACGCCACCTACATGGAGGTGCCGACGGTGCCCACCGTGCTGGAGGAGGCGACGGCCACCGTGAGCGATATCCTGGCAAACCTGAAGGCGATCGATTTCGCGGGTATCGGCAAGGGCATCAGTGCGACGCTCGAGCGGGTCGATGGCGTGCTCGACCGCCCCGAGCTCGACCTCGCGATCGCGGAGCTGCCGAAGACGATTGCCGCCGTCGGGCTCCTGGCAACCAACCTCGACCATCGCACCGAGCCGCTGACGACGAGCCTGCGGGGAACCTCGGACGAGGCGCGCCGCAGCGTGGAGTCGTTGCGCACGACCCTCGACGGGGTGCACAGCCTCCTGGCGCCCGACGGACCGCTCGCGGTCCAGCTCACGCAGACGGTCGCCGACCTCGGGCGGGCCGCGCGGGCGCTCCGCGAACTCGCCGACTACCTCGAGCGAAATCCCAACGCCGTGCTCTTCGGCCGTGCAAAGGACGCGCAATGAGCGCGGTGCGCCGTGCGGTTCGGCCGGGCAAAAGATGTGCAATGAGCGCCGTGCGCCGTGCTGTTCGGCCGGGTGAGAGGCGTCTCGTCGGGGCCGTGCCGCTCGCGGGTCTCGTGCTCGCGGGGTGCGTGGGACTCGGCCCCCGACCGGAGTCCTCCCGCTTCTACATGCTCACGCCGATCGCGGCGGCGGACGGGGCGGGGGGAACGCCCGGCGAACCGTCCGTTCGGGTGGGCCTCGGCCCCGTCGTTCTCCCAAGCTACCTCGATCGCCCCACGCTCGTGCGGCGCGTGGGGACGAATCAGCTGCAGCTGTCGGCGTCGGACCGCTGGGCCGAGCCCCTGCCGGAAGCCGTCGCGCACGTCCTCCAGCAGAACCTGATCATGCTCCTCGGGGGACGCGTCGTCCTCTATCCCTGGTCACTCGGAACGGACATCGACATCCGGGTGAACGTCGAGGTGCTGCGCTTCGAGCCGGCGCCAGACGGGAGCGCGGAGCTGGAAGCGCGCTGGACGGTTCGCGACGCGTCCGGCGCGCGCCTGGTCGTGCGGGAGTCGCACGTGACCGAGCCGGTGTCGGGAGGCGATACGGCGGCGGCGGTGGCGGCGATGAGCCGGGCCCTCGCGACCCTGAGCGGTGAGATCGCGAGTGACGTTCACGATCACGCCGCTGCCAGCACGCCGCCCCGACACTAGCCGCGTCCGGGACCGTCACGCATCACGGGCACGGTGGAACGCTGCCGGTCGAGAATGTGTTGCTCTTCCAGTGTGGCGGTGAGCATTGACAATTGGTTGGACCATCGGATAAGTGCGCCATATGGCCGTCGTCCCCTTCCGGGCACCCGCCCGCCGCCGCCTGCACGAGGACGTCGCCGAGCAGCTGCGCGACGCGATTCTCGACGGCCGCTTCGACGCCGGGACGAAGCTCCCGCCGGAGCGCGAGCTGGCGGCCGAGTTCCGGGTGAACCGCACCTCGGTGCGCGAGGCCATCAAGGTGCTGGAAGGGCTCGGGCTGGTCACGGTCCGGCAGGGAGACGGCGCCACCGTCCGCCCACTGGTCGAGGCGTCGCTCGAGGTCCTCGGGCCGATGATCTTCCACGGCGGGCAGATCGACCTGGCCCTCGTCGGCGAGATGGCCGAGGTGATGCGGCCCCTGCTCCTCGAGATGGGCCGGCTCGCGATCGAGCGCTGCCGGCCGTCCGACCTCGTCGCCATGCGCGGGTTCCGCGACCTCGCGGCCGACACGACGCGCGACCGGGAGGACCGCTACGCGGCCATCCACGAGCTCTTCGTCCTGCTCGCCGACATGACGCGGAATCGGGTCTGGCAGCTCCTCGCCCGGCGGCTGCGCGCGCTCTTCCGGCAGCCCCCCATGGGGGCGGCGCGCGCGCGGCTGCGGCGGGATCCCGGCCGCCTCGTACCGCTCATCGACGACTGCCTCGCCGCCCTCGAAGCGCGACGGACCGGCGAAGCCGTCGCCACTCTCCAGCAGCTCATCCAGGTGCTGGGTGACTTCCGCGACGTCACCGACCAGCCCGTCAAGCCCCGGCGCAAAGGAGATTCCCGATGAACGAGTTCACCTTACAGACGCCCACCCAGGAGGCCGGCCTCGCGACCGCGATGGAGGTTGTCTACCAGTGGAACTACGACGCCGAGGTGGAGGAGCTTCGCAACCTCTACGTCAAGGCGGCCGAGGCGCAGTGGGTGGGTGCACGCGACATCGAGTGGGATCGGCCAATCGACCTCATCAAGTTCTCGACCACCCCGCTCGGGGCGGGGATCCCGATCGAGAAGACCTCGTACTGGCGCTCGCTCCCGGAGGCGACGGTCGTCGAGCTGACCCGCCGCACCGCGGCCTTCCGGCTCTCGCAGTTCCTCCACGGCGAGCAGGGGGCCCTCATGGTGGCCGCGCAGCTGGTGAACGCCGTGCCACACACCGACGCCAAGTTCTACGCCGCGACGCAGACCATGGACGAGGCGCGCCACGTGGAGGTCTTCGCGCGCTACATCGAGAAGCTGGACGAGATCCGGCCGATCGCGCCGTCGCTCAAGGGGATCCTCGACCAGACCCTGGAGACGGGCGACTGGATGAAGAAGCTGGTCGGCATGCAGATCGTGGTCGAGGGCCTCGCGCTCTACGCCTTCCGCGAGATGCGGAACCTCACCGCGGAGCCGCTGCTGAAGGACCTGCTGACCTACGTCGCGCGCGACGAGTCGCGTCACCACGCCTACGGCGTGCAGTACATCGAGCGCTGCGTGCCGTGCCTGGGCGAGCGGGCGCGCGCGGAGCTGGAGGACTTCGCCCTCGAGTGCGCACGGTCGCTGATCGACCGGAACGCGCAGGGGTTCTTCACGACGCTCCTCGCCACCTGGCAGGAGGTGGGCGTCGATCCGGTGGCGATGCTCAGCTCCCTCCACGACGAGCGCGAGGAGATCACGCGCGATCTGCCGCGTGGGCGCCGGCTCGGCCCGGTGCAGGGCTTCGTCATCCCGACCCTCCGGCGCTGCGGGCTCCTCTCCGAGCGCGTCGCGTCCCACTTCCACGAGTTCCTGCGCGACAACTTCGGGTCGCGCGTCGCGGGGGACAACGTGGAGGAGTTCCTCCAGTA
>DATILR010000290.1:0-1643 GCA_035476275.1 Binatus sp. (SeqCode) | reverse complement strand
GCGCATTCGGCCTGGCCTTGCTTCGAGAACGTCCACGAGCCCACCAGTGTTACCTGCCGGCGCAGGAGATCGGGGCTCACGTCCAGCGTCACCTGGCCGCGCTCACCGACGAAGCAGGCCGTGCCCCACGAGCGCACCGCGCGCACAGCCGCGGCGCGGGCTTCCGGCGCCGAAGAGGCGTCCAGCGTCTTGTGCGCGCCCTCGCCGTGCGTCAGGTCGCGGATGGCCACCACCATGTCGCCCGACTTGGGGTCGATCACCTCGTGCGCGCCGAACTTCTGGGCGAGCTCGCGCCGCTCAGGCGCGATATCGATGGCGATGACCCATGCCCCCATGGCGACGGCAAACTGGGTCGCCGACAATCCCACTGGGCCCTGGCCGAAGATGGCGATTGTCTCGCCACCCTGCAGGTTGATCCGTTTGAGGGCGCCCCAGGCGGTGCCGGTGCCGCAAGCGATCGCCGCACCCGTCACGAACGAGAGCGCGTCCGGCAGCGGGACCAGCGTCGACACCGGCACCTTCATGTACCTGGCGTGTCCGCCGTGCCCGCCCGAGCCGTAGACCACTGTCCCCTCGAGGCACATCTGGGTCCACCCCGCCCGGCAGTGCTTGCAGTTGCCGCAGCCGTCGTAGTGGTGATCCATCACGCGCTGGCCGATCCGGGCTTCCTTCTCGGTGACACCAGTGCCCACCGCCGCGACGATGCCGCAGGGCTCGTGGCCGGCGATCATGCCGGCCTGCCGCCTGATACCGCCCGTCACCGCTCCGGCCGGCTGAGCCGGTGCGCGATAGTTGTGGAGGTCGCTGCCGCACATGCCCGAGGCCTTGATCTCGAGGATCACGTCCCTGGGCCCTGGGGTCGGATCGGGGAACTCCCTCACCTCCAGCTTCCGATCTCCGAGGAACACGACGCCTCTCATGGCTTCCCTCCGTTGCCTGCGTGGTGGAAGGGGGCCGGCTTCCTTGACCGCACCCGGCCGCTGTGGCATCGGGCTCCTGGGGCAGCCGGCGTCTGAGGATGGGAGATTATGTCACGAGGATGGGTCTACGGACGGGGCGACTGCGCCCCCGAGGGTGCTAATGTTGGCTATCCTCTCGTCCCGCCGTCGATCCGCAGTCGGTGCCGTACGACGCGCAGAAGGCTCTCGTGCCGCTCGGCGTCTCGGCATCCTGCAGACTTATGCAACGCCGGAGCAGCAGGCGGTCGAGATCCGCGGCGCGTGGGCGACATGGTCAAGAAGGCCGGACTGACGAAGTAACGGCGTCCGCCGCCGCGCGCGCGGGCGGCACCACGTCGTAGGTATAGAGTTGTTTGCGGAATTCGGCGTGCGCGACGAGATCGGCGTCGCGCTTGTGCAGGTCATCGACCATCGAATCGACGCGCAGCCCATGCCTGCGGGCGCCGAGCTGAACCTCGGCGACGCGCTCGCGGCGCAGCCGCTCGTAAGCGAGCAGGCAGCCGGGCGCGCTGGCCGTGTCGGCCCGGGCGAGGAGGGTGGCGAGCGCGATACCGTCCTCGATCGCCTGGTTGGCGCCCTGGCCGAGGTGCGGCAGCATCGGATGCGCCGCGTCCCCGAGCAAGCTGAGACGGCCCCTGGTCCAGGTCGGCAGCGGCTCGCGGTCGTAGAGCGCCCAGCGGAACG
>DATILR010000289.1:0-1861 GCA_035476275.1 Binatus sp. (SeqCode) | reverse complement strand
CATGCGCGTCTGCTTCGTCTGGGGATAGAAGATCGAGCCGAGCGCCTCGACGTATTCCTCGAGCTTGCCCGTGAAGGGCCAGCCCGTGTCGTGGAGGTAGAGCGCGGGCGAGGCGTTCTCGGTGTCCGACGAGTGGACGGTCAGATCGGGCTCGCGGAGAGGGGACCAGGGAGTCGGTAACAAAATCTTGGCAGTGACCTCTCGGCGGAGCGCGCACGCATCGCGTCGCCACTCCCGCGCCGGCCGGCTCTCCGCCAGCGCGCCCCAGGTGGCCCAGTCGCGCACTGCGGCAATCGAGACCGCCTGGTAGCTCGGACCGGTGCCGTGCGTGAGCTCCCAGTACCAGAGCAGACGAGCCTGGCCGTCCCCCTCGAGCAGCGGCCGCCAGCGCCGGCGGAACGCCTCCGAGAACTCCTCCATCTTCCCGCCCTGGATCTCGTGAACTTCGTGGAGGTAGACCATGGCGGCCGCCATAGCGGGGGGGGATCGCGCCCGCAAGGCAGGCGGCGCGATTTGGTCACCCGGGTCGAGTTTTTGGCGCCGGCTCCTGGCGCACGCCCGTGGGGGCTGGCGCGCGCGCGCGTCGGGCGGTGGCACGTCGGTTGCTGCGTCCCCCGGCATGCCTGATAGCACGCGTTCACTCGTGCGCCAGCTACGCCAGCAACTCGGCATGACGCAGGAGGAGTTCGCCCACGAGATCGCGGTCACGGTTTCGACCGTGAACCGGTGGGAGAACGCCCATGCCCAGCCGTCGAAGCTCGCGTGGAAGGCGATCCGTGACCTCGCCCGCCAGCGCGGGCTTCCACAGACCGGGGGACAGACCACAGCGTCCGTTTAGCGAAGCAAGGCCCGTGGCAATACGCCACGGGCCTTGACCGCCATACGCCGCTGCGTGACAAGGACGCGTGCGGCGCCTCATCGGCTTCCTGCTTCCTCTCCTCTTCGTGCTCGGCCCCGGCGGCGCAGCTGCCGAGGTGCTTCGTGCCCATCTGGCGCGACCCCACCGGGGCACGCAGGTCCGCCTCTCTCCGTACACCATCCAGGCTTCCAGCGAGCGCGAGGTCTGCCAGCTCGTCACGCTGCGGAACGCCCGTGCCTTCGACGCGAGCGAGATCGACGTCAGCATGCCCGGGAGCCCGGAATTCGGGACGCACCACTTCGCGATCTTCCTCGACGTCCGCGACACCCCCGCTCCCGCCCAGCCGGAGCCCACCACCGACGTCGGCTGCGTGGGGATGGGGGGCGAGGTCGTTCCTCCACTGCTCGCCTTCGTGCAGCACCCGCGCGAGCGCATCCGCTTCCCGCTCCACGTCGGCGTGCGGCTCAAGCCGCACCAGCGGCTCTTCCTCAACTCGCACTACATCAACGGCAGCGCGGCCCCGATCACGATCGACGTGGCGGTCAACTTCCGCGCCGCCCGCAAGGACTCCGTCCAGCATCATGCGCGGAGCTTCCAGCTGGGGACGTTCGACATCAACGTGCCGCCCGGCGCCCAGGGCAGCGCCGTCGGTACCTGGACGACGCCCCTGCCGCTCAACGTGATCGCGCTCTCCTCCCACAGCCACAAGCACACCCAGTCGGTCACCGTCGATCTGCTGCGCGCGGGCGTCCCGGCCGGCCAGGAGCTCCTGACCACCGACTACGCCGATCCGTCGGTCCACGACTACGACCCGGCCCTCCGCCTCGAGGCCGGTGACGGCTGGCGCTGGACCTGCAACTACCTGAACCAGACCGACAAGACGCTCCGCTTCGGCGTCACCAGCAACGACGAGATGTGCTTCGCCACCGGCTTCTTCTACATCGACGACGACGCGGCTCCCCTTCCGCCCGTGCCGGGATGTTTCGGGGACGGGGAGAGCCT
>DATILR010000288.1:0-2794 GCA_035476275.1 Binatus sp. (SeqCode) | reverse complement strand
CGCGCAGGACAAGGGCTACGTCATCGTCGCCATCCAGCTCCCCGACGGGGCGTCGCTCGAGCGGACCGATGCGGTCGTGCGGCGGGCGAGCGACGTCATCCTCGCCACGCCGGGGGTCCAGTTCGCGGTCGCGTTCGCGGGGTTCTCCGGCGCGACGCGCGCCAACAGCGCCAACGCGGGGGCCATCTTCGTCGGCCCCAAGCCATGGGAGGAGCGGCGTCACGGGCCGACGGCCCCGGAGCTCATCGCGACCCTGCAGCAGCGGTTGTCCGCGATCGAGGAGGCGAGCATCTTCGTGATCCCCCCGCCACCCGTGCAGGGCCTCGGCACCTCGGGAGGGTTCAAGCTCCTCGTCGAGGATCGCGCCGGGCAGGGCTTCTCCGCGTTGCAGGAGACGACCGACGCGTACGTCGCTGCGGCGGGCAGCGACCCGGACGTGGCCAGGGTGTTCACCACGTTCCGTGCCTCGGCCCCCCAGCTCTACGCCGACATCGATCGCGTGAAGGCGGAGAAGCTCGGTGTCCCGCTCGCAAACGTCTTCGACACGCTGCAGGTCTACCTGGGGTCCGTGTACGTGAACGACTTCAACCGCTTCGGGCGCACGTTTCAGGTGCGCGCGCAGGCCGAGGGCGCCTATCGGACCGAACCCGAGGATGTCGTGCGCATCAAGACGCGGAACCTTTCCGGGGGCATGGTGCCCCTCGGCTCGCTCGTCAACCTCGAGTGGCACAGCGGCTCGGATCGCATCGTTCGCTACAACATGTTCCCCGCCGCCGAGGTGAACGGCGACGCGGCGCCGGGCGGGAGCCAGGGCACGGCGCTGGCCGCCATGGAGCAGCTGGCGGCGCAGGGCCTGCCGCCCGGCATGCAGATCGAATGGACCGACATCGCCTACCAGGCGAAGCTCGCGGGCAACACCGCGATCTTCATCTTCCCGCTCTGCGTGCTCTTCGTGTTCCTCGTCCATTCCGCCGAGTACGAGAGCTGGTCGCTGGCGCTCGCGATCATCCTGATCGCGCCCATGTGCCTGCCCTTCGCGCTGCTCGGCACGTGGCTGCGTGGCCTGGACAACAACCTCATCACGCAGATCGGCTTCATCACCCTGATCGGCCTCGCCGCGAAGAACGCCGTCCTCATCGTGGAGTTCGCCAAGCAGCAGCAGGAGGAGGGCAAGGACCGCTTCGCGGCCGCGGTCGAGGCGAGCCGGCTGCGGCTCCGGCCGATCCTCATGACCTCGTTCGCGTTCATCCTGGGCGTGCTACCGCTCGCACGCGCGACCGGACCCGGAGCCGAGATGCGCCAGGCCCTCGGCACGGCGGTGTTCAGCGGCATGCTCGGCGTCACGTTCTTCGGCCTCTTCCTGACGCCGGTGTTCTACGTCGTCCTCCGGCGGTCGGCGGCCGGGCGCCGGGGTCAGGCGGCGCGTCCGCCGGCAGGGGCGAGTCGAGAGCTGGGACGTGGGTAACGGGAGGTCGAGCCGGAACCGCTGCCCGCGGCTTGCGCTCGTGGTGGTGATCCCGGTCGTCACGGCCTGCGCGGTCGGGCCGCGCTACCGCCGCCCGACGGTTCCCACGCCCGAGACGACCCGTGGCCAGCAGGGCGCGGCAGACGCCGCCTCCCTCGCCGACCTCCCGTGGTGGGTGGTCTTCGACGCTCCCGGTCTGCAGGCGCTCATCGAGGAAGCGGTGGGTAACAACCACGATCTCCTGGCAGCGGCCGCGCGCGTGGAGCAGGCCCGCAACCAGATCGCCGTGGCGCGAGCGGACATGTTCCCTCAGGTGAGCTACCGGGCGGATGCGGAGCGCGGGCGTTCCATCCTCCCGGGAAGCACGAGGGGCGGGACCTTCAACGATTTTCTCGCCAGCTTCAACCTCGCGTGGGAGATCGACGTCTGGGGCCGGATCCGGCGCGCCACCGAGTCCGCCCGCGCCGACTACCTGGCCGCCGAGGCGGCCCGGCGCGGCGTCCTCCTCACCCTGGTGAGCGACGTGGCGCAGGCGTACTTCGAGCTCCTCGAGCTCGACAGCGAGCTCGAGATCACGCAGAGCACCCGGATCACGTTCCAGGACACCCTCGATCTCTTCCGCCGGCGCTACGCGGGTGGGATCGGCACGCTGCTCGAGGTGTCCCGCGCCGAGGCCGCCCTCACCCAGGCGCGCGCCGGCATCCCGGACCTCGAGCGCCAGATCGTCGCCGAGGAGAACCAGATCTCGGTCCTGCTCGGACGGCCCCCTGCCGACGTCGCGCGCAGCGTCCGGCTGGACGAGGTGCCGTTGGCTCCCGAGATCCCCGTCGGGCTGCCCTCCCAGCTCCTCGAGCGGCGCCCCGACATCCAGGAGGCGGAGCAGGGCGTCGTGGCGGCCAACGCCGACGTCGGGGTCGCGGTGGCGAACTTCTTCCCGCGTCTCGGCCTCACCGGCCTCTACGGCGGCGAGAGCAGCGAGCTCGAGAACGTCGTCAAGAGCGCCGGCAACGTCTGGGCCGTCGCGGGATCGCTCGCCGGCCCGCTCTTCCAGGGGGGGCGCCTGCTCGGGAGCTATCGGGCCACCTCGGCCGCTTGGGACGAAGCCGTCGAGCGCTACCAGCAAGCCGTCCTGCAGGCGTTCGCGGAGGTGTCGAGCGCCCTCGTCGCGCAGGAGAAATTGCGGGACGTCCGTGCCGAGCGCGAGGAGACGGTGAAGGCGCTGCAGACGTCGGTCACGCTGTCACTCCAGCGCTACAACGACGGCATCGCGAACTACTTCGAGGTCCTCGAGGCCGAGCAGCAGCTGTTTCCCGCGGAGCTCGATCTCGC
>DATILR010000287.1:0-3150 GCA_035476275.1 Binatus sp. (SeqCode) | reverse complement strand
CGCGCTGCTCGTGCTGACCGTCGTCACCGTGGGCGTGTCGCTCGTCGACCTGGGACCGCTCAGCACGGTCGTGGCACTCGCCATCGCCGCCGCCAAGGCGTCGCTCGTCATCCTCTTCTTCATGCACGTGCGGTACGGCCCCCGCCTGATCTGGATCTTCGCCTCCGGGGGCTTCTTCTGGCTCGCGCTCCTGATCCTGCTCACGATGAGCGACATCGTGAGCCGCGGCTGGCACATCATCCCCGGACGGTAGCGACCTGGCGGGAGGTCGCGGGGCGGTCTACAATCGCGCTTCCATCGCGAGAGGAGTCACACCATGGAACGCGTTGAGCTCACCCGAGACGTCGAGGCGGTCGAGATCCCTGCCGGGGCGCCGGTCACCCTCGAACACGGCACGGTCGTCTTCATCACCCAGTCGCTGGGCGGCACCTACACCGTCCAGGCGCCGACCTACGGCGGCCTCTTCCGCGTCGAGGGCAAGGACGCGGACGCCCTCGGCAAGACGGCCACGGCAACACCATCCACGCCGTCCCCCGAGGGTGGCAATCTCGAGCAACACGTCTGGGAGCAGCTGCGAACGTGCTACGACCCCGAGATCCCCGTCAACATCGTGGACCTGGGCCTCGTCTACGACCTGCGCGTAACCCCAGAATCGGACGGCGGGAGCCGCATCGAGGTGAAGATGACGCTCACCGCCCAGGGCTGCGGCATGGGCACGTCGATCGCCGCCGACGCTCGTCGGAAACTTCTGGACCTGGCCGGCGTCTCGGACGCCGACGTCCAGCTAGTGTGGGACCCGCCCTGGACGCCGCAGATGATCTCGCCCGAAGGCCGCGAGCGCCTGGGCATGGCCTGACGGCGAAGCGGGACGCGGAGCCGCGCCGGTGGCGGCTGCCCGCGCACGGACGTCCCGTCAGAAGTCCCGTTCGAAGATGATCCCGATCACGTCCGCGTTACCCGCACGCGGGCGGCGCGCTTCCTGGTCGTAGGCGAAGGACACCATCCAGCCGTGGCGCGGGCGGCGGAAGAGATCGAAGGCTACGATCCGGTCGCTGTCGAAGGGCGCTGCAAAGAGGGGCGTCTTTCTGTCGATGTCCACGGCATAGCCGTCCGGGATGTGGAGCTGGGAGGGCAGCGGACCGGACGAGGCACGGGGCGGAGGGAGGTGAATTGCGCCGACGGCCGCCGGCGGAGCATCGGGCGTCGAGGTGACGGTGGCAACGGTGTCGAGCGGCAGCACGAGCGGTGCGCCGTCTTCGGCGCGCACCAGATCGGCACCGACGAACGCGAACACGATCAGCGTTCCGTACCGCGCTGCGCTATGAAGTCGCGTGCCCATCACTGAGCAACTAGTGCGCCAAGCCATACCACACGTCTCCGAGGAGCGTGGCTTGCAGAGCTGCCAAATCGTGCGCCGGCGGATGCTGTGAAGCACTCGTTGCCGGCGCACTGACGAGTCTACGGCGCGTCGGCCGCGGTGTGCGAGCCGCCGCGGCCGCGGCGTCGACGTCCGCCGCGCCGCCGTCGCCGCCGCGGTGCAGCAGGAGACGCACCCTCTTCCGCCGCTGCCACGGGAGCAACCTCGCTCGCTTCGGAATCCGCCGGCATCTCGGCGGGTTCCTCGCTCGCCGCGACGAGTCGGATCATTCCCGAGCGGCTCACGTCCACCTCCTTGATGCGGCGCAGCCGGGTGATGAGACGGGGCGAGCCGGGCGGACGCCGGAAGCCACGCGACTTCAACGCGTTCGAGAGCGCATCGATCGTGACCCCACCATCCGACGATGCGGCCAGAAGATCCCGCACCACTGCAATGATCTCGTCATGCGGCGCGGTGTGACCTTCCGGAGGCTCCGCGGCGCCGTTCCCTTCGGCAGCGCCCAGCATGAGTGCGGGCGCCTCGCGAGGCAACTCACGGGGCCGTTCGCGAGGCAGGTCCCGACGCCCTCCACGCCGACCGCCGCGCCGCCGACGCCGGGAGCGTCCTTCGCTCGGGCGCTCCTCGGGCGCCTCCTCGGCCGCGATGCCGAGCAGGGCCCGGTAGGAGAGCCGGCGGAAGGCCACGCCCAGGCTCGCCGCCACGTCACCCACCGCGTCGAAGGCCTGGTCGTCGGTCACGATCTCCATCCCGTCGCCGGGTCGCGCACCCGCCAGCCACACTCCCGCCGCCACCGCGATGCGGAGATCGCTCCAGTCACGCACGCCGATCGAGGGCGCGCTGTGCACGAGCTCGGCGCCATGCCGGGCCAGGAGACGCGCCGTGTCATGCCCGATGACCCGCCAGTTCCCCACCGCCACCAGCTCGGTGGCACGCGCGCCCCAGTCGAGGCCGAGATGGGTCAGCACCCGCTGGATGTGCTCCGCCCGGCTGGTGTTCTCCACGTCGAAGAAGATCACGCGGCGCGTGGCCGGCAACGGTCGAGCGGGCGCGGGCGGCGGAACCATGGCGGCAAAGCGGGGCTCGGGTGCGCCCGTGGGAAGGGCGGGCTCCGTTTCCGTCGACACCTCGACCGGGGGCTCGGGCTCGGGCTGCTCCAGGAACGTATCGAGCGCCGATTCTGCCGCGGGTGGAGCGGCCTCGGCCGCGCTCCCGGATGTCCGCGAACGCGCTGATGTGCCCCGGCCCCTCCGCCCTCTCTTGCCCCGCCTTGGAGTCGTCACGGTTGGGACGTCCATATCATGCGGCCCCGGGCGGTTCACCTGAGGGACTACGCCCGGGACTCGCCGCGCGCGGGATCAGCGCGCCGCGCCTCGCAGCGCGACTCCGAGGTTCCCGATCGCGCCCACCTTGAGCCGGATGGCGCGCCAGTCGTCCCAGGCGGAGATGCCGGCGCAGGAGGGGGATCGGTTGCCGCGCCCGGTCGCTGTCGTGGCCGGAGCGCCCGCGATGCCGGAGTGGACCTTAGCGGCGTCCTGGGATGCCCCGCGGCCCGTTCGACGCGGCCCGCCTCGCGCCTCGTCCTCGAGCGCAACGGCGCGGGAGAAGTCGAGCACGTCGGCTTCGCCGTCCCGGGTGAGTCCGCCCATCTGGTAGGCGTAGTTCATGACGCTCTCGTAGCCGGGCTTGAGCTCGGTGTCGTCGCAGCCGCCGTGGCGGAGCCCGAGGTTGTGGCCGAGCTCGTGCATCAGCGTCCCCGCCTGCTCGCGCGGCGT
>DATILR010000286.1:0-2375 GCA_035476275.1 Binatus sp. (SeqCode) | reverse complement strand
TCGCGCGCGCTCCGCGCCTCGATCAGCCGCCGCACGAGCGTAAAGAGCTGGCGCTGGCGTGCCTCGGGATCCATGCGCGGCATGCGCCGTCCCGGATCCGGCACGCCCAGAAAATCGAAGAGGAGCGGCAGCGAGGGGGTGAGCTCCGGGTCGAGCAGCAGGACGGTGCCGGCGATCTTCCGGCGCGCGGCGTCGTCGCCGTCCGCCTCGCCGACGCCGAAGTAGCCGCGCAGGAGCTCCAGCACCGGCAGGAAGGGCACCATCTTGCCGTGCGCGACGCAGTGGCCTTCGTGCACCGCGACCCCGCGTGCCCGGGCGCGTACGGTGAACTCGAAGCAGAGCCGGCTCTTGCCGACGCCGGCCTCCGCCACCACGTCGACCACCCCGCCGCTCCCGGCCACGGCCCGCTCGAGCGCGGTGTCGAGCGTCGCGGTCTCCGTGTCGCGGCCCACGAAGCGCGAGAACCCCCGCGCGCGCGACTGCTCCAGCCGCGTGCGAAGCGGCCCCACGCCCTCGAGCGCGAACACCCGCACCGGCGCGCGCACCCCTTTCACGCTGAACTGCCCGAGCTCGTCCAGCCGGAAGAATCCAGCGACGAGCCGCGCGGTGTGCTCCGTCAGGTAGATGCGACCCGGCTCGGCGAGCTGCTCCATTCGCTGCGCGAGCCCCACGGTGTGTCCCTGCGCGGTGTAGTCCATGCGCAGATCGTCGCCGATGGCGCCCACCACGACGTCCCCGGAGTTGAGCCCCATGCGAACGGAGAAGCTGAGCCCGCGCTCTCGCCGGAGGTCGTGGGCGTAGCGGCGGAGCTCCGTGTCCAGCTGCAGCGTCGCGTGGCAGGCCCGCTGCGCGTGGTCTTCGTGCGCGATGGGAGCCCCGAAGAGCGCCATGATGCCGTCGCCCGTGAACTGGTTGACCGTGCCTTCGAAGCGGTGCACGCCCGCGGCCAGGATGGCGAAGAATCGATCGAGGATCTGGTGCCACGCCTCGGGATCGACCTGCTCGGCCAGCTCCATCGATCCCTTCACGTCGGCGAAGAGCACCGTCACCTGCTTCCGCTCGCCCTCGAGGTGGCTCCGGGAGGCGAGGATCTTCTCGGCGAGGTCCGGGGGCGTCGGGGGGGTCGGGGGACGGCGATCGCCGGCGGGGCCGGCCATCGCCTGACCGCAGGCGTCGCAGAAGCGAGCCGCGGGGCGGCCCTCGTGTCCGCAGGACGGGCAACGCATCCCGTCCGGTGGTCCCACGGCCGTTCCGCCGGGTCAACCGGCTCGGCGGCTGCAGTGGGGCGGCCGGCATGCTACCCTGGGATCTCATGCCACTCGCGCGCAGCCTCCTCATCAAGGCGCTCAGCATCGTCACGACGGGCATCTACGTGCTGACCGTCCGTGACGAGGACCGCCGGCACGGGATGTCGTCGTCCTGGGTGACGCAGGTCTCGGGAGATCCGCCGCTCCTCATGGTCGCCGTCGACCGCCAGCACTTCACCCACGACATCATCGCCCGCACCGGGCGCTTCGCCCTCCACGTCGTGGGCGAGCGCGGCCGGCACCTCGAGGAGTACTTCGTCTCGAGCAAGGCACGCCGCCCCGACAACCTGGAAGCCGTCGCCTACGAGGACTCCGCCGGCGGCCTCCCCCTGCTCCCCGGGGCGATCGCCAGCCTCGAGTGCCGCGTCGAGGCGAGCCACACCGCGGGCGATCACACTCTCTTCGTGGCGGGCGTCGAGCAGGTCACGATGCGCCGTGGGGATCGACCGCTCACCTCGCAGGACCTCGACTACGTCTACGTGGGCGAGGTGGTTCCCCGCCCCGCCTGAGCCACCGTCCGCTCAGCCGCCGGCCGGCGACGAGAACTGGGTGCGGAGGAACGCGTCGAACGCACGATCCGGCAGCCAGCGCCGGAGCCCCATCAGGAAGCGGGCGGCCACCGTCACCGGGTAGCGGGTCCGTGGCCTGCGCGCCGTGATGGCCCGCTCGATCACGCGGGCGACGTCCTCGGCGGTGCCGGCCGCCATCGCCATCGGCCCCTCGTAGGCTTCCCGCACGCGCTGCGCGAGGACGGTGTTGAACGCGGCGTACGGCGACACCTGCCCCCCCACCGTGTCGAGGCTCTGGATGGCCGTGTCACCGAAGCGGGTCTTGATCGGACCGGGCTCGATGACGATCACGTCGACGCCGAAACCCCGCACCTCGAAGCGGAGGGCATCGCTCAGCGCTTCCACCGCGTGCTTGGTAGCGTGGTAGAAGCCGCCGCCGGGAAACGTGAGCTTCCCGCCCATCGAGCTCAGGTTGACGATCTTGCCCCAGCGCTGCCGGCGCATCCCGGGGAGGACGAGCTGCGTGAGGCGCGTCAGGCCGAAGAAGTTGGTCTCGAAC
>DATILR010000285.1:0-7156 GCA_035476275.1 Binatus sp. (SeqCode) | reverse complement strand
CCCTGGGCAGCGCAGGTCGTGGGCGTGCAGGGCACGGCCACGTTGGCCACCGTCCCGGCCCAGCGGGTCGAGTGGACGACCCCGCCAACCGTGCAGCTGATCCGGAGATCAACCGCGCTGCCGGCGGCGACCGTCCCGGGCACCTTGAAGTTGACCGCCGTGGCCCGCACGAGCGGGGCGGCCTGCGCGGCGAAGGGCGTTACCGACGCAGTGCCGGAGATGCCGCCCACCTTGATCGTGGCGCCGGCGCACCCGGCCGGGTAGCGGGCGGGATCCATGTTGGTGAGGCTCACGCGGACGCTGGTGCCATCCGTGCGGGCATCGCCCACCGCCGGGAAGCCCGCCAGGCTCGGGTTCTCGCCCGCGGCGAGGGTGAGCTTCGCATCGCGTGTGAAGCCCATGCACACACCGCCCGAGCAGCTGTCCCCGGTGGTGGCCGCGTTGCCGTCGTCGCAGAGCAGCGCGTTGTTGAGGTTCTCGCAGCCGACGCTCGGCGGCGTGCACAGGTCGGTGGTGCAGGGGTTGCCGTCGACGCAGTTCTTGGGCGCGCCGACGCAGGCGCCGGCGGTGCAGGTGTCACCCACCGTGCAGACGTTGGCGTCGGTGCAGGCGATCCCGTCGTTCAGGCTGACGGAGCCGCAGACGCCGGCGCCGTTGCAGGCGTTGTTGGTGCAGATCGTGGGGGCGACGCAGGGCGAGCCCAGGGGCTCGAACTTGCAGGTCGGTGAGCAGCAGTCGCCGGCGAGCTTGTTGCCGTCGTCGCAGTCCTCACCCGGCTGGAGAATGCCGTCGCCGCAGAGGTCGATGGTCTTTCCAACGACCACGAAGAGGTTCGTCTGCACCCCGCCGATGGGAAGCAGCGGCCCCTCGACTCGGAAGAAGTTGGTGCCGCAGGGGCTCCCGGTGACCGTGTGCGGGGTGGCGCCGTCACCGATGAAGCCCGCAGGCGGCGCAGGCAGAGTTGCATCCCACTTCAGGTAGGTATCCCCCACCCGGCTGCCCGGCGACACCGGACCGAAGAAGCCGGGGGCGAGGTTACCTGCATCGATGGTGTGATTGATCACCCCGAGGTTGTCTGCGACGAAGGTCTCGACGCCGTACGCATGCGTGATGGTGTACGTGCCGAAGGGCTGGAGCCCCGGGATGCGCATGCGGAGCCGGCTGAAGACCAGCTGTGTGCCGGCCGCCGGGACTGGCGTGGCCCCGCCCACGACCGGGAAGCTGCCGAGGAGCGCATGGACCAGCACGGCCTTGGCCCCGGTCGGCATCGTCATGGTCGCCGTGGCGCTCCAGTACGGGAACTCCGGCGGAAAGTTGGCCGGGAATGCTATCGGGCTGGCCGGGGTGGGGATGGGCGCGAGCACGCCACACACCCCCGCGACCCCCGCTGCCGGGCCCGGCACCAGGCACGGGACCACGGCGACCGCCGCGTTGTCATCGTAGTACTTCGGGAAGCCGTTGGCCGGGTCCACCGGCCCGATCCCCGCCGCGGGCAGCGGCGCGTTGGTACAGACCTGGGCGGCGGCATGCCGTGCCACCCCCGTATTCAGCAGGAGCATCGAAACCAGTATCCATCGAGCAATCGATCGCATTGTCGTCCCTTTCCTCGAATCAAACTTGCGCCTGATCGGAACGACAGCTCACCGTATGCCGTTTCGAATCCGGAATCCTAACCGCCTGCCACGTCACCCGACGCGATTTCCTCCGCATCGGACCACGCGGCGACCCCTATCGCAACGCGCGCATCGCGTCAACTTATTCTTGCTAGTCAGCTAGGAATCGCAGATGCTTGCCAGTATTCCCTATCATCTGCTCCAGCGCCCTGCGCGGTCCCGCGAGAAAACTCCGGGCCCTGTGGCACAGGCCTGGGCAGGTACCGGGATGCGCAGGAGACCGGGTGCGGCAGCCCCGGCAGACCGGGTCACGGGGGCGGGGTGGAAAGAAGCTCGTAGCCGCTCGCGGTGACGACCAGCGCCTGCTCGGCGCGGTAGCCTCCGCGACCCTCCTCCCAGGCGCAGGGTTCGAGCAGGAGCACCATGCCGGGCGCCAGGAGCACGCTCTCTTCAGCCGCGAGGCCGAGGTCCGTGCCGATAAAGGGGGGCTCGACGCCACCGATCCCGATTCCGTGCGCCAGGTAGAGCGGGACGGGCCAGGGCGCAGGACCCTCGGTGCCCGTCACGCCGCGTGCGGCGCGATGAAGGTCGGCCGCCGTCGCGCCCGGGCGGCAGACGGCGAGGACCGCCTCGAGAATCTCCTGCCAGCGGCTGCGCAGCGCGCGATCGGCAGCGGATGGCTCGCCGCCGCAGCTCCACGTGCAGCCGACGTCGGACATGTAGCCCGCATGCAGCATGCCGGTGTCGATCATGACCTGGTCACCGCCGGCGAGCGTCCGATCGGACGTTAGCTCCCGGTACGGAACGCCGCCTGAAAAGCACCAGGGCGCGTCCGCGCGCCGACGCGGGAAGACACACCAGAGTGGCTCGACGTGGCAGGCCGTCACGCCTCGTCGGGCCATGGCCGCGAGGAAGCGTCCCGTCAGCTCGACCTCGCGCACACCGGGGACGATGGCGGGCAGGACCTCGGCGACCGCGGCTTCGTTCAGGTGCTGGGCCTCGCGTAGGAGGGCGATCTCCTCCGGCGTCTTGATCGCGCGCGCGGGAAGGGTGACACCCTCCGCAGGCACGAATCGCGCTCCCGGCAGCGCCGTCTCGAGGGCGACGCCGGTCGCGAAGGCCAGCCGCTCGAGGCCGACGGTGCGCGCGCTACCGAGGAGATCCGCGAGCGCCTCCGCCGCGGCCCGCGACGTGCGCGGCAACGGAGCGGCCTCGACCTCCGAGGGCACCCGTTCGCGCTCGACGCCGAGCACGTACGCCGAGCGTGACGTCACCACCGCCGCGAACGGCCGCGCGGCCTCGACGCTGGAATCGCCGTGCACCGCGACGGCACCGGTCGCGTACCGGAGCGACCCGGCGTGGGTCAGGACGAGCGCGTCCACCTCCGCCTCGCTCATCGCCATGCGGAGCCGCGCCAGGCGCGCCGCGCGAAGCGGCGCCGAGTCCTCGATCACGGTGCCGGCTCCAGCCAGCGCGCGGCCCCGTCGCGGACGACCAGCGCCCGGGTGGCACGGACGCCTTCGACCACGGGCGCCAGCACCAGGACCGACCCGGCGTGGAGCGACCGGTCGTCGTCCATCTGGAGATCGACGAGCGGCGGCTCGATTCCCACCCCGAGCCCGTGCGCCAGGAGGCCCAGCTGCGTGGCACCCGCGGCACGCGCGGCGTCGCGTACGGCCGCCGTCGAGCGGCCGGCGCGACACTGCCGCGCGATCGCGCAGAGGGCCGTGAACCAGCGCCGGCGGCGCGCCGGATCCAGCGACCCGTCGCACACGACGCTCACGCCGGCGACGCCAGCGTGCCCATCGAGGTAGGTGCCGAACTCGAGCGCCAGGAGGTCGCCCGGAGCGCACGTCTCCCCACTGGCGACGCGGGTGAAGCCCGGTCCGGCCCGCCAGACGCGGCCCTCGCCGAGGGGGAATCCCGACCCGGTCGCCGTCATCGTCTCCGCGAACGCGGCGACGAGTCGGGCGGGCGTCACGCCAGTCCGCACGGCGGCGGCGGCCGCGTCCAATCCCGTTCGCGCCGCGGCGAGCGCCGCCGTGATGGCCGCGATCTCGCCCGGCGTGCGCGGTGCCGCCGCCTCGGCGAGGAGCGGCGCCGCGTCGACGATCTCGCGTCCGAGACGATCGAGGAAGGTGCGCAACGCCGGGGCGAGCACGTCGCACGCGACGGCGCCGCGGGTCGCGGCCACGAGCTCCGCGATACGGGCGAGCTGCCGCTCGCGATCCCAGCGGAGCGGCTCGATCGCGGTGCGCGGCATCCACGGAGGCGCGCCGTCCGGATCGGGCGTGAAGACGACGGCGGCAGGTGCTCCGGCGGTGACGACGGTGGTCGGTACCGTGCCGCCGCTTCCCGCCACCTGCACGCGCCGTGCGCCCGAGGCGAAGAGTGCCAGGTGCGGCGTGGCGAGCAGCAGCGCGCCGACCTGCCGGCGGGCCATGGCGGCCTGGACGCGCCCGTAGCGCTCGCGCGCCAGCGCGGCCGGATCGGGGCGGCTCACGGAATCCGTACCCGGAACCGCGGCACCGTGACCTCGGGGCTCACCTCCTCGAAGACCACCTCGACCGGGAGTCCGATCGCGGGTTCGCCGTCGACCAGGTTCGAGACGAGGCGAACACCGGGCGCGTCGTCGAGCGCGACGACGACCACCGTGTAGGGCACGTGCGCGGCGAGCTCGGGGAGGAAGGCGCGGTGCACGGTCGCATGGGTGAAGATCGTGCCGCGGCCCGAGACCCGGATCCACTCGTGCGCGAAGCTCCGGCACTGCCAGCACACCGGCGCCGGCAGGTGGCGGAAGGTGTGGCAGCCCGTGCAGCGCTGGATCACGAGCTCGCCACGACGGCAGGCGTCCCAGAAAGGCCGCGTGTCGTCCGTGATGGCGGGGAGCGGCATCCCGGGCGGGAAATAGGGCCGACGCATCACGCTCATCGCCGGAGGAGGAGAGCGCTCGTTGGAATGCCGCTGCCGCTCGCAACGAGGGCGAGCTCCGCGTCGGGCACCTGGCTCACCGCCACGCCACGCAGCTGCTTCACCGCCTCGACGGCGTGGTTGAGCCCGTGGATGTACGCCTCGGAGAGGCTCCCGCCCGCGGTGTTGGTCGGCAGTGCCCCGTCGGGCCAGGCGAGCTCACCCGCGGCGGCGAAGGGCCCGCTCTCACCCCGCGGGCAGATGCCGAAGTCCTCGAGCTGGAGGAGCACCATCCCGGTGTAGTGGTCGTAGAGCTGTGCGCAGTCGAGGTCGCGCGGCTCGACGCCGGCCGTCTGGTAGAGCGATTTGGCGAGCGTCTGGGTGTTGCCGCCCGTGTAGTCCTCCTCCGGCATGTAGTGCATCGCCCACGCGCCACAGCCGTAGCGCGGCCCCGTCCCCTGCGCGGCCGCGGCCACGTAGACGGGCCGGTGTCGGAGATCGCGCGCGCGCTCGGGCGACACGAGCACCAGCGCGCACGCCCCGTCGGTCTCGAGGCAGCAGTCGAGCAACCCGAAGGGCTCGACGATGCGCGGCGCCGCGGCATGGTCGGCGAGTGTCATGGGTCGATCGTGCATGACAGCGGCGGAGTTCCGGTTGGCGTGCCGACGGAACGTCACGGCGACGTGGCCCAGCTGCTCGGTGGTCGTGCCATAGCGGTACATGTGGCGGCGGACGAGGAGCGCCATGCCGACGGTGGCGTTGAAGAGACCGAAGGGCAGCGCGAAACCGAGCGCCGCGTCCTGCGGCCGGACCCCCACGACGTCCCCTGCCAGGGCGCGGCCGAAGCGACGGAACTGCCCCATCGCGATCGAGCGGTAGACGACCACGCAGCGCGCGGTGCCGGTGGCGATCGCCATGGCCGCATCCCCGATCGCGGCGCACGCCCCTCCCCCGCCCACGACCCATGTCATGCCGGCATAGCGCACGACCGGGACCCCGAGGTCGGTGGCGACGAAGCAGAACTCGTTCCGGTCGTTGGAGAACGATGCGAAGCCGTCCACGTCGTCGATCGTGAGCCCGGCATCATCGACGGCGCGGAGGATCGTCTCGAGCGCGAGCTGGTACTCGGTACAGCGCGCGAGCTTCCCCCACTTGGTGTACTCCGACTCGGCGATGCCGACGATCGCGGCGGTGTCCTTCATCGGCGCGTCACGCGATCAGTCCTGCCGTGCGGAGCGCTCGCCGCTCGTCCGCGTCAATGCCGGCCGCGGCCAGCACCTCCTCGGTGTGCTCGCCGAGGAGCGGTGGGCGTCGCGCGAAGCGCCAAGGGCACGCGGGGGCAATGAACGGCCCGCCGGCATAGAGAAACTCCCGGTCGAGCTCGGGATGGCGCACGGGGATCCAGAAGCCGCGATCGTGGAGGTGGGGATCGTCGAGGTTCTCGTCGGGCGTCCGGATCGGCGCCCACGGGAATCCCTGACGCTGACCTGCCCGGTAGATGTCGTCGGCGGTGTGGCGGGCGCAATAGGCCTCGAGCGCGGTTCCCACCAGCGCGTAAAAGTGCGCCCGGTCGCGAGGCGGCTCGCGGAGTGGCCCGTCGAGGCCATCCGCCGCGAGCAGCTCGAGCAGGCGGGGGACCACGTGTGGCCCCAGGAACTCGGGGATGATCGTGCTCACCCAGATGCCGTCGCGGGCGCGGAACTGCTGGCCGAGGATGGCGCGCGGGCTCACCTGGCGGGCGAAAACGTACTGCGGGACGTGCCACTCCGTGATGCTGGTGGCCGCCTCGTGCACCGAGACCTCGACGTCCTGACCGCGCCCGTGGAGCGCGCGGGCGATGACGGCGCCGAGGAGACCGTGGAGCGCGTAGATGGAGGCGGTCTGGTAGGCCTGCCAGCCGGCGCAGGTGAGCGGCGGCGTGTCGTAGACGCCCTCCGGCCCGGGACCGTAGCCACACGCCGCCATCGAGCCGCCGAGCGCCATGAGGGTCAGATCGGTCGCCGGGCGATCGCGCCACGGCCCGTCGAGACCGAAGGGCGTGATGGTGACGAGGATGAGCCCCGGGTTCGCGTGGCGGAGCCGCTCGCCGTCGAGCACGCCGCGGACTTCGAGCTCGGCGGGTGCGCCGGCGGCGACGACGACGTTGGCCGCGGCCGCGAGCCGCGTCAGGACGTCCCGCCCCTCGGGACGCGTGAGATCGACCGACGCCGCGCGCTTCCCGACGTTGTAGTGCCAGAAGTGCAGGCTCCGGTCGGGATGCGGATCGTCGCCGTAGAAGGGACCGATCCTCCGGCTCGGGCTGCCGCCCGGCGGCTCGAGCTTCACCACCTCGGCCCCCATGCCGGCGAGGAGACGGCCCGCGATCTCCCCGCTCTCGTCCGTCACCTCGAGCACGCGGAGGTCGGCGAGACCGCCCGTCACGCGAGCACCCCGGCCTCGGTGAGCGCCGCGATCTCCGCGTCGGCGAGACCGAGCAGGTCGCGGAGGACGGCGTGCGTGTCCTCGCCAAGACAGGGGGGGCCCCGGCGGATGGCCCCGCCCGGATGGACGTCGCCGTCGGAGAGGCGGAAGGGCGGGCGCTCGAGCGGCCATTCGCCCGTCTCGGTGTGTCGGAGGGGGACGAAGTATTCGCG
>DATILR010000284.1:0-5149 GCA_035476275.1 Binatus sp. (SeqCode) | reverse complement strand
TACGTGCCCGACGGCGGACGGGTGCAGACGGCGGTGCGCATCGAGGGGGATGACGTCGTCCTCTCGGTCGAGGACGACGGCCCCGGCGTTCCCGTCCCGCTCCGCGAGGTGATCTTCGAGCGGTTCCGGCGCGGTGACGACACGACGACCCGGCGGTACGGCGGCACGGGTCTCGGGCTGGCGATCGCCAGGGAGCTCGTCGAACGCCACGGCGGACGCATCGAGGTGGGCGACGGCGCCGCGGGTGGCGCGCTCTTCCGGGTGAGGCTTCCGCTCGCGTCCGAGGCGGCGAGCGGCGCTGCCGGCGGTTCCCCCGCCGACGCGGATCGACGGGCGCTCGACGAGGTCGCGCGGCAGACCGTGGCGGAGCTCCGACCGCGGAGCGAGCCGGCCGTCGCGATCCGCGGCAGCGGCGGCCTCGTTCTCCTGGTGGAGGACAATCCCGAGATGGCCCGGTTCCTGGTCGGCTGTCTCGCGCCCGACTACCGGGTGGCGACGGCGCTCGACGGCCGCCAGGGGCTCGAGCGCGCGATCGAGCTGCGGCCGGACCTCATCGTGACCGACGTCATGCTCCCGGTGATGGGTGGGGACACGCTGCTGCGCGAGCTCCGCGCTCACCCCGAGGTCGGCGGCATCCCGATCGTCGTGCTGACCGCCAAGGCCGACGACGAGCTCCGGGTGAGGCTGCTGCGCGAGGGCGCGCAGGACTTCCTCACCAAGCCCTTCGCCGTCGAGGAGCTGCGCGCACGGGTCGCCAACCTCGTCATGCTGAAGCGTACCCGCGACGTGCTCCAGGGCGCGCTCTCGAGCCAGAGCCGGGACCTCGCCACCCTGGCCGACCAGCTCGCGGCCGCGAGCCGCTCCAAGGACGAGTTCCTCGCCGTCCTCTCCCACGAGCTTCGCACGCCCCTCACCCCCATCCTCAGCTGGTCGTTCCTGCTCCGCGAGGGACTGCTCTCCGCCGACGAGCAGGAGCGGGCCCTGCGGGCAATCGAGCGGAACGCCAAGCTGCAGGGCCGGATCGTCGAGGACCTCCTCGACGTCTCGCGCGCGATCACCGGCAAGCTCCGTCTGAACCTCCAGCCGATCGCGCTCGACCCGGTGATCCAGGCGGCGAGCGACGCCGTGCGGGCAGCGGCCGAGGCCAAGGGCATCGTCCTGGAGACGGATCTCTGCGCGGAGGTGGGCCTGATCTCGGGCGATCCCGAGCGGCTCCAGCAGGTGGTGTGGAACCTGCTCTCCAACGCGATCAAGTTCACGCCGCCCGGCGGTCGCGTCGTGGTGCGGGTCGAGCATGCCGGCGAGAGCGTGCGGCTCGCCGTGAGCGACAACGGGGCCGGCATCGAGCCGGCTATCCTGCCGCGGCTGTTCGAGCGCTTCTGGCAGGCCGACAGCACGACCACCAGAACACAGGGCGGCCTCGGCCTCGGGCTGGCGGTGGTTCGCCATCTGGTCGAGCTGCACGGCGGCACGGTACGTGCGGAGAGCGCGGGAGAGGGACGGGGAGCGACGTTCACGGTGACGCTGCCGCTCCTCCCGGCCGAGAGATCCGTCGGCGACGCTTCGCCGCACCTACCGATCGACGAGCACCTGCCGCGATGGACGCCCACCCTTCACGGCCTCAAGATCCTGGTGGTCGACGACGACGAGGACACCTGCGAGACCGTCGGCGCGGTCCTGCGGCGTGTGGGCGCCGAGGTCCGCACCTGCCTCTCGGCGAGCCAGGCGCTGACGGCGATGGACACCTGGGTGCCGGATCTCCTGCTCTCCGACATCGGGATGCCGGGAGAGGACGGCTACTCGCTCATCCGGAAGATCCGCGCCCGGCCGACGGCCGCGGGCGGGCGCATGCTGGCCGTGGCGCTCACCGCCTACGGCAGCCAGGAGGATCGGACGAAGGCGCTGTCGGCGGGCTTCCAGGTCCACGTCGGCAAGCCGATCGAGCCCACCCAGCTGGTGAGCGTCGTCGCCAGCGTCACCGGTCACGGCCCGGGCCCCCAGCCCTAGTGCTTGCGTCAGGCGAGCGGGCGCGACAAGTCCGACAGGCGATGCAAACGCGCCCGCCCCTCTGGCTGCCCCTCGTGCTGGTGGCCACCGCCGCGGCCGCCGTGTCCGACGGCGAGCTCCACCGGCAGGCCATCGTCGTCGACACCCACTCCGACTGCACGCAGCGGATGGTCTACGGTGGGGTCGACCTCGCCCGGCCGCAGCCCGACATGCAGGTGGACCTCCCGAAGCTGAAGGCCGGCGGCGTCGACGCGCAGTTCTTCTCGATCTTCGTCGGCCCGTGGCAGGCGAAGCCGGAGGGCTACTATGCCGAGGCGCTGAAGCAGTTCGACGCCGTGCACGCGTTGATCCGGGCGAATCCCGACACCATCGCCTGGGCCCGCACGGCAGCCGACGTCCGGGCGAACGCCGCCCGCGGGGTCATCTCGGCGCTCTTCGGCGTGGAAGGCGCGCACGCCCTGCTCCCCGGGGGACGGAGCGAGATGCTCGCGCATCTCCGTCGCTTCCACGAGCTCGGCGCTCGCTACATGACGCTCACCTGGTCCATCGCGAGCCCGGTGGGCGGCTCGTCAGGTGACGACAGCGACGGGCAGGGGCTCACCGAGGTCGGCCGGGCGATCCTCGACGAGATGCAGCGGCTCGGGGTCATCATCGACGTCTCGCACGTCTCCGACCCACTCTTCTGGGACGCCATCCGCTACGCGCACCGGCCGGTGATCGCCTCGCACTCCTCCGCCCGGGCGCTCACCAACGTGCCGCGCAACATGACCGATGCGATGCTGAAGGCGGTGGCGCGGAACGGTGGTGCGGTGTGCGTCAACTTCGGCTCGGAGTTCCTCGACGAGGGATTCTTCGCGGCCGAGGAGGCCATCCGGGTCCGTGTGCGCGGCCTCGGCCTGGCGCCGCGCGACGCGTGGCAGAAGGTCCGCGAGGAGACCGCCCGGCTGCCGCCCGTGCCGCTCGCGCGGCTGATCGATCACATCGATCACATCGCCCGCGTGGCCGGCGTCGATCACGTCTGTCTCGGCAGCGACTTCGACGGCGTGGCGGCCACGCCCGCCGGGCTCGAGGACGCCTCGCGGCTGCCCGCCATCACCGTCGAGCTGCGCAAGCGAGGCTACTCCCCCGCCGAGGTGGAGAAGATCCTGGGCGGCAACACGCTGCGCGTGCTCGAGGCGAACGAGCGCTGAGTTCAATAGAAATTACCCGTGCTCAGCTCGAGGCCCGAACGTCTTCTGTACTCGCTAGCGAGTGAAGTGGGAAATGGCGAGACGCGGGTCGACGAAGAAGTGAGGGGTCACGTGGAGACAGACGTCGGGGACGCGCGTGTTGAGCGCGGTTCCGTCAGAGGAGAGCGATCGCGGCGAACCCGGCCAGCAGGACGCCGGCCGTCGCCGCCAGCACCGGCCGCTTGAGCGCGCCGCTCCCGAGCGTCGGGTCTGTAGGCATGATAACCCTGGGTAGTTGACCGAGCACCCAATCTCAGACGTTGGCCCGGGCCCTTCTTCACCGTTCCCCCGGCTGGCGCGGTGGTTCGAACGCTGCGGCCGGGTTGACCCTCACGTCCGGGTTTGGTGACGGGAAGCCTATGAGGCGTCGCCATAGCCACGCGCTCCGCGCGGCCGTCTGCGTGACCCTACAAATGCTGGTCGTTCTCGGGGGCCGAGCCGGCGCTGCCGGCGGAGAGATCGCCCTCATGCGCGACGGTGCGGTCTACCGAGTCCCCGTGACGCTCAACGGCGATATCGTCCGTTTGTTCCTGATCGACACGGGGGCCAGCGAGGTGCAGGTGTCGACGGACGTGCTGCGGGCGCTGTTCCCTCGAGGCTCAGCCCCTCCGGTGTACCTTCCCGGCAGCACATCTCGGCTCGCCGACGGCCGCGAGGTCAACAATCGGCGATTCCTGATTCCGAGTCTGCGCATTGGCGATCGCGAGTTCCATCAGGTGGCTGCCTCCATCGAGGGGCCGGGCGCGCCGCTGCTGCTCGGGCAGAACGTGCTCGGTCGGCTGGGGGTGTGGAGCATCGACAACCGCCGCAGCATGCTGATGCTCGGCCCGCGCCCCGCCGAACCATTCCAGGGAGGGTGCGAAAACTGGCGGACGGCGCAGGGCCAATGCGAGGTTGCCGTCGTGCGAGACTTCCTCCGCGACGTGCGCCCACGTCACGACGTGACGAAGCTGACGTTGCTGCGCAGCGACGGCGAGCACGCGTCCGTGCTCGTGGATGTCGTCCGGGACGGCCGCAGGACGACGGCGCGCCTGTGTGGGCCCATGGATCTCCGACGCACGGACACGGGATGGCGGGTCGTTGGCGCTTCGGGGCTGCGCGAGGTCGATCCAGGTGCCCGGTGTCTTCCGTAACGTTCGCCGTCGGTCGGGCGGGACGCGTACCAACGCGTTTGTCCCGCCGCTCTTGGCGACGACGTCTGTCCGAACTCCGTCTGGATGTGTCCGAGCCGTGCCCACGGGCCGCTCCGAATTCAACAAGGCGTTCAAGCGCGTCCTGAACACGGCAGCGCTACCGCTCCACTTCACACCGCACGGGCTGCGGCACACCTATGCGTCGCTCCTCCTGCAGCAAGGCGCGTCGCCCGCGTACGTCCAGCGCCAGCTCGGGCACGCGTCGATCCAGCTGACGGTCGACACGTATGGGAAGTGGCTTCCAATAGGGAACAAGGCCGCCGTCGACGGCCTCGACACCCCAGCGGCCGTCGCCGCTATCGCGTGCGGCGCCTCGAGCGGGCGCTCGGGACCCCGGCGCACATCTACTACAAGTAAGGACGAATGCCTCCGCCCCACCGTGGTCACGCAACCGGCGCAGCGCGCTCAGCGACAGGCTGTAGTCTTTCCCTACGACGAGCTGGCACGTCGGCAACACGCTTAAGATGCTTTAGCGCGGACGAATCGTTCGCGCGACGTCGCCGTCGTGCCAGCCGCGACGCCGCGCGAAAATTTCACGACTGCGGGTGCGTCGTCTAGCGGGTCGGATCCCAGGACTCGTCGGGGTCGTACGCCGTGATCGCCTTCGCCGCCTGCTCCGTGCCGTCGCCGAGATCCTTCTGGAAGACGACGCCCTGCGGGCCCACGAGGAAGGTCATGACGCCGCTCGAGCCGTGGTCGGCGGGCCACGCGAGAAGCGCG
>DATILR010000283.1:0-9278 GCA_035476275.1 Binatus sp. (SeqCode) | reverse complement strand
GGTCCTGGTGCCGGTGGCCGGCGCCCTCGTCATCGGCCTCATGGCCCGCTACGGGTCCGACCGCATCCGCGGCCACGGCATCCCCGAAGCCATCGAGGCGATCCTCATCAACGGCAGCCGCGTCGAGCCCAAGGTCGCGATCCTGAAGCCGCTCTCCAGCGCGATCTCCATCGGCTCCGGCGGCCCCTTCGGCGCGGAAGGCCCCATCATCATGACCGGCGGCGCCTTCGGGTCGATGATCGCGCAGTTCTTCCACCTGACCAGCGCGGAGCGAAAGACGCTGCTCGTCGCGGGTGCCGCGGCCGGCATGTCGGCGACCTTCGCCTCGCCGCTCGCCGCGACGCTCCTGGCCGTGGAGCTGCTGCTCTTCGAATGGAAGCCGCGGAGCCTCGTGCCGGTGGCGCTCGCGAGCGCGACCGCAGCCGCGGCGCGCCGCTACATCATCGGACTCGGTCCGCTCTTCCCGACGCCGCCCCACCCGCTCTTCATCGGACCGGCGGGCCTCGCCGGCTGCGTTGTCGTCGGGCTCCTGGCCGGTGGCCTCTCGGCCCTCCTGACGCTCTCCGTGTACGCTGCCGAAGACGCCTTCAGCCGGCTCCCCATCCACTGGATGTGGTGGCCCGCGCTCGGGGGTGTCGCGATCGGCCTGGGCGGACTCGTCTTCCCGCAAGCGCTCGGCGTCGGCTACGAGACGATCGGCGCGCTCCTGCAGGGCGACGTCCCGGGCCGCGTGCTCGCGGGCATCCTGATCGTGAAGTGGCTCATCTGGAGCATCTCCCTCGGCTCCGGGACGTCGGGCGGCGTGCTCGCACCCCTGCTGCTGCTGGGCGGCGCGCTCGGCGGCGTCGAGGCCACGTTTCTTCCCGGCGAAGGCGCCGGGTTCTGGCCGCTCGTCAGCATGGGCGCGATCCTCGGCGGAACGATGAGAGCGCCGTTCACCGGCATCGTGTTCGCCGTCGAGCTCACGCACGACCTGAACGTCCTCCTGCCGCTCCTGGTGGCGGCGACGATGGCGCACGCCTTCACGGTGCTCACCCTGCGCCGCTCGATCCTGACCGAGAAGGTCAGCCGCCGCGGCTACCACCTGAGCCGGGAGTACGCGACTGACCCCCTCGAGATCCTGTTCGTGCGCGAGGTGATGCGACACGACGTCATGGCGCTGCCGGTGGACATGTCCACCGACGACCTGCGCCAGATGCTCGGGAACGGTGCCTCCCGGCGCGCGCAGCTCCTCTTCCCGGTGATCGACGCCGAGCGGCACCTCCTCGGGGTGACGACCCGGAACGACCTGTGGGAGCTGGCGTCGTCCCCGGGAACCTCCTCCCTCTCGGACCGGGTGCGGGCGGAGCCGGTGGTGGCCTACCCGGACGAGCCCCTGCGCGTGGTCGTCTACCGGATGGCCGAAACGGGGCTCACCCGGTTCCCGGTCGTCGACCGGGAGCGCCGCCGGCTCGTCGGCATGGTCGCGCTCTTCGACCTGCTCGAAGCGCGGGCCAGGAACCTGGACGCGGAACGCCGCCGCGAGCGGATCCTGGGCGTGCGGCAGTGGCGACGGCGGAGGAGGGGAGACGTTCCCGTGGCCGTCCGACCAGGCGTCTGAGCGCGGCAATCCGCCTCGCCTGGGGGGCCCTGGGGTGCGGCGTCCTGTCGCAAAGGCGCGGAAGATCGAGGCGGGACGGTCGTCTGTGCGCGGCACGGCCCGTGCAGGAGTGCCCTCGGCGCAGCGAGTCGCCGAGAAGAGAAGGCAAGGCAGCGGGGAGCTCACCCCCCGCACGGATAGAGAAACACCCGCACACGGCGGCTCGCTGCGCCCTGCTCTCGCCCCCCCTAGAACAGGTTGAGGAAGTTGCGTCGCAGGTCGTTCCGGACGCTGTGGACGCCCTGCTCCACGCGGTTGAAGGTCGACCCGAAGAAGGCCTCCACCTCGTCGGTGTTGCTGTCGCCGAAGAGGCCGAAGGGCGCCTCGCCCGTGGGCCGGAACCGGCTCCGCGTGAGCGGATCGCGGGCCGCGATGCGGGCAATGTCCACCCGCGCGAGACTCTCGCCGAAGTGCGAGTTGATGGCGTCGATGAAGATGTTGGCGATGAGGGCGTTGCCGGTATGCGTGGGATGGATGCCGTCGAGGCTGAAGATGCCGCCCAGGTAGCGCGTGGTCAGATCGGGTGTCCCGTTGCCATCGAGGTCGACGCCGTTCGCCGCGAGCTGGTCGAAGCCCGCCTGCAGGTCGACGAGGGCGATGTCGATACCGCGCCGCGCGCTGATGTCGGCGATGGCAGTGGCGATCTCGGCGTTGAAGGCGACGATCGTCGCCCGCACGGCCGCGCGCTCTCCCGCGTCCAGCACCTTGCCGCAGGGCGGGTTGGGTAGCAGCGAGCGGTCGAGGTCGAGAGAGATCAAGTCGTCCTCGGCCACGGGCTGCAGCGCGCCGCCGGGGCCCTGACACGCGGTGACCTCACCCGCCGCCCGGCGCAGGGCGGCGATGCCGGTCACGTCCGGCAGGGTGGCGACCGCCATCGGCGCGTTGGTGACGGCGAGCGCGTCGAGGAGCATGTGAAAGCGCGCACCGAACTGCGCGGGCGTGAGCGTCACGGCCGCCGGATTGGTGCGTGTCGCCATGTCGAGCACGTCGTTGTTGCCGATCCAGACGAGGAGAAAGCTCGGGTTGAGGTCGCGTGCCCGGCTCAGCTGCGAGACGGGACCGGTGCGGAGCGGCAGCCCGAGGATCAGGAACTTCAGCAGGTCCCGCCCCGCGACGTCGTCGTTGCGGACGATGGCGCTCGCCACATCGCCGGGCGAGACCGTGTCGAAGATGGTGGCGGTGTCTTCGCCCGGGACGGCCAGGTTGCGCACCCGCCGGTCGGGGGAGGAGCGGAAGCCGATGCTGGTGCCGTCGGGCCGCCGCACCTCACCGGGATCGAGTGCGCCATTGTGGTTGTCGTCGAAGATCGCCAGCTGAGGCGGCACACCCGGGCCGTCCATGAGCGGCTGGGGGAGCGACGTGTGCGCCCGGCGCGCGATGATCGCCGGAGCGCTGTCGACCTGCCCCGCACGGCCGTTCGCGACGAGACCACCCGAGCTGAAGCCGGCCAGCAAGCTATCGCCGACCACGACCATGCGCCGCAGCCTGAACGAAGGGGCGGTCCATCCCGGGTCCGGGAGGGCCGTCAGCAAGAGGACGGCGCCGAACGATGCGACGGCCGATGCGTGAGATCGCTTCACGATTACCTCCCGAGCGGTGCACGAACGCTCGGGGGACTAGAAGCAGCAGGAAGGATGCCAACTGGTCCCAGTCCGCTCGCGCCTTTCCGCTGTCCCGTTTGTCGACAGCGCGACGTCCCGTCCGTCTCTTCTCCTTCGGCGCGGCTCGGGAGTGACGAGAATCCGTGGCGTGGCCCCGTGCTTGCTTCCTGAGCGTTCGTGCTTGAAAGGAGGGTGCGATGTTACACTGGGCCTTGACCTTCTTCGTCATCGCGCTCATCGCGGCGCTGCTCGGGTTCCGCAGCGTGGCCGGACTCTCGGCGGAATTCGGGTGGATCTTCGTGGTGATCGCGGTCATCTTCCTGGCGGTCGGTCTCCTGAGCGGCCGCGTACCACCCGTGGGTCCATAGGCCGACGGGTCGCGAAACGAGAGGAGGAATTCGTATGCGTGTACGCATGTGGTGTCGCTCCGGCTTGCTCGCGGCCGTGCTCGTGGTCCCCGTGGCGGCGGGTGCGGCCGTCTCCGATGCGTGGATCACGAGCAAGGCGAAGATCGCTCTGCTGACCACCCCCGGCGTCTCCAGCACGGCGGTGAACGTCGACACGGTCGACGGGAACGTGACCTTGCACGGCAAGGTCGAGTCGGCGGAGGAGAAAAACAAGGCAGAGGAAGAGGTCCGCAAGATCTCGGGCGTGAAAGAGGTCCGCGACCTGCTGCAGGTCGTCCCGGCGCAGCACGAGAAGGCCGTGAAGGTGGCCGACAAGGACATCGATCAGCGGGTCAAGAAGGCGTTGAAGGACGATCCGTCGCTCAAGGACAGCAGCATCGCCGTGCAGTCGGTCAACGACGGCGTCGTGCTGCTCGGCGGAAAGGCCGCCAGCGTCAGCGATCATCTCCGGGCGCTCGAGCTGGCGCGCGCCGTGCCCGGTGTGCGGAGCGTGCGGAGCGAGGTGGAGAGCCCGGATCGACTCGCTGACGAAGAGATCCAGCACCAGCGCGGACGGCCCGAGGCCGGCACGCGCGGCGTGGGACAGACGATGCAGGACATGTACATCACCTCGGCGACGAAGATGCGCCTGCTCGCCGACGAGAAGACGCCGGCACTCGACATCAACGTCGATACCCGGAACGGTGTCGTGACGCTCTTCGGTGCGGTGCCGACGCCGGCCGCCAAGGCGGCGGCCGAGGCCGACGCCCGGAAGGTGTCCGGAGTCCGCCGCGTCGTGAACGAGCTCGAGGTGGTACCGCATTCGGCCCGGGAGCAGGTGAAGGCGCGTGACGAAGATCTGAAAGATCAGGTGAAGAAGAACATCGAGAATCGTGAGGACCTGAAGGACGCCAGCATCAGCGTCGAGGTGCGCAACGGTGTGGCGCGCCTCACGGGCACGATCAAGAGCGAGCACCAGCGGCTCGCGGCGGCGATCGCCGCCCGCTCGACCCCCGGCGTCCGAGCGGTGCACGACGATCTCCGCATCGGCTGAACCCCGGCGGGCGTGGGGAGGAAGCTCCCCGCGCCCGTTGTCGTTCAGGGCCGATCCGTCGGACGTTGACCCGCCAGGCTCCGCACGGCCGCCGTGAGCTCGCTCGGATCGATGGGCTTGGCGAGATGCATCTCGAAGCCCGCGGCGAGGGCGCGGCGGCGATGGTCCTCCCCGGCGTAGGCCGTCAGGGCGAGCGCAGGCACCGGACGCTCGGCGTGGAGCGCGCGCAGCCGGCGAAGGAGTCCGTATCCATCGACGTCCGGCATGGCGATGTCGCTCACCAGCACGTCCGGCACCACTCGACCGACCGCCTGGAGGGCCTCGCGCGCCGAGGAGACGGCGATGACCTCGGCGCCGCTCTCTTCCAGCACCATGACGAGGGATTCGCGCGCATCGATGTCGTCGTCCACCACCAGGACGTGAACCCCCTCGAGCAAGGTCTCGTGTGCGATGGCTCGCCGCTCACGGGTGACGGGCTGGGCAGTCGCTTCCACGGGCGCCAGCGGCAGCATGACGGTGAAGACCGCCCCACCCCCTTCACCCGGGCTCGCCGCCTCCACCGTTCCGCCGTGCAGCTCGACCAGGTGGCGCACGAGGGCGAGGCCCAGGCCGAGGCCGCCGTGCGCGCGCGTCGTGGTGCTGTCCGCCTGGCGGAACCGGTCGAAGATGTGCGGCAGGAACTCGGGCGGGATGCCCTTGCCCGTATCGCTCACCCGCACGGTCGCCTGCGTCCCCTCCTGCCCCAGCCGGATCTCGACGCGCCCTGCGCGGGGCGTGAACTTGATGGCGTTGGAAAGGAGATTCCACACCACCTGCTGGAGACGGTCGGGATCGCCCGAGATCAGGCCTCCCGGCGAATCGAGCGCCGTCTCGAGCCGGATGGCCTTCGCGTCGGCGGACGGGCGCACGGTGTCGACGGCGCTCTCGATCACCGTGAGCACATCCACCGGCCGGGTCTCCAGGCGGAGCTTGCCGGTGATGATGCGCGAGACGTCGAGGAGGTCCTCGACGAGCTGGGCCTGGAGCTTCGTGTTGCGCTCGATGGTTTCCAGCGCGTGAACCGTTGCCGGCTCGTCGAGCTTCCGGCTGCGCAGCAGGCGGGTCCAGCCGAGGATGGCGCTGAGCGGCGTCCGCAGCTCGTGTGAAAGGGTGGCGAGGAACTCATCCTTCACGCGGTTCGCCTCGTCGGCCTCACGGTAGAGGCGGGCGTTGTCGGCAGCCAGCCCGGCGTGCCGCGCGAGCTCCTCGACCAGCAGAAGATCCACCGCCGCGTACCGTCGCTCGGGGGTGGCGGAGAGGAAGGTGATCGCGCCGAGCGTCTGGCCGCGCGCCCGCAGCGGGACGCACATGGCCGAGACGAACCCGAGCGAGCGCAGCCACGCCAGGTAGGCGGTCTCGCGCGACGGCTCGACGGATGCCGGATCGGCGATCTCCTCGGTGAGCTCCGAGCGGCCGCTCGCCACCACGTGGGCGGGGCCGTGGGACGCGTCCGGATCCGTCGCCGGCCGCCTTTCCAGCTCGCGGGCGAGGGCGGCCCGTCCCGGGTCGCCCGGGGTCAGCGGAAGGCGGCGGAGCGAACCGTCGCCCTGCACGACGTCGATGATGCACCAGTCGGCGATCCAGGGCACGGCGAGCCGGGCGACGGTCGCCAGCGTGCCGTCGAAGTCGAGCGACGCGGAGAGTGCAGCGCTCGCCTCGGCGAGGAAGACGGCCCGCCGTTCCACCCCCTCCGCCGCGGCGCGCGCCGTCCGCTCCGCGGCGAGCAGGTGCGTGCGGGTGTCCTCGAGCTGCTTCCGGTTGGTGATGTCCATGACCACGCCGGTGATGCGCGCCGGCGTCCCGTGGCCGTCCGAAAGGATGTTGCTCCTGGCGAAGATCCAGCGCACCGTCCCGTCCGGCCAGCGCGTGCGGTACTCGACGTCCTCGGCGCGGCCCTGCTCCAGGGAACGCGCGATCGTTTGCCGGACGCGCTCGTGGTCCGCGGGGTGCACGGCGGCGAGAAACGCGTCGAGCGTTCCGGCGAAGGTTCCCGGCGCGAGACCGTGGAGCTGCTCGGTCGTCTCCGACCAGACGATCCTTCCGCTCGGGATGTTCCAGTCGAACGCCCCCATCTCCCCCGCCTCGAAGGCCAGCCGGAGGCGCTCCTCGCCGGAGCGCAGCTCCTCCTCGGCGCGCCGGCGCTCCATCACCTGTCCGATCTGGCTGCCGACCGCCTTCGCCATGCTGAGCAGGGCCTCGTCCGGCTGGCGGATCTCGTTGCTGAAGAACTCGAGCACGCCGAGCGGCTCGGTGGCGACGAGGATGGGGAAGGCGAAGGCGCCGTGCAGGCCCTCCCGGACGGCAATCGACGCGCGCGGGAAGTTGGTGTCGTGGGCGACGTCGGGGATCCAGTACGGTTCGGCGCTCGCCCACACGCGCCCGGGAAGCCCGATCCCGCGCGGGAAGGCATACCGGCGGGTGAGCTCCGCGAACCCCGGCACGTCGCGCGATGGGACGTGCCAGAACTCCACGCAGTGGAGGAGCCCGCTGCGGCGGTCGACCGTCCAGAGGACGCCGACCTCCCAGCCGAGCGCGGTGCAGACCGCTGCCAGGATGCGGCGTCCCGCCTCGGCGAGACTGGGCGATTCGGCCAGGATGGCCGTCACGGCGTACTGCGTGGCCAGTCGCTGCTCCGTGCGCTTGCGGTCGGTCACGTCCTCGAAGTACACGGACGCGCCGCGCCCGGTCGGATACAGCTGGAAGCTGAACCACTGGTCGCGCGGCGCATAGAATGCCTCGAACCGGCTGGCGTGATGGGCCTGCATGGCGGCGGTCGCCTGCTCGAAGAGGTTCGTGCCCTGCGCCTCCGGAAAGACGTCCCAGACGTTCCGTCCGAGCAGCTCGCCGCGCTCGTGTCCGATGAGTTCCTCGGCATGTCGGTTGAGATCCGTGAAGCGACACTGCCGGTCGACGGCGACGAAGCCGTCGCTGATCATCTCGAGGGTGTCGACGACCCGCCGCCGGGACGCCGCCGCCATCGCCGCGGCGCGGCCGCGCTCGGCGCTGAGCCACCCGACGAACAGCGCTACGACCGTGAAGAGGGTGAACGTGATCACGTCCGCCCGGGGAGGCAGGCTGAACGTGTAGTACGGCGCGCTGAGGAAGAAGTCGCTGCTGAGGATCGCCAGCAGGGTCGCGAGCAGGCCCGCTCCGAGGCCGCCCCACCAGGCACTGGCCGCGACCGCCATCAAGAAGATGAAGAAGACGTGCCCTCCCGCCAGCGGTGTGAGCGCTATCGCGAGCTCGGTCGCCACGGCGCTCAGCAGCACGGGGATGCCGTAGCGCGCGACCTGGGAGCGAGAGGGAAGCTTCATTGCTGTGGTGCTGCTAGTCCGGTGTGTGAGCGCGGACAACCCCCACTTCTCTCGATTTGGCCGGCCGGCATGACGGCAGGGTGCTGATCCGCGTCACGAGCCCGATCGATGCGATCTCCAGACCGCCGGCTTCCCCTTCTTGCGCCGGGCGACGAGCTTGGGGTTGGCGAGCAGGCGCCGGATCTCCGCCGGCGGATCGCCCCGCGCTGCCTTCTCGACGTTTCCCCCTTCGTGCCAGGCGATCTCCGCAAGGGTTCGTCGGGAGACGGCCGAGCGGGGTTGCATCGTCGCGATGTCCTCGGGTGACGCGAAGGCGTCACGGTGCTTGATGAGCAGCCAGGCGGGCTTGCCCCCGGGCGAGCGGGGCCGGGTGCGGACCAGCACCCATGACCCGCGGAGCTTCGCCCCCGCGAGCTGGAACTTGAGCTCTCCCTTCGCCATGGCCGCGGCGGGGTCCGGCACCTCGGGAACCCACGTTCCGGTGTCCCAGATCATCACTGTTCCGCCGCCGTACTCCTCCTCGGGGATGATCCCCTCGAAGCGCGCATACTCGAGCGGGTGGTCCTCCGTCTGCATGGCGAGGCGTTTGACGGATGGGTCGAGCGAGGGCCCCTTGGGGACCGCCCACGACCAGAGGACGCCGTCCCACTCGAGCCGGAAGTCGTAGTGGAGCTGGGTGGCCCGGTGCTTCTGGACGACGAAGACGAGCGCACGCGACCGCTTGCGGCGGGGCTTCTCGTCACCGGACGGCTCGGCGGTCACTCCAAAGCGCCGCTTCCGACGGTATTCCGCCAGGCCCATGCGGGAAGAGCTAGCATCTCGCCGGGCGCGTCCGCGATCCCCTGCGGCGCTTGATCCACGGCGGCCGGCGGGTGATGCTCGTGCCCGTCGCGTGAGTCCCTACGACGTCTTCGATCCCTCGGCCGTGCTCGACCCGACCCGCTTCGTCGGCGAGACGGGCGCGGCGCACCTCATGGAGGCGGCCCGGCACTTCCCCGGTGGCCCCACGATGCTGGTGTTCGCGCTCTTCTGGGCGCCGATCGGCCCCGGCATCCCCGCCGGCGTGCTGCTGGCACGCCACATTCCGCTCCACCCCGCCTTCACGCTCGGCCTCTACACGCTCTCGGATGCGCTGGCGGCGGTGGTCTGCCATCCGCTCTTCACGGTGCTCCGCCGCCACGGGCGGCGGGTGAAGCCGCTCTACTGGCTCGGGCGGCGGATGATGGCGCTCGCCATGGTGGGCGT
>DATILR010000282.1:0-8949 GCA_035476275.1 Binatus sp. (SeqCode) | reverse complement strand
CGAGGAGTCGCCCAGGCCGCCACCGGGAAGCCCCGTGCTGCCGAGGTGGAGCGCGCGGCGTTCGCGAGCGCGCGGCAGCAGGTGCCGGCGGACGCGGTCTACGGCGACACCGGACTCAACTCGGCGCACGCCGTGCTCGACCTCGCGTCCCTCATCCTCGACGCCCGGATCGCCCGTAGCAAGGGCGACCTGAGCACCGCCGTCGCGCACCTCCGGAAGGCCGTCGAGGCGCAGGACGGGCTCGCGTACGACGAGCCGCCCACCTGGTTCTACCCGGTTCGCGAGTCGCTCGGCGCCACCCTCCTCTTGAAGAAGCGGTACGCGGAAGCGGAGGAGGTCTTCCGGGCCGATCTGCAGCACAACCCGAGGAACGGGCGATCACTCTTCGGACTTCTCGAGAGCCTCACCCGGCAGGGCAGGGCCGCCGACGCGAGCTGGGTTCGCCGGCAGTTCGAGACGGCCTGGCAGAATGCGGAATCGCCGCTGCGCATCGAGGATCTCTGATGTGGCTGACACAGGAACGGTTGGCGCGCGTCGCGCTGGTGGTGGCGGCTGGCGTGCTGCTCCTCGTCGGTCTGCGCGGCCTGATGATGCCGCGGACCTTCCTGGCGCCCGTCGGACTCCGTCCCGTCGGCGCCCCGGCCATGAGCGAGATGCGGGCGTCCGTGGGTGGCAAGGACGTCGGCATGGCGATCTTCTTCCTGTGCGCGGCGGCGACACCGCAGCTCCATGTCGCCGGGCTGGTGGCGGTCGTCGCCTACATGGGAGGGGTGGCGGGGGCCCGGCTGGTGAGTGCCGTGGTCGATGGCGTCCCCAACGTGCTGGTGGCGAGCTTCTTCCTTGCCGAGGTCTGCACCGCGACGCTCGCCCTCGCCGCCCTCGCGGTCCCGGCGGCGAAACGGTCACCGTAACTAGACGCGGAAGAACGCGCGCTTGCGTCCGTGGACGGGGAGCGGGGCTCCCCGTATGCGAAGGCGACGAATCGTTCTCCCGCGTCCCGCCGGGTTGCGGGTGAAGGGGAAGCATGGTTTGGACGGCGCGTGGAACGTCCACTGCGCGTGGTGGAGCTCGACCACGTGGTCGTGCGCTGTCGCGATCAAGGACGTTCGCTCGACTTCTACACCCGGGTGCTGGGGCTGACGGAGGAGCGCCGGCTCGACGCGATCGGTCTCATCCAGCTCCGTGCCGGAGAGAGCATGGTCGACCTCGTTCCCGCCGATCCGCCCCCCACGGACAGCGGCCGCAACGTCGACCACTTCTGTCTCGGCATCTACGCGCAGGACATGGAGTTCCTCGTCCGTCACCTCCGCGACCAGGGCGTCGAGGTCCTGGGCGACCCCATGCCCCGCTACGGCGCCCACGGCATGGGCCTCTCCATCTACGTCCTCGACCCCGACGGCAACATCGTCGAGCTCAAGCAAAAGACAGCGAGCGCGGCTGCAACCTGACCGCGCCGGGCCTTCCCCGGCCCCACCGCCGCGCTAGCTGGCAGGCACGATCTCGAAGATCTCGCCGTCGTAGTCGACGATGTAGAGCTCTCCGCGGGCGTCCTCGCCGAACGAGACGATGTGATCGAACGTCCGTCCGCCGCCGGGCCGGAGCTCGGCGGTGCGGTCGGCGCGGTTCTGCGCGTCGCCCCCGCTCACGCCCTGGAAGGTCCGGATGAAGCACGCGCAGTAGTCCGAGTAGAAGTAGGTGCCGCGGAGGTCGGGCATGCGGCAGCCGCGGTAGACGAATCCGCCCGTGATCGAGCACGCCGTGTCGTGCATGTACTCGAGGACGGGCATCGTGAAGCCGTCGGGGGGATTCGGGCAGGTGGGGGCGGGGTCGGGCTCGAAGCAATGCCGGCCCTCGAAGACGTCCCATCCGTAGTTCACCCCGCCGGCGCCACCCGCCGGCTGCACGTCGACCTCCTCCCACGTGTCCTGGCCGACGTCGCCGATGTAGAGGTCCCCCGGGCCGCGGTCGAAGCTGAACCGCCACGGGTTGCGGAGCCCGTACGCCCAGATCTCGTCCCGCCCGGGGTCGCCCGGCGCGACGAAGGGGTTGTCCGGCGGTGCGGCGTAGAAGGGCGGCGACTCGACGTTCACGTCGAGCCGCAGGAGCTTGCCGAGCAGCGCGGTCGTATTCTGCGCGTTCTCGAACGGGTCACCGCCCCCGCCACCATCACCCGTACCCGCATACAGGTAGCCGTCCGGGCCGAAGACGAGCTGTCCGCCGTTGTGGTTGCCGTAGGTCGGATGGGGGATGGTGAGGAGGATCCGCTCGCTGGACGGGTCGGCGACGTCGGGATCCCCGCTCACCTGGTAGCGCGCGATCACGAGGTTGCCGTCGGAGTTGGTGTAGTAGACGAAGAAGCGCCCGTTGGCCTTGAAGTCGGGGTGGAAGGCGACGCTCAGGAGTCCCCGTTCCTGACAGCAGCTGACCTTGCTCGTGATGTCGAGGAACGCATCCGGGAGCGGCACCTCGTCCTTCAGGATGCGGATCCGCCCCGCTTGCTCGACCACGAAGAGACGACGCGGATCGAGCCGCGGCGCGGTGACGTACACGGGCTGCTCGAGGCCGGAGACGACGAGCCGCGAGGCGAGCTGGGCGCCGGAGCCCGTCGGCACACCGGCGCAGAGGCCGGAAGCGCTCTCGACCTGGCAGGACGCTGAGCAGCCGTCACCACTCACCTGGTTGCCGTCGTCGCACTCCTCGCCGGCCTCGAGCACGCCGTTGCCACAGGTGATGGGTGTCGAGGTATTGCAGGAGGGTGGTGGTGAGGCCGGGCGGGCGATCACCTTGCCGGCGCGGTTCTTCTCGAACAGCGTGAACTCGGCGCAGTAGAGCTCCTCGCCCACGGCGAAGCGGACGTCGATCGCGCCCTGCGGCTGGCGAATCGCGTAGGGCCACGCCCGCCCGTGTCCGACCACGGTGAGCGTCCCGCCCTTGCTGTCCTGGCGGAAGACCACCTTCCTGATGCCGTGCACTTCCCCGCGGTCGAAGAAGCGGAAGCCCTTGCTCCCCGCCGGCCGGCCGAGCCCCTTCCATTGCGCTGCCGGAAGCGCGACGAGGCCCGTCGCGCCGTCGCCGGAAGCGGCACCGACGACCTGGAAGCTGGCACCCAGCTGTCGCGGGTCGTTGGCCAGGCTCGGCATGATCGCCGGATCGTGCGTGGCGCGGAGCACGATCTCCCGTCCGTCGGCGGCTGGCGGATCCTTCAGGCGCAGCACGTCTCCGCCGATCGGGTGCTCGGCGGCGAGCGCGTGAAGGGTGCCCAGCAGGAACACCAGGGGCGCGAAGCGCACACCACGACCGGGATTCATGGCTCTGCTGCCATTCAGCCCACGGATTCCGTTCGACGCAAGCCCGTTCGCGGGCGAAACGCGCATGTGTGGCGGCAGCAGGCGCGCTTCGTATAGCATCCGGCGCGGATGTCGATCAGCGGTCTGAAATTCGGGACGAGTCTCCCCGCCGTGCAGCAGATTCCGACGCGCGTGCAGGCCTGGGAGCAGGCGGTCGGCGGTCCGGAACTCCTCCAGGCAGCGCGCACTGCGGAACGCGCGGGCTTCGCCTACGTCTCGTGCAGCGACCACGTCTGCGTGCCCACGTCGCGGGCGGGGGCGATGGGCGCGACCTGGTTCGACGCGGGCACCACGCTCGCCTTCGTGGCCTCCGCGACGGAGCGCATCGGGCTCCTCCCGCACGTTCTCGTTCTTCCCTATCGCCACCCGCTGGTGGTCGCCAAGCAATACGGGACGCTCGACTTCCTCTCCGGTGGACGCCTCATCCTGGGCGTGGGCAGCGGCCACCTGAAGCCGGAGTTCAAGGTCCTCGGCGCTGACTACGAGCGGCGCGGCAGCGTGAGCGACGAGTACATCGCGGCCATCGTGGCGGCGTGGGAGAACGAGGTGGCGGCCTTCGACGGGGCCACGATCGCGTTCCGCGACATGCTCGTCTCGCCCCGGGTGGTGCAGCGTCCGCGCCCGCCCATCTGGGTGGGCGGGAACTCGCGCGCCGCCGTCCGGCGTGCGGCGCGCCATGGCGACGGGTGGATTCCGTGGGAGCTCACGCCGGAGGACTGCACCCGGGCGCTCGAGCTGGCGCGTCGGGAACGGGCGACGGCGGCACGTGCGGAGGCCTTCGAGGTCATTGCGCCGCTCGGTGTAGCCGGTGGTGCGCGCGCCGACAGCATCGTCGCGGCGGCGGCCCGCTGGCGCACCGCAGGCGCGACCGGTTTTCACGTCGGGATCGGAGCCACGAGCCTCGCCGAGTACCTCGACCGTCTCGAATGGTTCGGACGGGACGTGATGTCCCACGTCTCGTGAGCTTGCGCGGACGCGCTGCGGTGGTCGGGGTCGGGGTGACCCCCTTCCGCCGACGGAGCGGGGAGAGCGAGCTCGCGCTCGGCCTCGAGGCGATCCGTCTCGCCGCTGCCGACGCCGGCGTCACGCTGGCGGAGATCGACGGACTGGTCAGCTCGACGGCGCAGCAGAACGAGGTCGTCGAGGTGGCCCGCGCCCTCGGCCTGCGCGACGTCTCCTTCTTCGCCGCGGTCGACTACGGTGGCGGCGGGTGCTGCGCGCTGGTCGGGCATGCGGCGGCCGCCGTGGCAGCGGGACTCGCGCGCTGCGTGATCGCGTGGCGGGCACGGTGTCGCAGCCCCGAGGCGCGTCCCTGGGCGGCGACCGGCGCGCGCGTCGAGGGCGAGCAGCAGTTCTCGGCGCCATACGGCCTCGTTCGTCCCGTCGACCAGGTGGCGATGGTGACGCGGCGCCACATGCATCGTTATGGCACCACCTCGGCGCATCTCGCCGCCGTTGCGATCGCCTGCCGCTCGCACGCCGCGCGCAATCCGGCCGCGCTGATGCGCACGCCGCTCACCCTGGCCGAGCATCAGGCCTCGCGCTTCGTCTCCGAGCCGCTCCGGCTCCTCGACTGCTGCCTCGAGAACGACGCCGGCGCGGCGCTGGTCGTCGTGCCCGCCGAGCGCGCGGCCGACGTGCGGCAGCGGCCCGTCTACGTGCGGGCGGCCGCGCAGGGGACCGGGTTCCTTCCCGGCCGGATGACGGACTACGTGCGTCCGGAGCCGCTCGAGTCGAGTGCGCTCGCTGTCGCCCGCACGCTCTTCCGGGCGGGCGACTGCGCACCGACCGACGTCGACACGATCCAGGTCTACGACTCCTTCACACCGTTCGTACTTTTGGCGCTCGAGGCCTACGGCTTCTGTCGCCCCGGTGAATCGGGTCCATTCGCGGCGGAGGGACATCTGCAGTGGCCTGACGGCCGCCTGCCCTCCAACACGTCGGGCGGTAGCCTCTCCGAGGGCTACATCCAGGGGATGAACCTGGTGGCCGAGGCGGTGCGGCAGGTGCGCGGGACCTCGACATGCCAGGTGCCCGACGCCGCCCTCGCGCTTGTGGCCGGTGCGACGACGGTGCCCACTTCCGCGCTCCTCCTGGGCCGGGACCCCTAGCGGAACCACACCGGGGGTCTCGGTGTTCAGGCGGCAGAGGAGGTGTCGGAAGATGAAGAAGGTTGCCACGAAGGTGGCCTTGGCGACCGCCCTGCTCGGTGCGCTGACGCTCGGGCGACCAGCTTCGGCCCACGCCCACTTCTCGCTCTCGATAGGGCTTCCGGGTTTCGCGGTTTACGCCCCGGCTCCCTGCCCACCGCATGTGGTGTACGAAGCGCCGGCAGCGTACTACTATCCGGGCTACTACTATGAGCCCGCACCGCGGTTCGTGGTGGGCCACCATCACCGCTTCAGGCACGGCTTCGAGGGGTGGAGGCACCATCACCACGAGGACGACGACGACTGAAGTGCGTAACCCGAGGGCATGCGCGGTGTTGCCCGCTTTGGAGGTTCAGAGATGAAGCGGCTCCTCGTTGCCTTCGGGATGGTCTCGCTCCTGGCGCTCGCCGGCGCGGCCCCGGCGAGCGCCCGTTTTGGCGTGGTGGTCGGAAGCCCGGGGTTCGGCTTCGTCGCTGCCGCGCCCTTCGGCGGATTCGTCGGGGCGCCGGCTCCCGGGTTCTTTCCACCGGCAGTGCCCTACGGATATGGGTATGCGCCGCCCTACGGGTATTGGCCGGGCTACTACCCGCATTACCGCTTCGGCTGGCACGACAGCTGGTACGAGGGACCGTACTTCGGCGGAAGGTCGGAGGGGATCTACGGCTTCACAATCCCCGCCGGCGGCCACTAAGCCTCAGTTCAGGATATCGACGACCTCTTCGAGGGACCGTTCGAGTGCCGCGGCGCTCGGGGCCCGACGAAGGTTGAGGACCAGGTAGTCGCACCCCGCCGCCTCGTAGGCGGCGACGTCCGCCCGGATGGTAGCGCGCGGGCCGTAGAGTGCGTGGGGTGGTTCGGGAGCGCTGGCGAGGGGAAGGATTCCCTTCCGGAGCGTCACGCTGACCTCTCCGGGTTGCCGCCCCGCGGCGTGCACGCGCTGGCGAAGATACACGACCAGCGGCGCCAGCTCTTCGGGTGAGAGGTCGATCGCGTGCCAGCCCTGGCCGAGCCGGGCGGCACGGCGGCGCGCCGCCGCAGAGTTGCCGGCGACCCAGATGGGTGGGTGCGGCCTCTGCCGGGGTTTCGGCCCACTCCGGACGGGCAGTAACCGGGCGAGCGTTCCCTCGTAGGACGCTACGTCGTCCGTCCAGAGAGCGCGGCAGATGGCGAGATATTCGTCCGTCCGCCGCCCGCGCCGGTCGAACGGCACCCCCAGGGCGTCGAACTCCTCGCGCAGCCACCCGACCCCGACCGCTAGCACGACTCGTCCACCCGACAGGACGTCCAGGGTGGCCACCTGTTTGGCGGTGAGCACCGGATTGCGGTAAGGCACGATGTAGGCGCTCACCCCGAGACGGATGCGACTCGTGTGGCCGGCCAGGTACGCGAGCGTGGTGAGTGGCTCGTAGAAGTGCTCGATCACCCCCATGTCCCCGGGCTTCGCATCGGGTCGGCGGTCGTAAGGATAGATCGAGCGGACGCTGGTCGGAGCCAGAAGGTGATCGCTCACCCAGATCGAGTCGACACCGAGCGCCTCGGCGCGACGGGCGAGGTGCGTGAGCGTGTCGGCGTCGGCGAGCGCGCCGTAGTTGGGGAGCGCGATCCCGTAGCGCACGCCCGGCCTGTACCATGCCGTCCCCACGAGGAGGAAGCATGACGCCGTCGTGGCCTCCCACTCCGGCCGACGTCGCGCGGCTCCTCGAGGCGCTCGCCCTCGCCGAGGAGCGTTCGCCGCACTACCGCGCGCGCTTCGCGGCCGCCGGGTTCCGGGTGACCGAGCTGCGCGACTACGACGCCGTTCGTGCCCGCGTACCCCGTACGGCCAAGGCGGATCTCGTCGCGGCGCAGCGTGCCCACCCGCCGTTCGGCGATTTCCTCGCCGCGTTTCCCTCGGAGCTCGCGGCGGTGCACGTCTCGCCCGGCCCGCTGTACATCCCGCGCCTGGCCGACGAGCCCGGCGGGACACCGGTCCTGCGCGAGGCGATCGGCGCCATGGGTGTCCGGCGCGGCGAGGTGGCGCACGTGACGCTCTCGTACCACGTCATGCCGGGCGGCCTCCGTCTCCATCGCGCCTTCGAGGAATACGGCTGCGTCGTCCTGAACGGTGGGACCGGGGCGAGCGCGCTCCAGCTCCAGGTGGCGCGCGATCTCGGCGCGACGGTGTACGCGGGGACACCGAGCTTTCTCGGTCGCCTCGCCGATCAGGCGCGCGAGCTCGGCTGGGATCCGCGTCGCGACCTTCACTACCGCCTCGGCTTCTCGACCGCCGAGGCGCTACCCCAGGTGCTCCGCGCCGAGCTCGAGGGCGCGTTTGGCCTCGAGCTCTTCGATCACTGTGGCGAAGCGCTGATCGGTCCGGTCGCGGGGGAGTGTCGCCTGCACGCGGGCATGCATCTCCATGCCCGTGACCTCTTCTGCGAATTCCTCGATCTGGCGACGGGTGAGCCCGTGGAGCCGGGCGGGACGGGGGAGCTGGTTGCCACCCACCTCGGCCGGCGTGCGTTGCCGCTCGTCCGCTACGCGCCGGGCGACGTGTACCGGCTGCGCGCGGGCGACTGCGGATGCGGGAACCCGGCACCGCGCGTCGACTTCGTCGGGCAGGTCGGGACCATCAGGAAGGTACGCGGGGTGCTCGTGCATGCGGCGCAGGTCGCCCGCGTGGTGGCCGAGTTCCCCGAGCTCGGCCGCTTCCAGGTGGTGATCGAGCATCCCCCGGGCGAGCGCTACGAGCGCGCGACGCTACGCGCCGGTCTCGTGCGCGAGGCACCCACGGACCTCGTCGGCCGTCTCGCGCGCCGTCTCAAGGAAACCGTGCTGCTCGACCTCGGCGTCGCGCTGGTCGCTGAGGCCGAGATCCCCGAGGACGCCGGGCCGCCGCGCTATGCCGGAGCGATGGTCGACCGGCGCACGCACTGATGACCGCAGCAGCGCCGCCGCTCGCAGGTATCCACGTGGTCGAGTGGACGGAGGGGCTCGCCGGCACGTTCGCGGGATTCCTCCTCGCGTCGCTCGGCGCCGACGTCGTGACCATCGAAACGCCGGCCGCCTGTCCTACGCTCGCCAACCGCGTCCTCCACCGGGGCAAGCGCTCCGTCGACGCCACCTGCTGGCACGCCTGCGTGCGCAGCGCGGACGTGACGGTAACGGACGAGGCCGGGCCCATCGTCGAGGGGACCGACGGGCTCGTCGCCTGCCGCGTCACCACCTGGGGTGACCTGGGAGCGCCGGGCGGCCTCCCTCCCGAGGAGCCCCTGGTCGCCGCCATGACGGGTGTGCAGGCGATGCAATGGTCGTGGGCCGGGCGTCCGGTTTGGATCGTCACGCCGATGGTCTCCTACATGACCGGCATGCTCGCCGCGGTGGGCGTCGTGGGTGCACTCTTCGCGCGGCATCGCGGCGCGCCGGGACAGGCGGTACGGGTGAGCCAGCTCGACGGCGTCATCGCGCTCAAC
>DATILR010000281.1:0-8527 GCA_035476275.1 Binatus sp. (SeqCode) | reverse complement strand
CGAGCGCGAGTTCGCCCTCTCGCTCATCACGACCGCCCCCACCGTCGCCTACCGCGTGGTCAAGCGCGACGGCGAGGCAATGGTGATCGACAGCCCGGCCAAGCTCCCGCCGCCGCTCCAGATCGACCACATCGAGGAGCCTTACATCCGCGCCACCGTCCATCTGCCGGTCGAGTTCGTCGGCAACGTGCTGGCACTCTGCGAGGAGCGGCGGGGGAAGCAGACGGAGCTCCGTTATCTGGGTGAGACCCGCGTGATGCTCGTCTACGAGCTGCCGCTCGCCGAGATCGTCATGGACTTCTACGACAAGCTCAAGTCCATGACGCGCGGCTACGCCTCCATGGACTACGAGTACCTCGATTTCCGGGCGTCGGAGCTGGTGAAGCTCGACATCCTCATCAACGGGGACATCGTGGATGCCCTTTCGGTCATCGTGCACCGGGAGCAGGCGTATCTGCGGGGCCGGGACCTGACCCAGCGCCTGCGAGGGCTCATCCCGCGGCAGATGTTCGAAGTGGTCATCCAGGCCGCGATCGGCGCCAAGGTGATCGCACGCGAGAGCGTGAAAGCGCTCCGCAAGAACGTGACCGCGAAGTGCTACGGGGGCGACATCACCCGCAAGCGGAAGCTCCTCGAGCGCCAGAAGGAAGGGAAGAAGCGGATGAAGCAGGTCGGACGCGTAGAGATCCCGCAGGAGGCCTTCCTCGCCGTGCTGAAGAGTGGCGGCTGAGCAGGCGCTCGTCTATCATGCCATCCCATGCCTAGGCCCGATCCCCGGGGTCCCGACGCGGCACCGGTCCCGGTGCGAACGGCGGCCAAGCCGAAGTCCACCGTCCGCGAGTACGCGGAGGCGCTCGGTGTGGCGTTGCTGCTGGCGCTCGTCATTCGCACCTTCGTCGTACAGGCGTTCAAGATCCCCTCCGGGTCGATGCTGCCGACCCTGCAGGTGGGGGACCACATCCTGGTCAACAAGTTCATCTACGGCCCCCGCCTGGAGATCCCGCTGACCCAGCTGTCGCTCGGCCGCCTGCCCGGGCTGCGCAAGCCCAAGCCGGGCGACGTGATCGTCTTCATCTGGCCGAAGGACCGTTCCAAGGACTTCATCAAGCGCGTGATCGCGGTCGAGGGGCAGACGGTCGAGGTGCGCAGCAAGCAGGTCTTCATCGACGGAAAGCCGTGGGACGACCCGCACGCCACCTTCAGCAACGCCCGCGGCGGGGCGGGCGACAACTTCGGCCCCCTCGTCGTCCCGCCCGGGAGCGTATTCGTGATGGGCGACAACCGCGACCAGAGCTACGATTCGCGCTTCTGGGGCCCCGTGCCGATCGCCGACATCAAGGGCGAGGCCCTCATCCTCTACTGGTCGTGGGACGGGCCCGACCGCTGGGTGCGCTGGGAGCGCATCGGGCGCCTCGTCGAGTGAAGCCCGATCGGCTGCGGTAGAGCGCGCGGGAAGCGGGGGGATCCGCCGCGAGCGACCGCATTTCAGCTCAGCTCAGCTCAGCTCAGCTCAGCTCAGCTCGGTGAGGGCGGTGTTGAAGGCTTCGGGTTCCTCGAGGAAGGGCGCGTGGCCGCTCTCCTCGAAGGTGATGAGGCGGGCGGCGGGGATGTGCTCCGCGAGGTACTCGCCGTCGGCGAGCGGAGTGATCGCATCGTGACGACCGTGCAGCACGAGGGTCGGCACCTTGAGGGTCTTCAACCGCTTGCGTAGGTCCGCGGCGAGCAGGGTGTCGAAGCAGGCGGCGGCCACGTGCGCGGGAGTCTTCTGCATCTGGCCGACGGCCCACGGGAAGAGGGGGGAGTCGCTCCCGGCCTTGAAGAGCAGGGCGGCGAAGCCGCGGATGAAGCTGCGGAAGTCGCCGGCGATCGCCGCCTTCATCTCGTTGGCCCGCTCGGGCTGCCCGCGCGGGTTCTTGGGATCGAGCACGCCGCCTGCCAGGGTACAGACGAGGGCCAGGCTGCTCACCCGCTCCCCGAGGCGGAGCGCCAGCTCCTGCGCGACGATCCCTCCCATCGACCAGCCCACCACGGCGATGCGGGGGACGCCGAGCGCCCGCACGAGGTGTTCGAGGTCGTCGACGATCGCGCCGAGCGTGTAGCCGGCGCGCGGTCGCGACGACTCGCCGTGGCCGCGCAGGTCGACGGCGATCACGGTGTGCCGGTCGCGCAACGCCTGCAGCTGCCGCTCCCAGAAGGTACGGTTGCAGGTCCAGCCGTGGATGAAGAGCACCGCGGGGCCGCTGCCGGCCCGATCGTAGCGCAGCGAGACCCCCGCGTGCGACAGGAAGGGCATGGCCCGCTCGTTACCGTGCGCCGCCGGCCGCCGCAAGGCCGAGGTGATCGGCCGAGGTGATCGGATGATTTCCCCGGGGCCGGGGCGATGCTAAGCAGGACGGGGATGGAGCGCCGCTTCGCCGGGCGAGTCGCGCTGGTGACCGGGGGAGCCTCGGGCATCGGCGAGGCGACTGCTCGTGCCCTCGCGGCGGAAGGGGCGCGCGTGGTCGTCGCCGACTGCGACCGGGAGCGTGGGGCGCAGGTGGCGAAGGAGATCGACGGCCACTTCGACGCCGTCGACGTGGGCATCGATACCCAGCTCGAGCTTGCGATCGGCGAGACGGCGCGTCGGCTCGGCCGGCTGGACATCCTGGTCGCCAGCGCCTTCGCGACCGCGTTCGGCTCGATCCCGAGCCTCGGCCTGGGCGAATGGACGCGCACCCTCGACGTGACCCTCACCGGGGTCTTCACCGGCCTCCGTGCGGCAGTGCTCGCGATGCGGCAAGTGGGCGGCGGGGTGATCGTCAACGTCGCGTCGGTCTCGGGGCTGCGGGGCGACCGTGGCCTGTCCGCGTACAATGCGGCCAAGGCCGGGGTGATCAACCTCACCCGCTCCGCCGCACTCGAGCTCGCCGCCGCCGGCGTGCGCGTGAATGCCGTCTGCCCCGGGCTGATCGACACGCCGGCGCTCCGGCGCGCCCTCGGGCGCGTCCCCGCGCGCGAGGCGGCGGTGCGGGCCGCGGTGCCGCTCGGGCGCTTCGGTCGCGCCGAGGAGGTCGCGCGCGCGATCCTCTTCCTCGCCTCCGACGCCGCCTCGTACATCACCGGGACGACGCTGGTGGTCGACGGCGGTCTCACCGCCTGGAGCGGCATCCCCGACCTGGTGCCGGGAGTGGGAGAATGAGCAGAGAGCACGATCGGGTGCGCGACGAGTGGCGCGCGGTGGCAGGCGGATGGCGGCGCTGGGAGCCGCTGTTCCAGTCGTTCACCTGGCCGGTGGCGCTCCGCATGGCGGCCGTCGCGCAGATCGGCGACGGGAAGCGCGTGCTCGACGTCGGCTGCGGCATCGGCGACCCGACGCTCCAGGTGGCGGTGCTGGTCGGTCCCCACGGCCGGGTGCTCGGCATCGATCTGGTCGAGGACATGATCACGACCGCCCGCGAGCGCGCGACGGCGCTCGGTCTCTCGCACGTCGAGTTCCGCGCCGGTGACGTCACGACGATCGACCTGCCCGCCGCCGCCTACGACGCCGTGCTCGCGCGCTGGAGCGTCATCTACCTGGCCGACGTCGGTACGGTGCTGGCGCAGCTACGCGCGGCGCTCGCACCCGGTGGGCGGATTGCCGTCACCGCCTGGGCGCCCCCCGAGGCGAATCCCTGGATCACGATCCCGATGGAGGCGCTCGCCTCGGCCGCTCCGCTTCCCCCGCCCGACCCGAGAGCGCCCGGGCTCTTCCACCTCTCACCCGACGGTGCACTGGCCGATCGACTGCGGGCGGCGGGTTTCACCCACGTCCAGCAGGAGCGGGTGCAGCTCTCGCAGTTCGCCCGTGACGCCACCGAGTTCTGGGCGATGCTGACCGACATGGCGGGGCCGGTGGCGCCGCTCCTCGCGGGGCGAAGCGAAGGTGAGCGTGCCCAGGTGTTCCGTGCCGTGGCCGATGGCATCGCGCGGTTCCGCACCGGCGACGTCTTCCGCATCCCCGCCCAGGCGCAGCTCGCCTGGGGCGAGACGTAGCGGCGCGAGTTCGGAGGAGTTCGCGCGGGGGCCGCCCGGCGTCTTGACCGCACCTCGGAGCGGCCGCGCACCTCGTGGAGGCGTGCGTGCGTCCGCAAATCCGCGAGACCGGTTTTGACGTTTTACGGACCGTGGGCAATGTCAGGACCCCCGCCCGGCTGGTCCTCGTCGAGGACCACCAGGACAGCCTCGAGGCGCTCTCGGTGATCCTCGGTGAGAAATACGAAGTCTTCGGATACGCGTCTCCCACGGAGGCCCTGAAGGCGGTCGAAGCCGTCAAGCCGGATGTGCTGGTGCTGGACATCGGCATGGGGCCGATCGACGGCGTGGAGTGCCTCAAACGGATCCGAGCCATCCGCGGAGCCGATGCCCCCGCCGTGGCGTTTACCGGGTTCGCGCGCGATCGCGAGCGTCAGGCCTTCCTCGCGGCCGGTTTCCAGGCCGTCGTCGTGAAGCCGGTCGATCCGGGGGAGCTGGTAGGGGTGATCGATGCGTTGCTGTCCCCTGCCTTGACGGTGAAACGACAATGACGGCATCTTTTTGCGCGTGGGTCCGGGAAGACGGGCGGACGGGGACCAGCGTGACTGCGAGACGAGCACGCTGGGCGATCTGCTCTACGCGGACGAGGGGAAGGAACGCGTTTCCGAGAAGCACTGGGCCGGGCTTGTCCAGTCGATCGCGGGAGGCGACCAGCAAGCACTGTATGTGCTGTTCGAACGGGCGCATCGGCTGGTTTTCACCCTGATCGTGCGGATCACGAACAATGCCGGAACCGCTGAAGAGCTGACGCTCGACGTGTTCCACGACGTCTGGCGAAGGGCATCGACGTACGATCCTGCGGGCGGATCAGTCGTCGGATGGATCATGAATCAAGCGCGTTCCAGGGCGATCGACCGGCTGCGGTTCGAACAGCGGAAGAAACGCGGCGGTAGTCATGCCGACGGCCTGCCGGCCGCGCCCGCGCCGGATGACCCCCAGGATATCCTGGACGTCCGGGAGCAAGGCCGCGTTCTTCGCAAGGCCCTGGAAATCCTCACGCCGGGAGAGCGGCAGGCCATCGAAGCGGCGTTCTTCTCCGAACTGACGTATCGCGAAGTGGCGACCCGGCTGGATGAGCCGCTCGGGACCGTCAAGACCCGAGTCCGCTCCGGACTGGGAAAGCTCCGGCAGGCCCTGACCGGGGCGGCGAAGGGCCGATGAGTCCGTCAGGCAACCACGATCAGGAGCACGTCGAAGGCGTATTCCTGTATGCTTTGCAGGCACTCCCCTCCGCCGAAGTTGCCACCGTGGAGAGTCACATCGCCGCGTGCGCGGACTGCCGGCGGGAACTGGACGCTCTTCGGCCGATCATCCGCTCCTTCGTGTCGTGGCCGACCGATGTGCTGCGCCCACCCGCACCTCTATGGGACCGCCTGGCGCAACGAATCGCAGCGGAGACGGGCCAGGACCCGCTCCCGCCGGCGCCACAACGGTGGACGGAATCGGAATGGGAAGAGGTAGCGCCGGGCATCTCCTGTAGGCTCCTCGCGACGGATGCGGAGAAACACCGCGTCAGCATGCTGGTACGGCTGGCGCCGGGAGCCCACTATCCGTCCCACCGCCATGCGGCAGTCGAAGAGCTGCATCTGCTGCACGGGGAGCTGGTGATCGACGACAGGAAACTCCATCCCGGCGACTACATCCGGGCCGAGGCTGGGAGCGCCGATCATCGCGTCTGGAGCGAAACCGGCTGCACCTGCGTTCTTCTCACGTCGACCCAGGACGTGCTCCGCTGAGGGGCAGAAGGACGGAGAGAGCGGACGGTTGCCGATGGCGGGCGGATTACGCGTGGACCTCGGGGTGGCGGGTGCTCCACGGCTGTGCCGCTTCGAGCTGCGCGGCGATGCGGATGAGCAGGTCCTCCCTGGCGTAGGGTGCCACGAACTGGACGCCGATGGGGAGTCCATCGGGACTCCAGTGGAGTGGGATCGAGACGGCGGGCTGCCCGCTCACGTTGAAGGGGAGGGTGAAGGTGACGAACGCCCCACCGCGGAGAAATCCGTGCTGGGGGTCGTCGGGTGTGGCCGCGAACTGCCCCAGCGTCGGCGGCGGCTCGGGCAGCGTCGGGGTGACGAGGAGATCGAAGCCGTCTTCCCACCAGTGCATCACGCGTCGGGCATACCCCTGCAGGTGCTCCGCGGCACGGACGTACTGCAGGCCGGTGACGGAACGACCTTGCTCCGCGACGGACCAGATCATCGCCTCGACGTCCCGCGCGCCGATCGGCCGTCCAGTCCGCTCGCTCCAGAACGCGAGGTCGCGTGCGATCCACGTGGAGATGACGGTCATCACGGCGAGGCCCGTCTCTTCCTCGTCGAGCGCGGGGGGATGTGCCTCCTCCACCCGATGACCGAGCGATTCGAGGAGGCTTGCCGCCATGCGGGCCCCGCGGACGCACTCGGGGTGCACCTCGACGGCATTGGCGGGGGCGCGGGTGAGGAGTCCCACGCGGAGCCTCCCGGGATCGGCACCGACCTCCGCGCGAAACGACCGCGCCGGCGGCGGAGCAGTGTACGGATCGCCCGGCATGTAGCCCGCAACCGCGTCCAGCACGGCAGCGGTGTCCCGCACCGATCGCGAGACGACGTGCTCGATCGCCATTCCCTCCCAGACGGCACCGGCGTCCGGACCGAGGGACGTGCGCCCGCGTGACGGCTTCAGGCCGACCAGCCCGCACGCGCTCGCCGGGATGCGGATCGAGCCGCCGCCATCGTTGGCGTGCGCGACGGGAACCATCCCCGAGGCCACCGCAGCCGCCGACCCGCCGCTCGATCCGCCGGGCGAGCGCGTCGTGTCCCAGGGGTTCCGCGTCGGGCCATACGCCTCGGGCTCGGTGGTGGGCAGCGGACCGAGCTCGGGGACGTTCGTTTTGCCGAGGAAGACGAAGCCCGCGGCCCGGAAGCGGGCCGCGAGGTAGGTATCGTGCGGCTCCACCCAGCGGAGGTCCCGCAGCAGCCGCATCCCGGCGTGATAGGGATCGCCGGCCGAGTGTGCGACGAGATCCTTCAGCAGGAAGGGGACGCCGCGGAACGGGCCACCCGGCAGCGCGGTTGAGGATGCCGCCGCCCGTGCCTTGTCGAAGAGCGGGGTGATGACGGCGTTCAGGCGCGGGTTCGTCTTCTCGATCCGCGCGATCGCCGCGTCGACCAGCTCGCGCGGTGACGCGTCACCGCGGCGTACGAGCTCGGCCTGTGCAGTCGCGTCCAGCCGGGCGAGGTCATCCGCCATGGGGTGCGACGCTACGCCGGGCGCACCGGGGAGTTCAAGGCCGCGGCCGGCTTCACCTCCGGCCCCGTTCGTGCGCATGTCGGGGCGGGGGAAATGCCATGGTGAAGCTCGTCTTCTGCCTCCGTCGCGCCTCCCACCTGTCGCGTTCCGACTTCCACCGCTACTGGCGCGAGACGCACGGCCCGCTCGTCCGCCGCCACGCCGCGACCCTGCGCATCAGACGCTACGTACAGCTCCACACCCTGGACGACGCGCTGAACGCGGCGCTGCAGGGAACCCGGGGAGGGCCCGACGCCTACGACGGGGTCGCGGAGCTCTGGTGGGAGAGCCGCGACGACCTCGCCGCGGCGATCGCCACACCGGAAGGGCAGCAAGCGGGAGCCGCGCTCCTCGAGGACGAGCGCCGCTTCATCGATCTTGCGCGGTCGCCGCTCTGGATTGCCGAGGAACGCCCGATCATCGGGTGAGCGCGGCCCCGTCCTCACTTCCTCGCGCATGAATGGCAGCTACTGTTGCTCCAAGTCGATGGATATAGGCAGGTGCATGCGGGTGATGGGATGTCCGAGTCGGCTGCGCTGCCGGTGCCGACGTACACGACCGTCCAGTGGCAACCGCCTTTGGCCGTCACCGCGGAAACGAGCGGCGCGCCCCGCCCGGCCGCAACGATCTGGTACCGGCGGTGGAAGCGCGCAGGTCAAGACAAGTCCTTCAGCTTCCGAGCGAGCAGCTGTTTCTCGCCGTCAGCGCCCGTAGCTGGACGCGATCCCGCTTGCCGCTGCCTACTCTCGCCATGCCACCCCTCCTCGGGGCTGCCAGCGTAGCAGACAGTCCTAGCTGGATCCACTTGGAGCAGCACTAGGTGGCGGGCGAGCCACTGCGGCGTGTCAGTGTTTCTGGCGCCAGCGTCGGGCCGGACGGGTGGAAGAAGGCTCGTCCTCGGGACGGATTAGCCCCAAGCGCCGCCACCCGACCGCCGCCAGCCACGTTTGCGGCGCGACGACCGGCGCACTGCCCATCACCCGGCGAACCGAGCTCGCCCAACCGACGAACCAGGGACCAGACGATCGCGAGTCGATCCCTCGCACGCGCGAGAGATGCTTCTTCCAGTTCTGCAGCACGTACACCAGCGCATTCCGAACCTCCCGCGGCGTCGAGCGCTCGCGCGTGATAACGGTCTCCCCAGATCCTGCCGCGCAGGTCGAGGACACGATTGATCGCCTTGGCGAGTCGAATCGCGAGCCCCTGGAGC
>DATILR010000280.1:0-1821 GCA_035476275.1 Binatus sp. (SeqCode) | reverse complement strand
TTCGGCCGGGCCATCACCGGCGCCGCGACGATCGACGAGCTCTGCCGGGCGATCGCCACCCACGTGTCGCAGGCGCTGGCGACCGACGCCGCCGTCCTGCTGCCCGACGGCGGGCGCCTCATGGTGTCCGCCACCCACCCCGCGGGCGCGGAGCTCGACGCCTCGGAGCGCGCGACCGCCACCTGGGCCTGGGAGCACGATCAGACTGCGGGCCGGGGCACCGAGACGCTACCGGGAGGGGACTGGCTCCACGTCCCGCTCAGCACCGTCCGCGGGCCGGTCGGGGTCCTCGCGCTCCGGGTGGAGCGGCTCGGCGCCCGCCTCTCGCTCGACCAGCGGCAGCTCCTGGAGGCCCTGGCCGGTCAGGCGTCGCTGGCCATCGAACGTGCACGAGTCGATGTCATCGAGGCCATCATCGAGAGCATCGAGGACGGGCTCGTCGTGCTCAACCGCGCGGGCGTGATCGTCCACGTGAACGACGTGGCCTGTGCGATCCTCGGTTGCGAGCGCTCGGAGGCGCTCGGCCATCCGTTCGATGCGCTCGGCACCGACCATCCGCACTACATCCGGCTCCGGACCGCGGTGCGGGAGTTCCTCTCGCACCCGGAGCGGGAGGGGGAGCGTCTGGAGCTGGCGCTGTTTCTCCGCGGGCGTGACCATTTCTACGTGCTGCGACCGACGCCCTTCCACGATCGGACCGGCGTGCATGCCGGCCACATCCTGGTCCTCCAGGACGTGACGCATCTGCGGGACCAGGAGGCCCGCCGCGAGCAGCTGATGGCCACGCTCTCGCACGAGCTCCGCACGCCGCTCGCCTCGCTGCGGATGGGCGTCGAGCTCCTCGAGCGCGCCCTCATGCCCCTCGAGGGCCGGCCGGGCGAGCTCGTCGGCGCGGTCAAGGGGGACATCGTGCGGCTCGAGGACGTCGCGCAGCGGCTGCTCGACGTCTCGCGCTCGCGCGCCATGACCATCGCCCTCGAGCGCCAGCCCGTCGATCTGCGCGCCGTCGTCGCCCGGGTCGCCGACGTGTTCGCGCTCCAGGCGGCCGAGCGCGGCGTCACGCTCGAGACGAAAGTCCCGCGAGGCGAGCTGGCGATCACGGGCGACGCGACCAAGCTCACCTGGGCGCTCTCGAACCTGGTCACGAACGCCCTCCGCTATGTGCCGCGGGGTGGGCGGGTCACGGTGGAGACCGTGGCCGAGAACGGGACCGTCCACGTGGTCGTCTCCGACGACGGACCCGGCATTCCCGCCGAGCAGCGCGAGCGGGTCTTCGAACGGTACGTGCAGGGCCAGGACGGGCCGGCCGGGGCCGCCGGTCTCGGACTCGCCATCGTTCGCGACATCGTGCAGGCGCATGGCGGGCGCGTGCGTCTCGACAGCGAGGTCGGCCGCGGAAGTCGCTTCACGCTCGACCTGCCGCGCAGCTGAACGGCCATGCCGCGCGTGCTCATCGTCGACGACGATAGAGGCATCCGGACCCATCTGGCCGCGTACGTCCGCGAGCTCGGCCACGAGGTCGAGGTCGCCGAGGACTCGCTGGAGGCGCTCGCCGCCATGGCGGCCGGCGGATTCGACGTCGTCATCTCCGACGTCCGCATGGCGGGCATGGACGGCCTCGCGCTCCTCCGGGAGATCCGCGGGCGACATCCCGACACCGGCGTGATCCTCATGACCGCGTACGCGACGGTTCCCGATGCCGTCGAGGCCATGCGGCGCGGGGCGTACGACTACCTCGTGAAGCCGTTCTCCCTCGAGCAGGCCGGCTTCGTTCTCTCCCGCCTGCTCGAGGTGCAGGCCCTCCGCCGCATCGATGCGGGA
>DATILR010000279.1:0-2861 GCA_035476275.1 Binatus sp. (SeqCode) | reverse complement strand
GCCTTCAGCTCGGTCACGTCGGCGGTGAGATCGTGGCCGAGGACCCGGGCCTCGCGTGCCTTCACCTCTAGGAGGCCCGCGATCGAGCGCAGGAGCGTCGTCTTCCCCGCCCCGTCCGGCCCGACGACACCGAAGATCTGGCACTCGTCGATCGTGAGGTCGATGTTCCGCAGCGCGGTGCGCTCGCCGTACCGCTTCTCGAGGCCGCGCAGCTGGACGAGCGGCTCGCTCACGTGCGGCCTCCGACCAGATAGACGTTCCCCTCCGTGCCGGGCTGGAAGCGCTCGACGCCCTCCAGGATGCGCACCTTCGACCGGTACACCTGCCCCAGACGGTCGCTCCGCGTCTCGATCTTCTCGGGCGTGAAGTTGGCCGTGTCGGCGACGAAGCTCACCTCGCCCGGGACGCGCCGGCCGGGCTCGCTGTCGAGCTCGATCTCGACCCGCTGGCCGACGCGGAAGCGGGTGACGTCCGCGGCCGGCACGTAGACCTGGACGTACTTGTCGGCCGGGTCGAGCACCGAGAGGATCGCGGAGCCCGGCTGCGCCAGCTCGCCCGGCCAGATGAACTGGGTCTGCACGACGGTGGCGACCGCCGGCGCGCGGATGGTGTACTTCGCGGCGGTCACCCTGAGCTCGTCGAGCTGCGCCACGGTCAGGTCGTGCTTGGCGTGCAGCATGTCGAGCTCGCTGCGGGCGAGCGTGATGTTCCGCTCCTCGGCAGCGGTGCGCGCCAGCATCTCCTTCGCCCGCTCGAGCCCGCTCGCGGCCTGGACCATGGCCGCCCGCCGGTCGTCGAGGAGCTGGGCGGTGCTGGCGCCGGTCTTCACCAGGCCCTGCTCACGCTCGAAGGTCTTGCGCGCGAGCGTCGCGGCCGCTTCCGCCTGCGTCACGTCGGCGTGCCGCGCGTTCAAGTTCCGGCCCCAGGTGCTCTCCACCAGGAGCACACGCTCCTCCTGTGTCTTGATGTCGGCGTCGAGCACCGCGAGCTCGTACTCCTTCGAGGCGATCCGGCTCTTGATGTCGGCGTCGTCGAGACGCGCCACGACCGCGTCGGCGGACACCGACGCCCCCTCGGCGAACGCGACCTCGAGCACCCGTCCCGTGACCTCGCTCCGGAGGACGCGCTCCTCACCCTCGACGACGCCGGTGTAGTGGGGAGGACGCCGGTCGTGCGCGAGGTACCACGCCACGGCCCCGACGGCGACGACCACGAGGAGGACGGGGAGGAGAAGCTTCCGCGACATGGCCATTCACCTCTCGGCGGTGAGCGCGTCGAGCGGTAGGCCCATCAGACTCTGCAGCTCGGCCCGGCGGGTGTGAGCCTGGTAGAGGGCGGTGGCCAGCGTCGCCCGCTGGTTTGCGAGGATCGCCACGGCGTCGAGCACGTCGTCGCTGGTGGCGCGGCCGGCGTCGAACTGCTGCCGGCGGATGCGCAGGTTCTCGTCGGCCTGTCCGACGGCGACCTCGGCCGCGTCGAGCGCCGCCAGGCGCTCCTCGGCCTCCCGCTGCGTCGAGCGGACGAGGGCCTCGAGCTCGCGCAGCGCCCGCTCGATCTCGATCCGATTGCGCTCCACCGTGGCCTGCGCCTCGGCGATCTGCGCCTCGCGCCGGGTGTCGGTGCCGAGGTCCCAGGTGAATCCCACGAAGCCCGATCCTAGCCGCTGTGGCTGGACGATGTCCGAGGTGGTGTAGTCGACCGCTCCGCCCGCCGAGAGGCGAGGGAAGCGGCTCCGTTTGAGCGCCGTCGCGGTATCCTCGACCCGCTGCTGCTCCTCGAGCAGCGCGGCGAGTGCCGGATTGGTCGCGTAGGCCTGACGGAGCGCCTCGTCGGTCGCGGGGATGTCCGGCCGCGTGGCCACGTCCATGACCGCGGTCGGGGCATTCACCGCGAGACCGACGGCCTGGTTGAGCGACCAGCGCGCCTGATCGATGGCGAGATCGCGCTGGAGAAGCCGCTGCTCGGAGTTGCGAACGGCGACCTGGACCACCAGAAGCTCGTTCTTGGTGAGGCGGCCGTTGTCGAAGCGGCTCTGCGCGTTGGCGAGCTGCTGGCGCTCGGAGGCGAGCGTCTGCTCGGTCACGTCGCGCAGGCGTCCCGCCTCGAGCAGGTCGAAGTAGCTGCGAATCACGACCAGCTGCTGCTCGAGCGTGGTCGCCCACAGGCGTGCCCGCTCGCCCCGGTAGCCCGCCTGCGCGGCGCGGAGGACGTGCAGGATCTCTCCGGTCACGTCGAGCGGCACCGTAACCGTGCCGTTGAAGACGGCGGCATCCTCTGCGCGGACGACGACCGTGGGCGCCTTGCCGCCGAGCGTTTTCAGCAGGGTGGGTGGTAGCACGACGTTAGTGGTGAGCTCGTCCGTGAAGCGCGTGTAGCGGCCCGAACCGGTTGTGGCGGGTAGCAGGCGGCCGCGCGCGTCGCGAAACCGCGCCTCGGCCACGTCGAGATCCTTCTCGGCCTCGCCGATCCGGCGGTTGCCATGGGCGGCCAAGGCGAGTGCGGTGGGGAGATCCAGCGGGCCGCCTGGGGGCCTTGCGGTGGGCTCCGTGGCCGGGGGCCGCGCGGTGACACCGAAATCCACGCCGGCGGCCGTCGCGCGCGCCGCCAGCTCCTCCCGCCGCTGCTCGGGACTCCACCCGCCGTTGCCGTCGGGTCGGGTCAGGACCCGGGCCGGGCCGCAGGCGGCGAGGAGAACCATCGTGACGGTGGCCCAGCGATCAGGTCGCATGGGATTTCCGTCGTCCGGCGGCAGCGAGGCGTTCCATGCCGCCCAGGGAAAACGCCGTGATGTGCGACGCGAGCTCCCGCGCGAGCCCGCGCGGGTAGGCTGGAAGGTCGAGAATCAGGAGCATCGCGGGGGT
>DATILR010000278.1:0-2443 GCA_035476275.1 Binatus sp. (SeqCode) | reverse complement strand
GCGAGCTCCAGGTGGAGGCGGACCCGGCGCGGCTCGCGCAGGTGCTCGACAACCTCCTGATGAACGCCGCGAAGTACACCGCGGGCGGGGGCCAGATCGCCGTCGTGGGCGAGCAGCAGGGGGAAGAGATCGTGCTTCGCGTCCGCGACAACGGGAGAGGCATCCCGATCGAGTTGCTGCCGCGCGTGTTCGATCTCTTCGCGCAGGCCGAGGGGACGCTCGATCGCCCCGAGGGCGGCCTCGGGGTCGGCCTCACCCTGGTGCGGAAGCTCGTCGAGCTGCATGGAGGGCGGGTGGCGGCGTTCAGCGACGGTCCGGGAACCGGCGCGGAGTTCGTGGTGCGCCTGCCGGCTCTGACGTCATCTCCCTCCGCGATGGCGGAATCCACGCCCGCCCCGGCGGTGGAGGGCCATGCGCGCGTGCTGGTGGTGGAGGACAACATCGACGTCGCGGACAGCCTCGCCATGGTTCTCGAGCTGTTCGGCCACCGGGTCCAGATCACGCACGACGGGCTCGCGGCCCTCGCCGCGGTCCAGTCGAACACCTTCGACATCGTCCTGCTCGACATCGGTCTTCCGGGCATGGACGGCTACGACGTCGCGCAGCGCATCCGGGGTGAGCTCGGACCGATGACCCCCGCCCTGGTGGCGTTGACCGGGTACGGCCGCGAAGAGGACAAGGCGCGCGCTCGCGCCGCAGGGTTCGATCAGCACCTCGTGAAGCCGGTCGACCCCGATGTTCTGGGCCCACTCGTGTCCCGATTGGCGACGACGCAGGACGACGGGCCGGGGCCGGTGCCTGCCTTCCACTGAGCCGATCGCTCAAGCCTGCTCGATCAGACTGGCGACGGATCGTCCCTGACCCGTCGCGTGGCGCATGACCCGCGTCGCGCCCCGGCGGGGCGCCCCGCTGCGGCGGCCGGGCTCCGCGGCCACGCTGCGCGCGGATCGCGGCAGGGGCGCGCGCCGCGCCTCCCATTCGAGCAGGCGACGCCGCACGAACCCGGGGCTGATCTCGAGGGCGTCGCAGATGCTCTCGAACGAGAACAGCACGCTCCGGTCCTCCGACTCGAGCCACGCGCGCGCGTCCTCGAAGAGCTGGCGGCCGGCCGGTCCCCGCGCCCGCGCGTAGCGCTGGTAGCACGTGATGGCGTCCTCGAGGACCGCGAGCATGAGAAGCCGCTCGCGTTCGCCGGCGCGCTGGCTGCGTACGGTGGCGTAGAACTGGCCGGGGAGGACCACCTCCGGCGCGCTACAGCCGCACGACGGCGTTTGAGCGGAGGCGCCCGATTCGACGTCGAGCTCGATCATGCTGCCTCGTCTGCGTGATCCCGCACACGGGCCGGAGTGCACCCCACGCCACCTGTCGCCACCCCCATCCCTGGCAGGGCACCCCGGCCCGTGTGCTGGCTGTCGTCATGGTCCATGCGTTCGCTCCCCGCCGTGGGCCTCTCGCTTCCCCGAACAGCGGAAGCAGCTCGCATGCCGACGATCCGGCGCTCACGTGATGACGCGCCCGACGCCTCGCTGGCCGCGCACGGCGCGAAAGCCACGGTCCGATGGATGTCGCCAGGCCCCTGAAGCTCTTTCGGATGCCGTGCTCCCCGGCGAGAGCCCGCGACATCACCGCTCTCGTAGCGCTCGGCTCCTGACTTTTTTCTCGTCGGCTCACGCCCGTGGCTACCCTCCGCGTGCGGCAAGACAGTGCGGTCGCGCGTGCAGGCGGCAGAGCGAGCGCTTCCCCGTGTTCAGGAGTGTTCACGAGCCGTCACCGACGAGACGTTCCGGACGGCGAACTCCCGCGGCGTGCCGTCCTGTCATGCGTCATCTGGCATTCGTTCCCCGCGTGGACCCGCCTGCACGGCTGGGCTAGAGGGGAGGCCGCGGGAAGGAGGCGCTAGACCATGGGCCAGATCCCGGCCATCGAGGGGACGTGCGACGAGCGCTTCGCGCGCGTGCGCGAGGCCTTCGCCGACAACTTCGCCATGCACGACGAGCTCGGCGCCGGCGTGGCGGTGGTGCTCGACGGGCAGACGGTCGTGGATCTCTGGGGTGGTCACGCCGACATCGGACGGACGCGCCCTTGGCGGCACGACACGCTGGTCCACGTCTACTCGACCACCAAGGGGATCGTCGCGCTGGCGGCGCATCTCCTCGCGGACCGTGGCCTGCTCGACCTCGACGCGCCGGTGGCGCGCTACTGGCCCGAGTTCGCGGCGGCGGGGAAGGGCGCAGTTCCGGTCCACCATCTCCTGAGCCACCGCGTGGGCCTGCCGGCGGTGCGCACGCAGCTACCGCCCGGGGCGCTGCTCGACTGGCCGGTCATGACGGCCGCGCTCGCCGCCGAGACGCCGTGGTGGGCGCCGGGGACACGCTTCGGCTACCACATCATCACCTACGGCTTCCTGGTGGGCGAGGTGATCCGGCGGGTGAGCGGACGGAGC
>DATILR010000277.1:0-1706 GCA_035476275.1 Binatus sp. (SeqCode) | reverse complement strand
ATCTCGAACGCTACGGCAATACCGGGGCCGCCTCGATTCCGATCGCCCTCGCCGAGGCCTGCGCCGCGGGTCACCTCCACGAGGGTGACGTTCTCGGGCTCACGACCGCGGGCGCGGGCCTCACCTGGGGCGCGGCGATCCTGCGCTGGGGCTGATGCGGCGGGTGGTCGTCACGGGCCTCGGCATGGTCACGCCGCTGGGAGTGGGTGTGCCCGCCAACTGGGAGGCGCTCCGGGCTGGCCGCTCGGGCATCGGTCCGATCACGCGCTTCGACGCGGACGGCACGCCGTGGCGGATTGCGGGGGAGGTGCGTGGCTTCCGGGCCGAGGACTGGGTCGCGCCCCGCGAGCAGGGTCGGATGGATCTCTTCATCCTCTACGCGCTCGCCGCGGCCACCGAGGCGGTTCGCGACGCCCGCCTCACCGTGGACGAGACGATCGCCGATCGCGTCGGCGTCGTGATGGGGGTCGGGATCGGCGGGCTCCCCGGTATCGAGCGGAATCACGAGGCGCTCACGACCGGCGGGCCGCGCAAGGTCTCTCCGTTCTTCATTCCCGCGGTCATCGGGAATCTCGCGCCGGGACAGATCGCCATCCACGTGGGCGCCCGCGGTGTGAACCTGGCCACGACCACCGCCTGCGCCTCGGGCGCGCACGCGATCGGTGAGGCGTTCGAGATGATCCGTGCCGGCCGGCAGGACGTCGTGCTCGCGGGCGGCGCCGAGGCGGTGATCACGCCCACGGCGCTCGCCGGCTTCGGCGTCATGCGCGCGCTCACCCGCTGGGACGGACCGCCCGAGACGGCGTCGCGGCCGTTCGACGCCCGGCGCTCGGGGTTCGTCCTCGCCGAGGGCGCCGGCGTGCTCGTCCTCGAGGCCGAGGAGATCGCGCGCCGGCGGGGCGCCCCGGTGTACGCCGAGGTGATCGGCTACGGCGCGAGCGCCGACGCTCATCACATCACCCAGCCCCCGGCGGACGGGCTCGGCGCGCAGCGCGCCATGCGGGCTGCGCTCGCCGAAGCTGCCGTGTCGCCCGACGCCGTCGAGCACGTGAACGCGCACGGCACGTCGACCAAGCAGGGGGACGTCGCCGAGACCCGCGCGCTCCACGCGGTCTTCGGTGTGCACGCCCGCCGGCTGGCGGTGAGCGCCACCAAGTCGATGACGGGTCATCTGCTCGGTGCGGCAGGGGCGGTGGAAGCGATCTACACCGTCCTGGCCCTTCGTGAGCAGGTCCTGCCGCCCACCATCAACCTGGAGGAGCCCGATCCGGAGTGCGATCTGGACTATGTCGCGGGTCGGGCGCGCCCCGCCCGGCTCAGCCGTGCCCTCTCGAATTCCTTTGGATTTGGCGGTACAAATGCAGCACTCCTGTTCGCGAGAGCCGCATGAACCGCGCCTGTCTACACTGCGCGCTCGCCCGCGCCCTGAAGGTCGAGTTGCCGGCCCTCAAGTCCCTGGGTCTCGACGTCCGACTCGGGGTCTCGGAACCGGTCTTCCTGCCACTCCCCGGTGCGCGGCTCTACCGGCGTCTCCGCCGCCTGCTGCGTGACACGATGGCCGAAGCGGCGCCACCCGGGACGGTGAAGCTCGCCGTCCTGAACCTGCCCGGCAAGAGCCACGTCGAGGTCACGTCCGCGTTCCCGTGTTCGCGGGGCGCGCGCGTCCTCTCGTGCGCCTTCCCGCAGCACGACCCCGCCGCGTTGCC
>DATILR010000276.1:0-18247 GCA_035476275.1 Binatus sp. (SeqCode) | reverse complement strand
CGCTCACGCGGGCGGCTCCCTTGTTAATGCTCGCGCGCTGGGGCGCGCTCGGGGGGTGCGGGGCGCGGCGAAGCCGCGCCCCGCAGCGCCGGAGGCAGGCGGAGTCTGCAGCTCGGCCCTTGTCACGATGTGCGTGGCTATGGCACGGAGAGGTTCGGCTTTGGCGCCTAAGGTGCGGAGCGCAGACAGGGCGGCCTTGTGTTCGCGCACGGCGCTGTGGCGGGCGCCATCGAGGCCGAGGATGGCGGGATAGGTGGCTTTGGCGAGCGCCTGGTCGGTGCGGCCGTCGGCAGTGTGTGCTTCGGCGGCGTCGAGGATGTCGTCGACGATCTGGAAGGCCAGGCCGACGTGCTCGCCGTAGGTCGTGAGTCGGCGGAGCGTGGAGGCGTTGGCGCCGCCCACCAGGGCGCCGACGCGTACGGCGACGCGCAGGAGGGCGCCGGTCTTGCGCCGATGGATCCCCTCGAGGCGAGCGACGCTCGTGCGCTGGCCCTCCGCGGCCAGGTCGAGGGCCTGTCCGCCGACCATCCCCTGCTCGCCGGCGGCCGACGCGACCTCGGCGACGGCCGCGACCCTGCGGGCGGCCGGAATGGCTCGCGCACCTGCCATCACGCGGAACGCCTCGGTGAGCAGGGCGTCGCCCACCAGGATGGCAAGGCCCTCGCCGTAGACGCGATGGCTGGTCGGCCGGCCGCGGCGGAGGTCGTCGTCGTCCATCGCGGGTAGGTCGTCGTGCACGAGCGAGTAGGTGTGGACCATCTCGAGCGCGCACGCGAAGGGCAGCGCCAGACGGGCGGGCGCGCCGGCCACCTCCGCGGCCGCCAGCGTCAGGATGGGTCGGATGCGCTTACCGCCGGCGAGGAGGCTGTAGCGGATCGCCTGGCGGAGCCGCGTCCGAGTGGCGGGGAGCAGCGCCGTGAGTGCCCGCTCGACGAGCGCTCCCCGGGTGGCCAGGTAGCGCGTCACGTCCATGTCGTCAGTCGGCGTTCTCGGGCATGGGTCGGAGGAGGAGCTTGCCGGCGTCGGACTTGAGCAGCAGCTCGACACGCTGCTCGACCTCCACCAGCCGCTGCGAGAGCTGCCGCACGAGGGCAATGCCGCGCTCGAAGACCGCCAGCGAGTCCTCGAGCGCCAGCTCGCCCTTCTCGAGCCGCTGGACGATCCCTTCGAGCTCGGCGAGCGCCTCCTCGAAGCGCGCGGGGGCTTCCGTCTCTGCCATCACTCCTCCGTGGCGTCGATGTGCGCGCGCGCCCGGCCGCGAGCGAAGCCGACCACAATCGTGTCGCCCGGCGCGAGCGCGGTGGCATCGCGCACGATGGGCCCGCCGGCGGCGCCGTGGCGCACGATGGCGTAGCCGCGCGCCAGGCAGGCGAGCGGCGACAGCGCGTCGAGCCGTGCCGTCTCCTGCTCGAGCCCGGCGCGGGCGTGACGGACGCGCACGGCGAGCGCGAAGCGCAGCCGGCCAGCCGCGGCGTCGAGACGCTCCGCCGCGCGCCGCACCGACGGCGTCGGGCCGCTCCGCTCGAGGCGGGTCGCCAGGGAGGCGATCTCCCGCTCCTCCCACGCCATCCGTCGCAGGAGGGCCTGCCGGCTGCGCGACGCCAGATCCTCGATGCGGACGCCGAGCTGCGCGACGCGACGCTCGGGATCGCCGAGCGCACGCCGCAGGAACCCGAGCCGCTCGCGCGCCCGAGCCATGCGGCTCCGGAGCGCGCTCTCGAGCGTCGGAACGGCTCGCGCCAGGCTCGCCGCGACCTCCTCCCGGTCAGGCACGATCAGCGCCGCCGCCGCCGTGGGTGTGGGGGCGCGGACGTCGGCGACGAAGTCGGCGATGGTGAAGTCCACCTCGTGACCGACCGCCGACACGACCGGCACGACGGAGGCGACGATCGCCCGCGCCACCACCTCCTCGTTGAAAGCCCACAGGTCCTCGAGGGTGCCGCCGCCCCGCCCGACGATCATGACGTCCACACCACCCAGCCGATTCAGGTCCTGGATCCCGGCCACGATCTCCCGCGCGGCCCCCGGCCCCTGGACCCGGACGGGGCGCACGATCACCCGCGCGCTCGGCCAGCGTGCCTGCAGGATGGTGCGCATGTCGTGGATCACGGCGCCCCCCGGCGCGGTCACGATGCCGATCGTACGCGGGAAGCGGGGCAGCACCCGCTTGCGATCCGGCGCGAACAGACCTTCCTTCTCGAGGCGGGCCTTCAGCTGCTCGAAGGCCAGCTGGAGGGCGCCGCGCCCGCGCGGCTCCATCGCCTCGACGTAGAGCTGGAGAGCGCCGCGCTGCGGGTAGAGACTCGCGCGCGCGTGCAGCACCACGTCCATCCCGTCGGTGGGGCGGAAGGCGAGCACCTGCGCCGCGCTCCGGAACATGACCGCGGCGAGCTGGGCGCGGTCGTCCTTGAGCGTGAAGTAGAGGTGCCCCGACGGCTGGGGACGGCAGTTCGAGATCTCCCCCGCCACCCACACCGTGCCGATGCCGCCCTCGAGGGTATCGCGCACGCGGCCGGCGAGCTCGCTCACGGTCAGGATGCGCGCCGCGGCGCCCGCGCGCAGCATCAGCGCCACCTCTGCCGCGCGCTCGGTTCCGGGGCGAGGATGCGGGAGTCGAGGCGCCGCTTCGTCCCCGCCTCCGCGCGCCGCATGCGGATCCGCCCTACCCTTCGCGCCGGGCGACGAATGTCTTGAAGACCTGCCAGCTCTTCAGCAGCTCGAGCGCGTGGTCGAGCTGCGGATCGGACCCGAGCTCGCCTTCCTTGATGTTCGAGATGTCGGGGGACGGCTGCCCGGGGGCGGGCGTCACGTCCTCCAGGTCCCGGTCCTTCTCCTTGTCCTTCTGCGCCCCACGGTTCCGGGACTCCAGGTGGCGGGGCAGGTTTGCTTCGCGAAGCAGGCCGGTCTTGTCGGCCTTGGCGAGCAGCGGGCTCTGATCCATCACGATGTCGGGCACGATCCCCGTCGCCTGGATCGAGCGGCCGTTCGGCGTGTAGTAGCGCGCCGTCGTGAGGCGCAGGGCCGAGTTGTCATCCAGCGGGAGGATGGTCTGCACGGAGCCCTTCCCGAAGGTCGTGGTCCCGAGCACGAGTGCGCGCTTGTGATCCTGCAGCGCGCCCGCGACGATCTCCGACGCGCTCGCGCTCCCGCCGTTCACCAGCACGACCATCGGGAAGTCGGACCACGTCCCGGGCTTGTGCGCGAAGTACTTCTGCCGCTGGTTCTCCAGGCGTCCGTCGGTGTAGACGATCAGGCCCGAGTCGAGGAACAGGTCGGCCACCTTGACCGCTTGCGTGAGCAGCCCCCCGGGATCGTTGCGCAGGTCGAGCACGAGCCCCTGCACCCCCCCGGCCTCCTTGTCGAGCGTCTTGAGCGCGCGCTCGAGGTCGTCGTCGGTGCGCTCCTGGAACTGGGTGACCCGCACGTAGCCGTAGCCCGGGTCCAGCATCTTCGATTTGACGCTCCGGATCTTGATGATCTCCCGGGTCAGCGTCACGTCGAAGAGCTCCGGCCGGTCCTCGCGCTTGAGCGTGAGGGTCACCTTGGTGTCCTTCGCACCGCGCATCTTCTTGACCGCATCGACGAGGGTCAGGTCCTTGGTGAACTCCCCGTCGATCTTCATGATCTGGTCGCCCGACTTGAGACCGGCACGATAGGCGGGGGTGTCCTCGATGGGCGAGACGATGGTCAGCATCCCGTTGCGGTTCGTGATCTCGATGCCGAGCCCCCCGAAGCTGCCCTTGGTGTCGACCTGGAGCTCCTTGTAGAGGTCGGGCGTGAGGTAGGCGCTGTGCGGGTCCAGCGAGGCGAGCATCCCGTTGATGGCGCCCTCGATGAGCTGCTTGGTCTGCACCTCATCGACGTAGTTCTTCTGAATGAGCGTCAGGATGTTGGTGAAGTTCTCGAGACCCTCGTAGGAATCCTTCGGGACCGCACCGACCTTGCTGACACCGCCGCCACCCGAGAACAGGACGGCCAGGAGGACGGCCATACCGACCGCCCCCGCCCATGCCGCGCGTCGCCTGCTGATCATCCGCCCTCCCTCACGAAGCCGCGATGCCCCCGCCATGGTACGCGCCACGGCGTCGAGAGAAAACCAAACCCAGGTGTAGCCGTCCCTCCGGAGCGGGGCAAGGCCGCGGCCGCCTTGCAATGCGCTCCTGCGACCGGTAGCTCTGACACCGGGGAGGGGTGGTGATGCGGGTCGAGACGCAGCTCTCCGCGTTCCTCGAGAACAAAGCCGGTGCGCTGGCCGCGCTCGCCGCGGATCTCGGACGTCACGACGTCAACATCCGCGCGCTCACGATCGCGAACCTGACCGATCACGCCGTGGTGCGCTTCGTGGTGAGCGATGCGCGGAAAGCGCTCCACCTGCTGGGGGAGCGCGGCGTCCTGGTGGTCGTGTCCGACGTCCTCGCGGTCGACATGCCCGACCGGCCGGGCGCGCTCGCCGTCGTCACCCGGCAGCTCGCGCGCGCCGGCGTGAACATCAATTACGCCTATGCCAGCGTGCCCGCGGTCCAGGGTGAAGCGGTCGTCTACCTGCACGTCTCCGACCTCAAGAAGGCCCGCGCGGCCCTGCGACGCTCGCCCCGTCGTTCGCCCCGTCGCCGTCGGCGGCGATGAGCGCCTCGAGCGTGGCGATCTGGGTGGGGGTGGCCCAGTCGCGTGGACCGATCACGCGCTCGACCACGTAGCCGTTGCGGTCGATGATGAAGGTCTCCGGGTAACCCCACACCCCGTAGCGTTCCCCGACCTGGCGCTCAGGGTCAATCAGCACGGGGAAGGTGATGCCAAGCTGCTTCACGAACGGCTCGACCGCCGACGAGCCGTCCTCGTCCTGGCTGACCGCGAGGAGCTGAAAATCGCGGTCGCGGAGCCGGCCGTAGAGCCGCTCCATCGATGGCATCTCCTCGCGACAGGGCGGACACCAGGTGGCCCAGAGGTTCAGGACCACCACCTTGCCGCGCAGCGCCGAGAGGCGCACCGCGTGGCCGGCCAGGTCGGGCACGGCGAAGTCGGGCGCCAGCCGCGGACCGCGGTGCCCGAGCGCCAGCAGGCCACCGCCCGCGGCGAGCCCCACCGCCGCGGTGACGACGGCGATCTTCAGGCCTCGGCGGTTCGCCATGCTCGCTTCGTGACCAGGAGGGATGCCCCGCAGCCGATCAGCACCAGGCTCGTGAGCTGCGCCTCGGTCAGCCCGAAGGCGATCTGCGGATTGGTGCGCACGAACTCGACCCCGAAGCGGGCCGCGCTGGCGAGCACCAGGTACCAGGCGAAGACCGTCCCGTCCGACCCCGGCTCGCGACCGAGCCGCGTGAGGACCCAGTAGATGGTCAGGTAGGCCGCGGCCTCGTAGAGCGGGGTCGGATGCACCCGCACCCCCGGCGGCTTGTCCCAGCCCACCACCGCATAGGGATAGGCCATGCCCCAGGGAACGGTCGTCTCCTTCCCCCAGTCCCCGTCACCCGACACCTGGCAGCCGAGCCGTCCGATGGCCTGCGCGAGCGCGATCGCGGGCGCGGCCGCGTCGGCACCGCTCCACCACGGGATGCCGACGCGGCGGAAGTAGATGGTGACCGCGAGCGCACCACCCAGGAGTCCCCCGTAGAACACGAATCCCCCACCGGTGAGGAGAAAACTGGCCGGCGCCCGCACGAACTCCGGCCAGGCGTCGAGGACGAGCCAGAGGCGCGCACCGAGGATGCCGCCCACCGCAGCCCACACGACCGTGTTCGAGGCGAGGGCGGGATCGATCCCCCGGCGGGCGAACTCGCGAGCGTTGACCCACCCCGCCGCGAGGAAGGCGAGGGCCAGGAAGATGCCGAAGAGATGGATCGGGATCGGCCCGATGTGGAGCACGTCCGGGAGCATCCGGGCCTGCGCATGATAGCCGACGCGCCGCGCGCACGCCAATCGCGCGGCGCCAACGTGGTCAGTCGATCAGGCCGGCATGCCGTGCCGTCACGAGCGCGTCGATCGTGTCGACCCGACGGAGCACCCGCCGGAGCTCCTCTGCGAAGGCGCGGCGGCGCTCACCCAGGTCCCGTGCGCCGGGCTGCACGAGCTCGCGGTTCTGCGCCAGCCGGAGCGCGGTGGCGAAGAGGACCTGCGACACGGACTCCGGGCTCCGGAGGCGCCCCTGCAGCACGTACTGCCGTCCGCGCGCCTGGCACTGGCGCAGGAATTCGGCCTCCTCCACCGCCGCGTCGGCGGGCCAGCGCTCGAGCGCGTCCGCCACCACGCTGTACGCCTCCACGAAGGGCCGGAGCACGCGGGGAGCACTGAAGGGACGGAAGCGCCGCAGCAGGGCTTGGATCTCCGCCGGCACTGCCGCCAGCCGCCGCTCCCACTCGGGGTCGTGGAGACGGATCTCCGCTCGCAGCTCGTCGCGGAACGCATCCTTCTCGGCGAAGAAGAACTCGAACTTGAGGAGATCCCGCAGCCCCATCGCCTCGTCCCAGAACGCCGCCGTGGCATCACCCCCACCGTCCTCCGCCGCACCGAGCAGGGCGAGCTCCGCGATCGCCCCGTTCACGAAGAAGTGGATGATGGTGTTGCGATAGTACGAGGCGATCAGGTGCTGCTCGGGTCCGATCGCGTAGACGGGCTCGGGGCCCTCCGCGAAGCAGGTGACGACGCCGTTCTCGACCAGCGCACCCAGCGTGCGCTCGACGCCCGCGACGGTGTCCAGGTCGAGCTCGCCGGCCGTCGGGAGGTTCCGCCGCCGGACGTAGTCGAGGAGGTTGCGCAGGCGGACGATCGTCTCGGCCACGCTGAGGGCGCGGTTGCCGGTGCCGAGGAGGGCGAGCGTGACCAGCGAGATCGCGGTGATCGGCGTCACCCGGTTGATGCGCACCGCGACCTCGAAGGCGAGCTTCTGGAGGTCGAGGCTCCGCTCGTCGGGAGCCGGCTCGGCACCCGGGTCGGGCGCGCCGAGCGCCTGTCCGAGCGAGACCGGCTCGCCGAAGCGGATGTAGATCTCGCCGTAGCGCCGCCGCAGCGCCCGCGCGAAGCGGAGGAGCCAGCCGAAGCTCTCCGCCTGCTTCCTCGCGCCCCGCTCCTCCGCCGCATACCCCACGACGTCCTGGATCTGGTCGTAGGCGATCGACACCGGGACGAGGAGGACGTCGTCGCTCTTGCCGCGCCGGTAGGCGTCGACCACGTAGGCGAGGAGGCCGAAGCGCGGCGGCATCAGCTTCCCCGCCCGCGAGCGCGTCCCCTCGATGTACCACTCGAGCGGGAAGCGCTTCTCGACCAGGTAATCGATGTACTGCCGGAGCACGAATTTGTAGATCTCGTTGTCCTTGAAGGTGCGGCGGATGAAGAAGATTCCCGTGCGGCGGAGCAGCCCGCCGGTGGGAAAGAAGTTCATGTTGATGCCGCCGGCCGTGTGGTTGGGTGGAAGGCCGTTCTCGTAGAGGGCGTACTTGAGCACCAGGCTGTCGAGGTTCGACTTGTGGCTGGGGAGAAAGACGAGCGGGTGGCGCTGGCCGAGGACCGCCAGCGAGGCGAGCTGCGAGCGATCGTAGTGCAGCGTCTCCCCGTATCCCTGCGTGTAGAGGTAGCGGATCAGGCTGGCGGCGAACTCGATCATCCGCGGGCTGTGGCTGGCGGCGATCTCCCGGAGATAGCGCCGCGCCTCGCGCGCCACCTGGGCCTCGCTCCGCCCGAGCGTGCGGGCGAGCCGGGCGATCCCGCCCCGGAAGCCCGGACGGACGACGATCTCCTGCTCGACGAAGCGCGGTACCTTGTAGCGCGCGCCGCGCAGGCGCCGCTCGGCCCGGTCGAGCGCCAGCGCCGCCTGCCGGGCGACGAAGTCGGGAAGGCCGGCGGTCTGGCCCAGATCCGCCCCACCCGCGCGTCGCCAGCGCTCGCGGAGCTCCGAGGCCGGGGCCGGCTCGCCCACCACGATCCGGCAGCGGTCGGGATGGCGCCGCAACACGCCGCGCTGGCGGAGCCGGCCGGGGTCGCGGGGATCACCCAGCCTGAGCAGGGCCGAGAAGCGGGCGGCCCGGACCCCGTTCCGTTCGGTAGGGAGCCAGGCGGCGCGCAGCGGCGCGAGCAGCGGGTCGTCCCCCATGGCGAGGTTGGCCTCGAGGCGGGGATCGACGGCCCCTGCCCGCCGACGACGCGATGCAGGAATGGCGAGGACATCGTACGCGGCCGGCGTCACTCCCGCCGGGCGCGCCCGCGCGATCCAGCCCTCGAGCAGCCGGCGCTCGAGCCCGCTCGACGCGTCGACCAGGAACACGACCCGCCGCCCCTCCGCCGCCGGCCAGCGCGGCTCGTCGGCCGGGGGACGCATGAGGGGAGAGAGGCCCACCAGCCCGCATTCTATCGAAGGGCGTAGTCGGCCGGGAAGCCTGGGAGGCTGGCGGAGGCTCGACCGCCGGACCGCCGCGGAGGTATCCTGCCGCGGTTGGCAACTGGCACGGCACTCCACGCCCACTTCACGCACGAGATCGAGGAAGGCCCCGAGGGCCCCGGCGTCGGCGCCTTCTTCGACGTCGACGGGACGCTGATCGCCGGCTTCTCGGCGGTCGCCTTCATGCGCGACCGGCTGCTCACCGGCCGCATGAGCGTGCGCGACGTCGTCGACACCTTGGCCCACACGATCGGCTTCCAGCTGGGGCGCGTCGGCTTCTCGCGCCTCATCGCCGCCACCGCCGCCTGGCTCCGCGACGTTCCCGAGCGCGAGCTCGAGGAGCTCGCCGAGCGCATCTTCACGCGCGCCATCGCCGCCATGATCTACCCCGAGTCGCGCACCCTGGTGCAGGCGCACCGCCGGCGTGGGCACACCCTCGCCGTCGTGTCCTCCGCCACGCGGTACCAGATCGAGCCCCTGGCGCGAGAACTCGGCATCCCCCACGTCCTCTGCACGCAGCTCGAGGTGGAGAACGGCCGGCTGACGGGCCGGCACGTGTGGCCCACCTGCTGGGGCGGCGGCAAGGCGCTGGCCGCGCGGGCGCTCGCGCGCGAGCACGGCATCGACCTCTCCCGGAGCTACTTCTACACCGACAGCGACGAGGATCTCCCGCTGCTCGAGATCGTCGGCCACCCGCGCCCGACCAACCCCAACCGGCGACTGACGGCGATCGCCGCCCGACGGAGGTGGCCCGTCCGCCGCTTCACCATGCGCGGCACGCCGAGCCCGCTGCAGCTCGTCCGCTCGACGGTCGCGATCGGCAGCATCGTCCCCGCGCTGGCCCTGGGGGCGCTCCCCGGCGTCTTCAACCGCAGCCGCCGCGACATGGTGAACTTCGCGATCGCCACCTGGGGCGAGTTCGGGACCGCGCTCGCCGGGGTCCGCCTCAGCGTGCGCGGCGAGGAGCACCTCTGGTCGCATCGCCCGGCCGTCTTCGTCTTCAATCATCAGAGCGCGATCGACGTCCTCCTCCTCTGCAAGCTCCTGCGGCGGGACTTCGCCGGCGTGGCCAAGAAGGAGGCGCGCGCCAACCCCCTCTTCGGGCCCGTCTTCGCGCTCGCGGGGGTCGTGTTCATCGACCGGCTCGACCGCCACAAGGCGATCGAGGCGCTGCGCCCCGCCATCGCCACCCTGCGCGAGGGCACGTCCTTCGTCATCGCGCCGGAGGGCACGCGGAGCCCCACCCCGCGCCCCGGACCCTTCAAGAAGGGCGCCTTCCACCTGGCGATGGGCGCCCAGGTCCCGATCGTGCCCATCGTCTTCAAGAACGCGCTCGACGCGCTCCCCAAGCACGGCCTCGTCATCCGTCCCGCGACCGTGGAGGTGGTCGTCCATCCACCGATTTCCACCCGCGACTGGACGGTCGAGTCGCTCGACCGGCGCATCGCCGAGGTGCGCGGGCTCTTCCTCGACACGCTCGCCGACAACGTCGAGTGAGCGCGCTTCCTGGCGGGATCGCGCCAATCGTGCTTAAAGCGATCGCCGTGCGAGCGGTCGTCCAGCGCGTGACCGAGGCGCATGTCGTCGTGGACAGCGTGACCGTCGGCACGATCGGGCGCGGCCTCTGCGTCCTCCTCGGCATCGGCACGGGCGACACGGAGGCGGAGGCGGACGTACTCTGCCGGAAGATCGTCGCCCTCCGCATCTTCGAGGACGAGGCGGGCCGGTTCGCGCGCTCGCTCGCCGACGTGGGCGGCGCGCTTCTCGTCGTCTCGGAGTTCACGCTCTACGGTGATTGCAGCGGCGGCCGGCGCCCGTCCTTCACCACGGCCGCGCCGCCGGAGCGAGCCGAAGCGCTGTACGAGTACTTCGTGACGCGCGCCCGCCACCTCGCGGTTCCCGTCGCGACTGGGCGCTTCCGCGCCCGCATGTCGCTCGCACTCGTCAACGAGGGGCCGGTGACGTTCGTCCTGGACACGGCCGCCTGATGGCGCGCGCCGGCTTCACCGCCATCAGCTCGGGCAAGATCCGCTTCGGGAAGGACGGTCTCTGGTACAGCGACGACGAGGTGATCCCGAATCGCGCCATCCGCCGGCTCTTCAGCCGCACGCTGCGGGTGCTACCCGACGGCCGAGGCCGTCTCGAGCTGGGCGAGGACAAGGCCGACGTGGTGATCGAGGACACCCCCTGGGTCGTGACGGCGGTCGAGGGCAGCCCCACGGCGGGCTTCACCGTCATCCTCAACGACGAGACGCGCGAGCGGCTCGATCCGGGATCGCTCCGCGTCGGCGCCGAGAACGTCCTCTACTGCCGCGTGAAGGGCGGTGCGCACGAGGCGCGCTTTCTCCGGCCCGCCTACTACGAGCTCACCCGCCACGTCGAGAGCGGCGCGGGCGGGGAGACCATTCTCGCCGTCGCGGGACACCGGGTCGCGCTCCGCCCACCCACCCCGTGATGCAGATCGTCCTGGTGGCACCCGAGATCCCGCAGAACACGGGCTCGATCGGCCGGCTCTGCGTCGCGACCGGCTCGGGCCTTCACCTGATCGATCCCCTGGGATTCACCATCGATGACCGACACCTCCGGCGCGCAGGGCTCGACTACTGGCCGCACGTGGCCCTCACCCGTCACCCGCGCTGGGAGGCCTTCACGGCGGCACGACCTCCCGGGCGACTCCTCTGCTTCTCGGCCCGCGCCACGCGCTCCTACACCACGCTTCGCTACCGCGACGACGACCTCCTCGTCTTCGGCGGCGAGAGCCGCGGGCTGCCAGCCGCCATCCGCGCGGCGCACGCCGACGCGACCTTCGGCATTCCGATCGCCAGCGAGCACGTGCGGAGCCTCAACCTCGCCACCGCGGTCGCCGTCGTCCTCTACGAGGCGCTCCGCCAGCAGGGAAAGGTCTAGGTGCGGCCCACCCTCGCCGGCGCGGCGCTCCTCCTCGTCGCGGCCTGCGCCCCGGTGCCCGTCCCCCGCCGCTCGGTCTACCATCCGTCGGACGCCGACCTGAGCGTCACCCGCATCGTCCACGGCTCGGTGATCATCGAGATGCACCGCACGCGCGTCCTGGTCGACCCCTGGTTCCATTCGGGGTGGGTGACGCGGCAGGACGAGCCCCTCGGGCTCGTCCCCGAGGGCCTGCCGACGTTCGCCGCCGTCCTCCTCACGCACGAGCACAGCGACCGGTTCGACCCGCGGGCGCTCCGCAAGCTCGCATCCACGGTGCCCGAGGTGGTCGCGCCTCCCGAGCTCCACGAGCGCCTCTCGGCGCTCGGCTTCGCCCGCGTCACCGACCTCGGCTGGTGGGACACCACCTCGATCGGCGACGTCTCCGTGACCGCGGTTCCCGCCCATCACAGCACCCCGGAAAACGGCTACGTCCTCGAGGCGCACGATACGAGCGTCTACGTCGCGGGCGATCCGCGCTACTTCCCGGAGCTCATCGACGTGGCGACCCGCTTCCCGCACCTCGACGCGGCCCTGCTGACGGTCGGGGGGGAGCGCCTGCTCGGATTTCGGCGCGAGATGGGTCCCGATGAGGCGGCCCACGCGGCGGAGGTGATCGGGGCGAGCCATCTGATCCCCATAGCCTACGCGGAGCGCTGGCTCTTCCCGCTCCGCTGGTACGCGCTTCGCCCCGTGGCGCGCTTCGTCGACGAGTGCCGCCAGCGGGGCATCGACCGGTCCCGCATCGTCATCCTCGAGCCGGGCGAGAGCTGGCACTACTACCGCAGCGCCGACACCGGGACTGCACCGACCACCTCGCCCTGACCGCGGGAGCGCACGCCGCCGTCGTCCGTCGCGGTTCGTCGGAGCTCCTCCCGAGGCGGTAGACCGGCATGCCGCCTTCGCCTGACGATCGTGCGGCGAGCCGCGCCCGTGGGGCTCGCCGTACTCCTACGCGGCGGACGGGGACGCCTCGCTCAGAACTCCACCACCGCGTCCGGGCTGTCGACCAGGCGCACCGTGTCGATGAATCGGATCTGACGCGCGCGCATCGACATGATGACCGAGCTCGTCCGGATGCCGTGGCCGAAGAAGCGGGCGCCCTGGAGAAGCGTCCCGTCGGTCACTCCGCTCGCCACGAAGAGGATGTCGGCGCCGGGGGCAAGATCCCGCTCCGTATAGATGCGGTTCGGGTCGGTGATCCCCATCGCCCGCATGCGCTCCTCCTGACCGGGCTTGGTGGGCACGAGGCGGGCGCGCATGCCGCCATTCAAGCAGCGGAGCGCGGCGGCCGTGAGCACGCCCTCGGGAGCGCCCCCGATCCCCATCACCGCGTGCACGTTGGTCCGGCGGACCGCGGCGGTGATGCCGGCGGAGAGATCGCCGTCGGTGATGAGACGAATGCGGGCCCCCGCCCGGCGGATCTCCTCGATCAGCTTCTCGTGCCGCGGACGGTCGAGCACGATGACCACCAGGTCGGTCACCGCGCGCTTGAGGCAGCGGGCGATCGCTTTCAGGTTGTCCGCCACGCTGGCGTCGAGATCGATCGCGTCGCGCGCCGCGGGGCCGACGACGATCTTGTCCATGTAGCAGTCGGGGGCGTGGAGGAGCCCGCCCCGGTTGGCGGCGGCGAGCACCGCGATCGCCCCGGCGGAGCCCGTGGCGCAGAGGTTCGTCCCCTCGAGCGGATCGACGGCGATGTCGACCTCCACGTCGCTCGGCTGACCGCGACCCACCTTCTCGCCGATGTAGAGCATCGGCGCCTCGTCGCGCTCGCCCTCGCCGATGACGACCGTGCCTCGCATGGGGAGACCGTCCATCGCGCGCCGCATCGCCTCCACGGCAACGTGGTCGGAGTGACGGCGCTGGCCCTTGCCCATCGTGCGCGCGGCCTCGATCGCCGCCTCCTCGGCGACGTGCAGGAAGTCGCGTGACAGGCTCTCGACGTTGACGGGGGACGTCACTTCGCCTTCCCCGCGTAGATGTCCATGACCTGGCGGAGGAAATCGAGCGCCTCGCTACGCGGGCGCTGGAAGGAGTTCCGGCCGATGATCGAGCCGAAACCGCCCCCGTCGCGGATCCCCCGCACCTCGTCGAAGATGGCGGCCGTGTCCTTCGCCTCGCCACCCGAGAAGATGACGATGCGCCGGCCGTTGAAGGCGCTCTGCACCACGTGACGCACGCGTTCGGCGAGGGTCGCGATCGGGATGCGCTCCTTCTCGTAGACCTTCTTGGCCGCCGCCTGCTCGATGTGCGCGGTGGGGGGCTTCACCTTGATCACGTGGGCCCCGAGCTGGGCAGCGATCTGCGCCGCGTAGGCCACCACGTCGATCGCCGTCTCACCCTCCTTGGAGAGCGACGAGCCGCGCGGATAGGACCAGACGACGACCGCGAGCCCCTTCTGCTTGGCCTCGAGGGTCAGGTCGCGGAGCTCCCGATACATCTCGTTCCGGAGCGTGGACCCCGGATAGATCGTGAAGCCGATGGCGGCGCAGCCGAGCCGGAGGGCGTCGTCGACGTTCCCGGTGAGCGCCGAGCACGGCTCGCCGCCGGAGAGCGAGTCGGAGTTGTTGAGCTTCAGGATGAGCGGGATCTCTCCCGCGAACTCCGCCGCCCCCGCCTCCAGGAAGCCGAGCGGCGCGGCGTAGGCGTTGCACCCGGCCGCCAGCGCCAGCTCGAAGTGGTAGCGCGGGTCGTAGCCCGCCGGGTTCGGCGCGAAGGAGCGGGCCGGGCCGTGCTCGAAGCCCTGGTCGACCGGCAGGATGACGAACCGTCCCGTTCCGCCAAGGCGGCCGTGGTTCAGGAGATGCGCCAGATGGGTGAGCGTCCCCGGGTTGTCGCTCGCATACCAGCTCAGGATCTCGCGCACGCGCTCGGTCATGGCCGACTCCTCCTCAGCGCCGGTTGGCGCAGTTCCCGCGGCCGCAGCCCGGTCGGCCGCACCCGAATCCATCCTCGCTCACGAGCTCGTAACCGAGCCGGTCGAGCTCGTCCTCCTGTACCCAGCGAACCTCGAGCGGGTCGATCTCGGCGTCGCAATGGAGGCAGCGCCGGCGCTCCGCGCCGCGCTCGTCGAGGTGGACGTGGGTCAGCACGTCCCGCCGGCAGAGCGCGCAGCGGGTCACCGGGAAGCCCGCCGCTTCCCCGCCCCCGCCGCCGATCCCCGCGACGCTCATGAGGACGCGACCTCCCGCAGAAGACCCATGTCGGTCAGCTCCCGTCGCATGTGCGCGTGATGCGTCGCCGGCCAGTAGAGCCTCGCGCACGAGGTACAGGTGAGGAAGCGTTCGGTCGTCGCCCAGACGAAGGGCGGAACGCGCTCGCGCACCTCCTCCCGCGATACCTCCTCGAGCAGCCGGTTGCAGTCGAGGCAGCGCCGGAAGAGCGCGCGTCCGCCCAGCGGCACCGCCGCCGCGACCTCGCGGAGCTGCAGGCGGAAGTGATCGCTCGTGATGAAGACGTGGGGTGGGAGATGGGGATCGCGCAGGAGCTGCGTGTCGCGCGTGAGGAGCAGCCTGCCTTCGCGGCGCGCGCAGTCGACCAGCGTCCGCCGGGCGAGATGGGGCCCGTACGCCACGTCGTGGCCCAGCACACGGAGCCAGCGCGCGAGGCGGCCCATCATTCGATCGACGGCAAAGCGACAGCCGTCGTCGGCGACGGCCTCGGGCTCCCGCATCACCGCCGCACTCTAGCGCCGTTCGTCGCGACTGGCGAGCACTGCGAGGGTGGCGAACGGCTCGGCCGAGCCCCTGACCGAGTGGACAAGCGTCGCGATGGCGGGGCCGAGATCAGCATCGTCAGGGGCGAGACGCTCGAAGGTGTCGAGCTCGGTGAGGTAGAGGAGATCACCGAGAAGGCGGGCGTTGTTGGGGGGGAGCAGCTCCCCACCCCCGAGTCCGCGGCGTGCGAGCGCAGCCCCGGCCGCGCGCAGGAGCCCGGTGCGGCGTTGCTCACGCAGCGCGATCGGCGGATGGGTGGCGTAGAGCTGGCGGAGCCGCGCGGCCAGGCGGCCGAGGACCCGGCCACGTGTCCGGACGGCACGCCAGCGCCGCCGCGCCTCGTCGCAGCGACCGGCATCGACGCCGGAGCCACTGCAGAAGAAGGCGATCGCCCCCCGATGCCCGACGAAGGTCGCCGCCGACTCGTTGAAGACCGCGTTGCCGGGGAGATACAGCGTCGCGTGGAAGAGCTCGTGGAAGATCGTTTCCGCGACGGCGACCGGCGGACCGTTGGCCGCGCTCGAGAGCAGCGGATCCGCGAACCAGCCGAGCGTGCTGAAGGCGACCGCGGGATGGACGTCGACGTCGAGGTCCTGCGCCACCAGTGCCTGCGCGGCGGCGTCCGCGTCGGCGCGGGCGAAGAAGCCACGGTACGGAAGCCGCCCGACGAGCGGATAGCGCCAGGTGTAGGCTTCGAGACGGTCGCGCCACGCGGCCGACACCACGTAGACGAGGTCCTCGCCTTCCACGTCGGCGAACGTCGTATAGCTGTCGCCCACACGGAGACCGAGCGGCTGCGCGGCGAACGCGCGGACGGCCAGTGCCAGCTGGAGCCGTTCGCGGAGCGCCGGATCGAGCCCCGGACGCGCCAGGAGCTCCGCGATCGGCCGGCGCCGCCAGAGGATGCGCGCCTCCGACCATCCCGCGCGTAGGAGGTACCCCGCCCCTCCCGTGCACCCCTCGAGGAGAAGGAAGACACCCAGCAGCAGGTGGCGAGCCGGAGCGCGCAGCGGGCAGGCCCCGCTAGGACTCGCCGGCCACGCGGGCCAGGCGGCCGCCCTCCGACGCGTACTGCATGCGGTAGAGGCGCGCGTAGATGCCACCGCGCGCGAGGAGCTCGCGATGCGTGCCCTCCTCGCGCAGCTCTCCCTTGTGCAGCACCAGGATGCGATCCGCGTGTTCGATGGTCGAGAGGCGGTGGGCGATCACCACCGAGGTCCGGCCGCGCAGGAGCTTCGCGAGCGCGTCCTGGATCAGCCACTCGGTCTCGGGATCGACGCTCGCCGTCGCCTCGTCGAGGACGAGGATGGTCGGATCGTGGGCCAGGGCGCGGGCAAAGGCGAGCAGCTGGCGCTGCCCCCCGGAGAGGTTGCTGCCCCGCTCGCGGATGAGCCCGTCGCTCCCACCCAGGCGGCGGATGAAATCCTCGGCATTCACGTGACGGGCGGCCGTCTCGGCTGCCTCGCGCGAGATGTCGTCGCGCCCGAGGGCGATGTTCGCGTGCACGGAGCCGCTGAAGAGGAAGACGTCCTGCAGCACGACGGCGATGCGCCGCCGGAGCGCCTGCGGGTCCCACTCGCGCACGTCGACGCCGTCCACCGCCACGCGGCCCCGCGCCACATCGTAGAGCCGGTCGAGGAGCTTCACCAGGGTCGTCTTCCCCGAGCCGGTCGCGCCGACGATCGCCACCTGCTCCCCCGGCGCGACGCGGAAGGACACGTCGCGCAGCACCCAGTCCTCGCCGCGGTAGGCGAACCAGACCCGGTCGAAGACGATCTCCCCGCGCGCCCGCGCCGGCACGCGCGCCCGGACCGGCACCGGCTCCGCCTCGAGGTCGAGCAGCGCGAAGATGCGCTCGGCGGCGGTCATGGAGGACTGCATGACGGCATACTTCGCGCTGAAGTCGCGGATGGGAACGAAGAACTGCTGGATGTACTGGATGAAGGCGACCACCGTGCCGAGCTCCACCAGCCCCTGCACGCGCAGCCGCCCCCCCTCCCAGAGCATGAGGGCGACCGAGACGGTGCTCACCGCCTCGACGACGGAGAAGAGCGCCGCTTCGAGCTTGTTCGAGAGCTGGTTGGCGTCACGATGCGCGGAGTTGAGCGCTTCGAACTCCTTGAACGTACGCTGCTCGCGCGCCGAGAGGGCGATCGTGGCCATCCCCGTGATCGCCTCCTGGAGGAACCCGTTGATGCGCCCGATGCGCTCCCGGATCAGGCGGTAGGTCCGCCGGGCCGCGCGCCGGAAGAAGTCGACGGCGAGCACCATGAAGGGGAGGAGTACGAGGCTGGTGAGCGCCAGGCGCCAGTTGATCCAGCACATGAACCCGACGATGCCCGCCAGCCGGAGGCCATCGAGGGCAATCGTCATCGCCCCGGCGGCGAACATCTCCTGCAGGACGTCGACGTCGGTGGTGACCCGCGAGACGATGCGGCCCACCGGCGTGGCGTCGAAGAAGCGCATCGGGAACTCGAGGACGCGCGCCAGGAGGGCGACGCGCAGATCGCCCAGGCTCCGCTGCGCGACCAGCGTCGTCAGGTACTGCTGCCCGTAGGAGGAGGCGAACTCCCCCACCAGGGCGGCCGCGAAGAGGAGGCCCATGGTGCGGAGCCCTGCGGCGTTCCCGCGGGCAATGTAGCGGTCGATGCCGAGCTTCAGGAGATAGGGCTGCACGAGCCCGAGGACCTGGTTCACCGGAGAGAGCAGCACGGCGGACCAGAAGACCCTCCGGTAGGGGCGGACGTACGTCCACAGCCGCCCGATGAGACGGCGGTCGTAAGCTTTCCCCTGCTCCTCCTCGCCCCAGAGGTCCGTCACCCGCGGAACTTACCCATCGGCCCCGAGCCGAAGCAAACGGACGGTGTACCGCGGTCGGGCGGGTCTCTATACTCGCGGCCGTGCGGGTCGTGATCCTGGGCGCCGCGGGACAGCTCGGCCGTGAGCTCGCGCAGCTCCTGCGGGGCTCCGAGCTCGTCTGCCTCACCCGCGCGGACCTGGATCTTCACGACGCGGCGGCCGTCACCGCCCGCCTCGTCGCGCTCGCGCCGGCCGCGGTGGTGAACGCGGCAGCCGACAACCGCGTCGATGCGGCCGAGGCCGACCCCCGCGACGCGATCGCCGTGAACGCGCTCGCCGTGGCGGCGATCGCGCGCGCGTGCCGGGCGAGCGACGCCTTCCTCGTGCAGCCGAGCACCGACTACGTGTTCGACGG
>DATILR010000275.1:0-8376 GCA_035476275.1 Binatus sp. (SeqCode) | reverse complement strand
CGCACCGCAACCACCTTGCCGATGACGCCGAAGTCCGCGAGCTTCGTCTCGAGAATGCGCGAGCTGGCGATGAGGGCGCTCTCCTCGATGGGCGGCGAGCTGCGCACCACCGGATCGAGGAGGGCGAGCGCCGGCAACCGGTAGGACTCTCCGCTGAACAGCTCCTGTTGCCGCTCGGCCCGCTTCGTCCGCTTCGCGGGCCCGCCCAGCTCCACGGGCTCCGCCGGCTCCGCCTCGCGGATGATCGGCGGCGGACTGCTCATGGCCTCGCTCGCCTCGATCGGATCGTCGAGCAGGACCGGCACGGGCGCCCGGACGGGGCGGCCAGCCGGCGGGCGCGCCGGGGCTCTCCCGAGCAGACGGGCGCCGACCACGCGGAGCTGCGCCGTGGCGCGGCCAGTCAACGTACCCAGCCGGCGGGCGACTTCGCCCGCCACGGCCACCGCCGACACCCCGGTGGCGAGCACCAGCGCGACCACGAGCACGACGGTGAGGGCGAGGGTGGCGCCTGGTCCGCCGAGAAGGTCGCGGGTCGCGACGCCGACGAAGCCCCCCAGCCACCCGCCCCCGCGCACGACCGCGCGGCCCCCGGTCACCAGCCCGCCCAGCGCGGCGAAGCTCGCGACCAGGAGGGCCGCGCCGGCGAGTCGGGGCCCGGCGAAGCCGACGGCGTCATGCCGGAAGAGGACGACGGTCAGGTAGCCGAGGTAGAGCGGCAGGAGATACGCCGCGAGGCCGAGGGCGTGGAGTGCCCCGTTCGCCAGCGCATTGCCCACCGGACCGCCCAGGTTGGAGCGCGGTGCACCGGGCACGTACGAGAAGAAGCTGAGGGCCAGGAACACGGCGAGCGCCGCGGCCGATATGGCCCCCGCTTCGCGGAGCACGCCCCCGCTCGCCTTGGCTGCCGCGCGCCGGGCCGGCATCACGCGGCTCTGCCCCGCACGTGCACCCGTGCAGCGAGCGTCCCGCTCACCCCCCGAATCGCCACCCCACCCTCTCCGCAGCCCGGATCTACTACATCTCCACCACGAAGGGGAGGATCACGGGCCGCCGCTCGAAACGCTTGAAATAGCGACGCAATGCGCGCCGGACCTCCTCCTTGACCTCCGCCGGATCGGTGCGCGACTCGGGGTTGATGGCGGCGAGCGCTTCGAGCACGGCCGCGCGGGCGGGCTCGAGCACCTCGGGGCTCGCCTCCTCCGCCACCACCCCGCGCGAGACCAGGTCCGGCCCGGCCACGATCTCGCCCGAGCGTTGATGGATCGCCAGCACGGCCAGCACGAGCCCGTCCTCGGAGAGGTGGCGGCGGTCGCGCAGCACCTCGTCCTCGACGTCGCCGACGCCCTTGCCGTCGACGAACACGCGGCCGGCCGTGACCCGCTCGCCGCGCCGCGCCCCGGCGTGGTCCAGCTCGAGGACGTCGCCGTTCTCGAGGAGATGGCAGCGCTCGGCGGGGATGCCTACCTCGCGAGCCAGCCCGATGTGGCGCACGAGATGCCGGTACTCGCCGTGCACAGGGATGAAGTGCCGGGGGCGGACGAGGTTCAGCATCAGCTTCAGCTCTTCCTGCGAAGCATGACCGGAGACGTGCACGCGATCCTCGGACGAGCCGAGGCGATCGTAGTGCACCACGGCGCCGCGGCGACAGAGGTGATTCACCAGGGTTCCGATGGCGCGCTCGTTGCCCGGGATGACACGCGACGACAGGACCACGACATCTCCCGGATCAAGCGAGACCTGTTTGTGGGCATCCATGGCGATGCGCACCAGCGCCGAGGTTGCCTCCGCCTGACTTCCCGCCGTGAGCAACGCGACCCGCTGGCGCGGCAGGTCGCGGACCTGCCCGAGATCGACGAGCGTCCCCTCGGGGACGTGGAGCAAGTCGAGATCGCGCGCGACCGCCAGGTGCGCGATCAGGCTCCGCCCTACGAGCGCGACGCGCCGATCGAATCGCACCGCGCAATCGATCACCTGCTGCAGGCGGTGGATGTGGGAGGAGAAGGTCGTCACCAGCACCCGCCCGGTCGCCTGCCGGAAGATCGTGGCCAACCGCCCGCTGACGCTCTGCTCGGACGGGGTGAGGCCCGGCCGTTCCGCGTTGGTCGAATCGGAGAAGAGGAGCAGCACCCCCTCGGCGCCCAGCTCCGCGAGCCGGCGCAGATCGGGCAGTCGCCCGTCGAGCGGGGTCTGGTCGAGCTTGAAGTCGCCCGTGTGGACCAGCGTTCCCACCGGGGTGTGCAGGGCCAGCCCCACGGAGTCGGGAATCGAGTGGGTCATGGCGAACGGTTCGACCGTGAACGGACCGACGCGCTGCGCGGCGCGGCCGTAGGGAACGAGACTCGCCGCGATGCCGTGCTCGCGCAGCCGCTCGCGGACGAAGCCGAGGGTGAGCGGCGTTCCGTACACCGGCACCGCCCGCCCGGCGAGGACGTAGGGCAGCGCGCCGATGTGGTCCTCGTGACCGTGGGTGAGGAAGATGGCGCGGAAGCGATCGCCGAGCGCGCGGAGGTAGCTCACGTCGGGGATGGCGACGTCGATGCCGTACATCTGCTCGTCGGGGAACATGACGCCGCAGTCGACGGCGATCGCCGTGTCGCCGTACTCGAGCACGAGCAGGTTCAGGCCGATCTCGCCCAGGCCGCCGAGCGGGATCACACGCAGGGCCGTTTCGGCGCCGTCCCCCGTGCTCATCGTGCCTCCGCCGCCGCGGGGGGCTCGGCTGCCGGCGCGTCCAGCTGCTCGCGCATGAACCGCTCGACGCGCCGCATGACCTCCTCGCGTTCGAGCTCCTCGACCTCGATCGGCTCCCCGACGATCACCTCGATCTCTCCCGGCACGATCTGCCATGCGCCCCGGGGAAGGATCTCCCGGCTGCCACGGATGACGAGCGGCACGATCGGAAAACCGGTCTCGAGCGCGAGCATGAAGCCACCCTTCTTGAAGGGCAGGAGATCCTGACCCCGCTCGGAGCGCGTGCCCTCCGGGAAGATCACGACCGAAATGCCGTCGAGCATCTGACTCTTCGCGGCCCGCAGGCTCGCGATCGACTGCCGACGGTCGCTGCGATCGATGATGATGTGACCGGTCCGCTGCAGCGCCCATCCGAAGAGGGGAATGCGGGTGAGCTCCTTCTTCGCCACCCAGCGGAGCTGGAACTCCTCGAGCGCGGCTACCACCGCGAGGATGTCGGTCTGGCTGCGATGGTTGGACATGAAGATGTAGGGGGAATGCGGATCGAGCGGAGCGAGGCGGCGGACACGGAGGCGGACGCCGAAGAGCGCGAGGTTGAGCCAAGCCCACTGCCGACACAGAAGATACGCGGTCCGCTGGTCGAGGGCGGCCGCCGTCGCAACCGAAAGCGACGCCACCACCGCCGTATCGAGCGCTATGGCTGCCAGCTTCAGGATCGAGTGAAGAATCAAGGCCGGCTTCCCTACCTCACCGCCGCGCTCCACATCCGCGAATTATTCGCGTGTCGGTCGAGAATAGCGGGCGCAGCGGCCCGAAGTCAACGCGATGCACCGCGAGACGACAATCGACGGCGACGCGTTGATTTCCTCGGAGCGGCCGCCTATCGTCGGCCGCGGAGGGCGCGGACAATGTCGGTGAACAGGGTGATGCTGATCGGCAATCTCGGGAAGGATCCGGAGGTGCGGTTCACGCCGAGCGGACGCGCCGTCGGGCGCTTTCCCCTCGCGACCAGCGAGGTGTGGAGCGACGCCGAGGGTCAGCGCCAGGAGCGAACCGAGTGGCACAACGTCGTGGTGTGGGGAAAGCAGGCGGAGACCTGCGGGCAGTACCTCGCCAAGGGACGGCAGGTGTACGTCGAGGGCTCGATCCGCACCCGGCAGTACGACGACAAGGAAGGCAACCGCCGCTACATGACCGAGATCATCGCCCAACGCGTCCAGTTCCTCGGCGGCCGGGGTGGGGAGGGCGCTCGCGGGGCGAGCGCGGAGGAGATGCCGCCCGCCGCTCCCGCCGCCGGCGAGGACGACGACATTCCGTTCTGAGTCCTTCGGCGCTTCACCAGAGGCCCTCGTCGGCCATGCTCGCGTAGCGGCCCTTGCCGATCACCACGTGGTCGAGCACCCGGATGCCGACCAGCTCGCCCACCTGTCGGAGCCGCTCGGTGATCGCGCGATCCTCGGCCGACGGCGTCGGATCGCCGCTCGGATGGTTGTGCACCAGGATGAGCGCCGCCGCCGCGTCCCGGATGGCGGGCGCGAAGACCTCACGGGGGTGCACCAGGGCGGCCGTGAGCGATCCCTCGGATACCCTCACCTCGCCCTGCACCCGGTTCTTGCCGTCGAGGAGCAGCACGTAAAAGACCTCGCGGTCGAGCTGTGGCAGCCGGCCACGGAAGTGCGCATGGACGGCCGCCGCATCCTTGACCGGGCCGCCCGCGCGCAGTGGCGTCGCGGTGGCGCGGCGACCCATCTCGAGCGCCGCCGCCAGCACCACGGCTCGCCGTCGCGAGGGTCCTCCCACCGCTGCCCACGTCCGGCGGTCGAGACGATCGAGCCGCTCGACCCCACCCGCCGCGTCGAGCAGCCGCTCGGCGAGCGCACGGCCGGCCTCGCTCGCCGCTCCGCCGTCGAGCACGAGCGCGAGCAGCTCGACGTCCGAGCAGGTGCGCGCGCCCCCGGCGAGCGCGTGTCCCGATCCGCCGAGCGGACGCGGCCGGGCATTTCGCTTGAGACCGATCTCCACCCGAGCGAGGCCGATACTCGACGTGACCGCGTCCGGCGATACCGCGGGGCGCCACACGCCGCGACATCACGCACGGAGCAGGAGCACCTTCAGATACGCCCCCTCGGGATGGGCGAGCGCGACGGGATGGTCGGACGGCTGTCCCGCCTCGGCGACCAGGGTCGCGCTGCGGCCCGCATCGGCCGCCGCCGCCGCCACGACGTCGCGGAACGCCGTCCATGAGACGTGCTGGGAACACGACGAGGTGAGGAGCCAGCCCCCGGGAGCGAGGCGGCGGATGGCGTGCAGGTTCACGTCCTTGTAGCCGCGGAGTCCGGCCGCGAGATCCCGTCGTCGACGGACGAAGGGCGGCGGATCGACCAGCACCAGATCGTACTGCTCGTGCGCGCCGCGCAGGAACTCGAAGACGTCGTCCACGACGAAGCGACCCGCCGCGGGAGACAGTCCGTTGGCCGCCCACGCCGCCTCGGCGAGCGCCAGTGCGGGCCGGGAGGTATCGACGGAGACGACCTCCGCCGCGCCCGCACGCGCGGCAGCGATCGCGAATGCCCCCGAGTAGGCGAAGACGTTCAGCACGCGCCGTCCCGGCGCGAGCTCGCGTACCCGCGCCCGGCTTTCCCGCTGATCGAGGAAGAACCCCGTCTTTTGCCCGTGCACCACGTCGACCAGGAAGCGGTCGCCCGCTTCCTCGATGGTGAGGCAGGACGGTGGGTCCTCGCCCGCCAGCACGCCTTGCTTGCTCGAGAGCCCCTCCTCGATGCGGACCGCGCCCTCGCTGCGCTCGAAGATGCCGCACGGCGCGAGACGTTCCCGGAGCGCGCTCACCACGATGGACGCCAGGCGGGCCGCACCGGCCGTCAGGAACTGGCACACGAGAAAGTCCCCGTACCGGTCCACGACCACGCCGGGTAGCCGGTCGCCCTCGCCGTTCACGACCCGGAACGCCACGAGCGCGGGCGGCAGGGTCGCGCCGCGGAGCGCGAGCGCCTGGTCGACGCGGCGGCCGACGAAGGCAGCGTCGATGGCTTCATCCGCCAGGGTGAGGACGCGCACGGCGATGGTGGTGCGGGGGTTGCAGTATCCGGTAGCGAGATACCCGCCGCTCGCCGTCTGCACGCGCACCAGCTCGCCCGGCTCCGCGTCGTCGAGACCGGTGGCGACGGCACCCGAGAAGATCCATGGGTGCCCGGCGCGCACGCGGGCCTCGCGCCCGGGCTTGAGTACGACCGTGCGCACGGCCCTCTCGGAGCGCTAGGGGCGCTCGCCCGCTCTCAGGAAGGTGCCGCTCCGGCCACCGCTCTTGCGAACCAGCCGGATCGCTCCGAGCGTCATCTCGCGGTCGACCGCCTTGCACATGTCGTAGAGGGCGAGGCCGGCGACGGCGACGGCGGTGAGGGCTTCCATCTCCGCCCCCGTGCGGGCCTCCACCCGTACCCGGCTCTCGATCCGCACCCGGCCCGCGGGGTCGGGCGTGAGCTCCAGGTCGACGTGCAGGAGCGGCAGGGGATGGCAGAGCGGGATGAGATCCGGCGTCCGCTTCGCGGCCATGACGCCCGCCAGGCGCGCGACCCCGAGCACGTCCCCCTTGGGCAGCTGTCCCGCCGCGATCCGCGCCACGGTCTCCGGCCGCATGGTGACCTCACCGCGTGCCACGGCTTCCCGCAGCGTGACCGACTTGGAGGAGACGTCGACCATGCGCGCCCGTCCGCGCCGGTCGACGTGTGTGAGCCGTCGTGCTTGCGCCATCGCTCCCGGCGGGAGCTACACCAAGCGCGCGCGCGAAGCCACACGCCCCTCGGCATGCGGCGCCCGCTCCGTCAGGACGCCGAACCGGGACCGTGCTGGGAGAGCGCCCGATCCGCCTCGTCGATCCGGCGGCGCAACGTCTGCGCGTCGTGCTGGTGCGGGTCGGCGGTCAGGCTCTCGCGCCAGTGCTGGCGGGCCTCCTGCAGCTGGCCGCGCCGCTCGAGCAGGTTCCCGAGGTAGCGATGGGCATCCGCCGCGATGCGGCGATCACCGGTGGCCAGGCGGTAGTGCTGCTCGGCCCCGGCGTAGTCCTTGCGGGCCTCGAGCGCGAGCCCGAGGTTGTCGTGCGCCCGCCCGTACGCCGCATCGATCCCGATGGCCGCCTCGTAGGCGACGATCGCGTCGTCGGTCTTCCCCGCATGCTGGAGCGCGACGCCCAGATCGTTCTGCAGGTCCGCGGCGGCGGGCGACAGGGCAATCGTCTGCCGGTAGCTCATCACGGCCTCGGGATAGTGTCGGCCATCGAGCTGCGCCCGGGCCAGTCGGCGCGTGATGTCGGCATCGTTGGGAACGATCTCGAGCGCCCGCTGATACGCCGTGATCGCCGAGTCCCACTCGTGCTTCTCGACGAACTTGTCGCCCGCCCGCCGGTGCAGGTAGCCGGGATTCGACACGGTGACGGCGGCGATCGCCACGGCCGCGGTGGCGACCAGACCGCCCGCCGTGCCGATGAGCAGCCGCCAGGGGACAAACTCCCGCGGCGCGATCTCCTCCCGTGCTGCGGCCAGCGCGTAGCTCGCAAAGGCGAACAGCACCAGGGTTTCGCCGAGCATCTCCGCTGATTCCTCGAGACCGACCTCGAGACGGTAGATTCCCCGGGGAATGAAGAACGGCTTCGCGGCGCCCTCGAGCACGAAGCTGATGGCCCACAGCCCGAGGCCGACGAGGGCGGCGGCGAGGAGTGACCGGCGGCCGGCGAGGCGCGTGTACCCCATGGCGCTGATCATGGTGAAAGCGCCGAGGATGCCGGGGGCGAAGATCATCTGCCACGGCATCACGGCCTGGATGAGCGAGTCCGGCGGCAGCACGTGGCGCACGACGTCGGTCAGGACGCCCTCGTGGATCGCCAGCATCTCGTCGGCGGCGAGATAGAAGAACCCGAGGCCGATGAGCGGCCACGCCCAGACGAGCGGGGCACGCCGCGCCGGTCCCCCGCGCTCCGCCTCGAAGGCGAACAGGCTGGCCACGCCGATCCCCGCGAGCTGCAAGGTGGAGAACAGGGAGGGGAGGTTGTACTCCTTGTCGAGGTCGAAGAAGTCCGAGTGGGGTAGCAGGATGTACGCCACCACCAGCAGCACCTCGACGATCAGGAGCGCGCTCAGGTACGGGAGGAGCACGCGGCGACGACCACCGGGATCTGTCATCGGACGACTACCGGACGCGGCTAGCGGTCGGGGAACTTCGGTCGGATCCAGTGCTTCACGCTCTGCAGCCATCTTCTACTCACGATACCAGCCCGCGCCCCACTCACAATCACCGGCCCTTCCATCGGCCGGCGGCCGTCCGCGGCCGTGACACCTACGCCACGCACGGGGGTTCTGCCTACCGGACCCGGGGTACGTCGACGCCTCCGGTCACTCGTGCGGGCGGGTGAAGTGGCCGGCGAACCAGCCGTTCGACAACCGCCGCCAGCTCCCCTCGTTCGTGTGAACTCCCGCTCTCCGATCGTGAGGGTCATCCGGCCCCCCTCCCGGCGACGACCGCTCACGGCACCTGTCGTTCGAAGTGCGCTCCGAACCACCCCGTCGGAGTCTGCCTCCAATCGCCTTCGCTCCGGAATTCCTGATCTCCGATCGTGAGCGTCGCCTTCATGTGGGAGAGCGTCGCCGCGGAGAGATCACCGTAGCACCTGAAGCC
>DATILR010000274.1:0-6968 GCA_035476275.1 Binatus sp. (SeqCode) | reverse complement strand
GCCCAGACCCACTTCGTGGACAACGGCCTGCTCCAGACTCCGACCGGACAGGGGTGGGCGCTCTTCAACCTGTACTCGATGCCGCACCAGAAGGTGACCTCCTACGCCGGCGCCTTCTTCGGCCAGGATCGCGACGTCCTGGTCCCGCCGCACTCGACCTCGACCGCGACCACGCAGTGCGTGTTCCCGAAGCCGGTCAAGCTGCTCGCCATCACCGGCCACTACCACTACCGGGGCGTCGAGTTCACCGCCGGCTCGTGGGACGGCACGAGCGGGGTGCAGCTCTACGACCAGAAGGGGTACCTCGATCCGCCCTTCGTCCGCTACTCGGGCGTGGACGCGCCCGAGGTGAGCGGTCTCCAGTGGACCTGCACGTACGACAACGAGACGGACACCACTTACAAGTTCGGCCCCTTCACGGACCAGAACGAGCACTGTAACCTGTTCGCGTTCTACTACCCGACCGACGCCCCCGACGAGTTCACCACCTGCGTCCAGAAGGACGGCGTGGCGACCGTCACCGTCCGCGACCAGCAGTGAGTCCGCGCCGCGGGGCTCGCGCTTAGCGGGAACCTACTCGGTCACCACCGGGGCGAGCGGGCAGAGCAGTCCCCGCTTCGCCGGGATGCACCCGTGCCCCGTGACCGGCGTCGTGTCTCCGTCGTCCCGGTAGTAGAACCCCAGGATGAAGCACATCTCGTCGGTCGTCTTGGGACCGAAGACGACGTCGTGATCGTCCGTGTTGTGCCACGTGCAGGTGATCCGCATCTTCTGGTTCTGCGCCAGGCGGATGGGAGGGGCGGGCCAGTAAGAGTATGGGTGCTGCCAATCCTCGTTCTCGTAGACTTTCGACCGCGTCACGCCGTCCGGGTCGACGATCTCGATGTTGCCGTACGTACCGAGCCGGTGCTGATGCGTGGCGAGGTAGACGAGCGTCATGTTGACGGGTGCGGTCCATTCGGCGGTGAGCGTCTGATCGCCACCCGCGGGGATGTGGATGGCACTGGTGTTCCCGACGATCAGCCCCTGCGCACGATGTTCCACGCTTCCCTTCCTCGCGGCGTAGAAATTGAAGCGGATGTCCGGGGTGATCGGGGTGGCCTCGGCATTCTTCATGTGGGGATTCAGCAGGACCTGCTCGTGCGCGTCGAGTTGGAGCGCTACTCCCACCGGGAAGCGGAACCGGCTGTTGGGCGTCTGGATCGGGATCAGGACCTGCGGGATGGCCTCGTCGGGCGAGACCCCTGCGCAGCCGAAGGCAGGCACCGGCCCGTGCGGGAACTGGCTGTCGTCCTGGAGGTTTCCGCCATACGCCCAGACCACGAAGTGGTGCGCGCCGGCGGGCATCCGTACCTCGAAGCCCGAGACGTCCATCGGCTTGCGGATGGGCAGGCGGCGATACTCGCAAACCTCGAGGTCCTGGGCGGGCTGGATGGTGTAGGTGCCCACCTTCATCTGGAAGCCGCGTTTCGGCTTCTTCAGATGGGTCCGCGCATCGACGCCGGTGGTGAACAGCAGGGCAAGGGCGGCCAGGATGAGGGTGCGCATCGCGCTCCCCGTATCGGCGCCGGGGGGCTGGCCGTCAACCCCGCCGGGCCGTCCGGCAGGAAGGGCGGCTCGATCGGACCGCCCGGGGGGCGGGCGGCTCACTGAACGGGGGCGACGAACCCCTCGGTCTCGCCCGTCTCAACGTCCTCGATCGCGATCCGGGCCTCGCGATAGGCGGCGCCAGGATAGAGCGCATAGCCCACCACGGTCTCGTTGGCCCGGACGCGCGCCCGCGCGAGCCGCTCTCGACGCACCCGCTCGCCGCCCGCATTGGCGGCGAGCGCCGCGTCGAAGGACAGCCCCGAGAGGGGTGCCGCGCTCTCCCCGTCGGCGGGTACGAGCTCGACCTCGGCCGGGTCGATCTCGACCGCGCGCGCGGTGTGGTTGCGGATCGTGATGCGCACGGCGACGGCGTCGCCCACGGTCGGCTCAGCGCCGAGATCGAGCAGGGCCTCGTGCGGCAGCAGCACGTGCACCAGCACCTCGAGCCCCCGGCCGGCGCGCGGCTCCTCCTCGTCCGGACCCTGGACGAGCGTCCTGAAGCTGTAGCCGAAAACGCGGCTGAAGTCGTAGTTGGAGACGACCGACCCCTCGACCGGCTGGAGGACCGCACCAGCGGCATCGCAGCGGATGTCGACGCGCACCTTCCCCGGCTCGCCCTCGGGCCCGGCTTTCGTCGCGCTGATGCTCCCCGCATGCTCCGGGCTCGCGGGCACCAGGTCGGTCACCGTGTAGCCGAGCGCGAGCATGGTGCGATAGCCGACCCGGTTCGCCCGCTCGCAGGGGAGCCCGGGTTGCACCACGGCGTAGCGTGCGGGGGCAGGGCAGCCGAGCAGGAACGCAACCAGCGCGAGCAGCCGACGCACGGACCCCTTGTGCTACAGTCGAGGCGTGATCGTCTACACGCTCGGTCACTCGACGCTCGCCCTCGAGGCCTTCGTCGCCCTGGTGCGGGCCCACGGCATCCTCGGCATCGCCGACGTGCGCCGCTTCCCGGCGTCACGCCGGCATCCGTACTTCGCGCGCGAGGCGCTGGGCGGCGCGCTCGCTGCCGCCGGCATCGCCTACACCTGGCTTCCCGGCCTGGGCGGGCGACGCACCGGCCCGCGCGATTCGCGCCACGTCGCCTGGCAGAGCGCCGCCTTCCGCGCCTACGCCGACCACATGGAAACGGCCGAGTTCCAGATCGCGCTCGACGGGCTGCTCGAGCTCGCGCGCGAACGACCGACCGCCATCCTGTGCGCCGAAGCGGTGCCGTGGCGCTGCCATCGCCAGCTGATCGCCGATGCGCTCCTGGTGCGCGGCATCGAGGTCCGGCACGTCACCGGACACGGGCCCCCGTCTGCGCACCGCCTCACCGCCTTCGCGCGCGTGGTCGACGACCGGCTGATCTACGACCGCGGCCAGCTCGCGCTCCCGTGACCGTGCTTCCCGACGCGGCCGGGGTCGGCCATAATGCGCGCGTCGTCATGCCGCCCGACGTGCATGTGGTCAGCCATGGACCGAACTGCCTCGACGGGGTCGCGGCGGCGGTGGCGGTGGTGCGCTACTACGCCGGGCAGGCCTCCGTCGACGTGCGCTTCGCGGGGAACTCCGAGATCGACTCGGTCCTGCGGGGATTGGCGCCCCAGCGCACGGACGACACCGAGCTCTGGATCACCGACATCTCGTGGCGCGAGCCGGCGACCGACGCCCATCTGCGATCCCTCGCCGCCGGCGGCGTGCGCATCTACTGGATCGATCATCATCGCACGGCCCTCGAGCGCTTCCGCTCCGGCGCCGTCGACGTCCCGTTCACCGATCGCGTGCTGTCCGAGGAGTTCGCCGCCTCACGCCTCGTCTACGAGTATCTCGGCCGGCGGCTCGCGACGGAGGGGCGCACCGCGCCCGCGTTCGCGGCCTTCGCGCCGGTGATCGCCATGGCGGACGACAACGACCGCTGGCTGCACCGCGTGCCCGGATCGCGCGAGCTCGCGTGGACGGTACGGACGCTGGGCGAAGAGGCCTACGGCGAGCTCCTCGGAATCGACGAGGGCGTGACCTACACGCCGCGCATGCGGGAGGCCCGCGCCCGGGTGGAGGCCGAGCTCGCGCGCAGCTTCCGCGTCGCGGAAGCGACCCGCACGGAACGGCGCGTGGGGCAGGTATCGCTGGTGGCCGCCGTGTGTGACGGCTACCCGGGCGAGATCGCGGATGCCTGGGGTCGTCGGACGGCCAACACGGTCTTCGCCCTCTACGACGTGCGGAGCCTCGGGGTGAGCCTGCGCCGCTCTCCCGACTGCGCCACGGATCTTTCCCGGCTGGCGGAGGCGCTCGGCGGCGGGGGCCACCCCGCTGCCGCCGGCTGCGAGCTCCCCGAGCTGCGACGCGGCCTGGCGGAAGCCGTCGCCGAGCGCGTCACGAAGGGATTCCGTTGAGACCCGTGCTCACCCACGTGGCGCTCGGGGTACGCGATCTCGATCGCACGATCGGCTTCTACAAGAAGCACGTCCAGCTGCACGTCGTGCACGAGCGAGCAGACTCCGGGATGCGTGTGGCGTGGCTCGCCGATCGGGAGATGGATGCGGAGTTCGTGCTCGTCCTGCTTGAGCACGGCGTCGACTCGCCCCCCGGGCCCACGACGCTCCAGCACCTCGGCTTTGCCGTCGCGTCGCGCGAGGAGGTCGATCGGGCCGCCGCGGCCGCGCGCGCCGAGGGAGTCCTCGTGCTGGAGCCCGTCTACGCGGGGCCCATCGTCGGCTACTTCTGCCTGATCGAGGACCCCGACGGGAACCACGTGGAGTTCTCGTACGGGCAGCCGATCAATCCGCGGCAGCTCCACGCCGCGACGACTAGGTAGCACCAACTACGCGAAGGCCGACTGACCACGCGAACGAGGCGCTCTGCCGGAGGTCCGGGGTGTGAACCTATCGCCTGTGTGACTTGTTGCCTCACTGACCACACAAGTGCCCCCACCCATACTCGGCTCCACCTTACCCCGGACCCCCGTCACAGCGTCTTGTCCACATGCTGGGGAGAACTGTCGTCGAGCCTTGAACGGCTTCGCGCCCGCGAGATCACTTCTGCCGCTCTGCACAGCAGCGGAGCGCGCGCCCATGCTTCCCGGAATGGAGATGTCATCCGGAACGGCGACGTCATTTGGAATTACAACCAGTGGAAGTACAACCTGGGAGCGCAGCCCGAAAATTTTTCGGAACCGCCGAAGAGAAGACTCCAAGTGGATTGAAGGACCTGTCCTAGCGAAGGAGATCGCGGCTGTCAAGAAAAAAATCGGAGCGCTGGCGCTCCGGAGGCGTCGCCGCACGCGCCGCGGGGTCGGGCGGCGTGATGATCTTCATGACGGCAGTGTCGTGAATCTGACTACGAGCGACGCGCGAGAGGGAAGATGCTGCGCGCTCCCCCCGGGCGGCGTGTCGGAGCACATGCGCCTCGCCGACTTGAACCACCCGGCGAATTTCCTCATCGTGGAGTGATGAGCACGCGGATGCGGGTTGGGGTGGTGTACGGGGGACGCTCGGGTGAGCACGAGGTCTCGCTGCGGTCGGCGGCGGCGGTCATCCGGGCGCTCGACCCGGCGCGCTACGAGGTGGTCCCGATCGCGATCACCAAGGAGGGGCGCTGGCTGACCGGGCCGGAGAGCCTGCGGTTGCTCGAGGTCGCGCAGACGGCGCTCGAGCCGATCGCCGAGCACGGCATCGAGGTGACCCTTCCCGCCGATCCGACGCGATCCGCCCTCATCCCTCTCGAGGGCCCGCGCACGGTGCAGACGCTCGACGTCGTCTTCCCCGTCCTGCACGGGACGTACGGCGAGGACGGTACGATCCAGGGACTCCTCGAGCTGGCCAGCATCCCCTACGTCGGCGCCGGCGTGCTCGCCTCGGCGGTCGGGATGGACAAGGCCCTCATGAAGGCCGTCTTCCGGGATGCCGGCATCCCCGTCTGCCGCTGGGTGGTGACTCGCTGCGGGGAGGAAACGCCCGCTGCGCTGGCGCGCCGGGTGGGCGACGAGCTCGGCTTCCCGTGCTTCGTCAAGCCCGCGAACCTCGGCTCCTCCGTGGGCATCAGCAAGGTGCGCGCCGCGGCACAGCTCGCCGCGGCCGTCACCGAGGCCGGCGCGTACGATCTCAAGATCGTCATCGAGGAGGCGATCGACGGCCGGGAGTTCGAGTGTGCCGTGCTCGGCAACGAGCGGGCGGAGGCGTCGGTGATCGGCGAGCTGGTGCCGTCGCGCGAGTTCTACGATTACGCCGACAAGTACGTCGACCAGGGGGCGCGCGTCATCATCCCGGCCTCGATCCCCCCCGAGACGGCGGAGGCGATGCGCAGCATCGCGCTGCGCGCCTTCCGTGCCGTCGACGGCTCGGGGCTCTCCCGCGTGGACTTCTTTCTCGAGCGCGGTGGCCGGGTGCTGGTGAACGAGATCAACACCATGCCGGGGTTCACCGCGATCAGCATGTACCCGAAGCTGTGGGAAGCGAGCGGCCTCACCTTCTCCGCGCTGGTCGATCGCCTGATCGCGCTCGCCTTCGAGCGACACGCGTCGCGCGCGCGCCGACGCCTCTCGTTCACGCCTCCCGCCGCCACGGCACCCGTCTCCCGCCGCCAGGCCGGCCGCTAGGAGCGCCTCCTAGCGAACGGCGACGATGAGGGGCTGGTAGCCGCTCGAGCGCAGGCGCCTGGCGAGCCGCTCGGCACGCACCCGGTTCGAGAACGACCCCAGCCGCAGCGTGTGCCCCGAGAGAACGGCCGAGTAGCCGCGGCGCGCGAGGCCCGCGCGGGTGGCGAGGGCAACTCGCCGCTTCCGGTAGGGCCCGAACTGGATCGCGTAGTGACCGTGAGGCGGCGCCGGGTGGATGTCGTCGACCTCTTCCTCGTCGTCGCCCTCGGCGGTGGCATTCTCCTCTTGCAGCCGGGTCGGGATGGGCAACATGCCTGCCATGACGACAGGGGGTGACGACTCGCCGAGCGAGAAGCCGTAGCCGAACAGCCGCCGGGCGTCTCCCCACAGATCGGTCGCCCCGAGGATGGCGATGATCAGCTCCCGATCGTCCTGGCTCGCGGCGCCCACGAAGCAACGACGGGCGGGACGCGTGTAGCCGGTCTTACCGATCACCGGGTAGGTGTAACCCGAGAGCAGCCGGTTGTGGCTGTGCAGCGAGATCCAGTGGACCGACGGAGCCTCGACCGCCACCTCGGTGCTGCGCGTCCCCAGCACCTCGCGGAACGTGGGAAGACGGAGTCCGTAGCGGAAGATTAGCGCCAGATCACGCGCGCTGGCGCGATGGCCCGGCGCGGTGAGGCCATGCGGATTGACGAAGTGCGCGGTCGTCGCGCCGATCTGACGCGCCTTCGCGTTCATGCGATCCGCGAACTCCTCCTCCGAATCGGCGAGCCCTTCGGCGATCACGTCCGCGGCGTCG
>DATILR010000273.1:0-2228 GCA_035476275.1 Binatus sp. (SeqCode) | reverse complement strand
GCGGGGTCGGGCAGAAGTTTCCCTACCCGCCCGTCTGAGGACCGCTCACGTCTTGTGCTTGAGCTCCCGCGCCATCGTCTCGGCGCGTGCCTTACCGTCGAGGTAGAGTCCGCGGAGGGCCGCGGTGCAGGCCGGCGAGATCTGCTTCTTCTTGCCGGGAAGCGACCGCCGACGCGCTACCGGTGAGCTTCGTTGCGTCGCGGGGCGACGCGTCGGGCCATCGTGGTCGTCCCGCGCGCGTGGCGAGCGACGTGCACGAGCGAGTGGCCCATGAGGAGGGCGGCGCCGACGGCCAGGAACGTCGTGACCAGGGGCACGGCCACCACGGTGCCGGCGACGCGCGCGAGCAGGTGGAGACCATCGCGACCGTCGCGGCGCGGCGTCGCGTGTTCCGTCACGACCTCCGGGCGGGGGCGCCGCTTCTGATGCAAAGTGAGCATGTTCTCGGTGCTGGTCTGCACCGCAGACCCGGCGGCGCTGAATACACTCAATGTGCGTCATCTGTCTAGCTGACATGGGATACTGCATCATCCGTGGCGGAGGCCTTGCGGTCTGCGCGGCCCGGCGCGTCATCGGCCAGCGGCCACGGATACCGGACGGCGACCAGGGAATGAGCGCGCCCGGGCGGCGGCCGGCGGCATGGCGGAGGGAGGCTCTTCCCTGGCCCGCGGAGCCTTCATATGATCCCGCGAGCTGAAAGGAGCGTGCCCCATGGCGGCGGACCGCATCTACTCCTGCGATGACCATCTCGACCTCTGGGTGCTGCCGCGCGATCTCTGGCAGGAGCGGCTGCCGAAGCCCCTGCGGGAGCGCGGGCCCCGGGTCGTCGAGCAGGAGACGGCCGACTGGTGGGTGGCGGACGGCGCCATGCTCGGTCCGAGCGGACCCAAGATGATGGGGGACTACAGCGCGATCACCCGTGCCGGCATCAAGGACGACGGCTTTCGCGCGAGCGATCCCGGGCTCCGACTGCAGGACATGGAACGGGACGGGATCTACGCCTCGGTCATCTACGGCCCGTCGCTCTTCGGGCTCCCGATCGCCGATCAGGAGCTGAAGGCCGCGTGTCTGGTGGCGTACAACGACTGGGCGAACGACTTCAACGGATACGACCGCGGACGTCTCTCCGTCCTGCCCGTGCTGCCGGCGCACAGCGTGGAGGTCGCGGTCGCCGAGCTCGAGCGGGTCGCGAAGCTCGGCCACCGGGGTGCCATCCTCTCCATCTTCGAGCTCCCCAGCCGGGTCATCGACCCGGTCTGGGAGCCGCTCTGGAAGGCTGCCGCATCGCTCGCCATGCCGATCAGCTTTCATCTCGGCGCGGGGACATCCATGCTGCGCGTCGCCCCGCGCAGCTGGGAGATGGCGGCCTTCGCCAGCGTGGCCCCCATGCAGCTCGACGAGGCGCTCGCGGCGATGATCTTCTCGGGGGCGCTGGAGCGGAATCCGGGCATGCGGCTGGTGCTCGCCGAATCGGGTATCGGGTGGCTCCCCTATCTCGTGACGCGCATGGACCTGGAAGCCAAGAAGCACGTGCCGCGGGCAGAGGACTACAAGCTCCGTGCCCTGCCGAGCGAGATCTTCCAGCGCCAGGTGTACGCGACCTTCGAGGAGGAGCCGCTCGGCCCCAAGCTGATCCCGCTCCTCGGCGCCGACAAGTTCATGTGGGCCTCGGACTACCCGCATCCCGACAGCACCTTCCCCCACTCGCGCGACGCAATCGCGGAGGCGTTCGCGGGCCTCGGAGACGACGTCCGCAGGAAAGTCACGGGCGAGAACTGCGCCCGCCTCTACCGCTTCGTGTGAGCATGACGACCCCGGTCATCATCGAGGCCGCGATCAACGGCGTCGCGAACAAGGCGCGCAACGTCCACGTGCCATGTACTCCCGACGAGATCGCGCGCGACGCGCGAGCCTGCCTGGCGGCAGGGGCCGCGATCGTCCACAGCCACAATGCCGAGATGGCGGTCGAGGCGCCGCGGGCGGCCGACCTCTACCTCGCTGCGTGGCGCCCCGTGCTCGCCGAGCGCCCGGACGCCATCCTCTATCCGACCATCGGCTTCGGCGGCACCATCGAGGAGCGATACGCTCACCACGCGATCCTCGCCGAGGCCGGCGCGATCCGCATGGGGCTCTGCGATCCGGGCTCGGTCAACTTCGGCGCCACGGACGAGGACGGGCTCCCCGGCCCGCCCGACTTCGTCTACGCCAACACCTTCAGCGACATCCGG
>DATILR010000272.1:0-3948 GCA_035476275.1 Binatus sp. (SeqCode) | reverse complement strand
ACCGCGGCGCGCGGGCGGCACCCGCGTCCACTTCGACACCGGACAGGCAGCACGGATCGTCGGCGTGCCCACGCCGCGGCTCCGGCAGTGCGTTCGCGCGGGCCTGCTGAGCCCGCAGCGCGACCCCCGCGGGCGGCTGCGCTTCGACTTCGTCGACCTGGTCCTCCTGCGGACGATGCGCGGGCTCATCGGGCGGGGGGTCCCCCTGCGGCAGATCGCGCACGTGCTCGGCTCGCTCCGCCGCCAAATCGGCGGCCGCGCCCTCACGCGCCTCAGCATCTACGCCGACGGCCGACGGGTGGTCGCCTGGGACGGTGAGAGCCGCTGGCAGCCCGAGTCCGGACAGTTCCTCTTCAACTTCGACGCGGAGCAGGTGATGCGCCGGGCGCGCAAGATCGCGCAGCTCCCGGGACCGCCACCCCGGCCCGGCCTGCCCCGTCTCAGCGCCGAGGAATGGTGTGACCTCGCCATCGAGCTCGAGGACGGGTCGCCCATCGAGGCGCGTGCCGCCTATCACCACGCGCTCGACCTCGACCCCACCCATGTGGTGGCGCGGCTGAACCTCGGCCGCCTGCTCCACGCCGACGGGAACCTGACCGGCGCCGAGGCCCACTACCGCGAGGCGCTGCGCTACGACCCGAAGAGCGGGCTCGGGTGGTACAACCTGGGCGTGTTGCTCGAGGATCGGTCGCGCTCCGACGAGGCCGTCTCCTGCTACGAGCGAGCCGTCGACGTGGAGCCCGAGCTCGCCGACGCGCACTACAACCTCGCGCTGCTCTACGATCGCGCCGGCCGACGGCGCGAGGCGGTCCGGCACCTGGCCATCTTCCGGCGCCTCTCGCCCCGGCGCCGGTGATGGCGGAGCGCACCCCGACCCCTGCTCGCCGCCCGCGGGTCCTGGCCGGAACCTCCGGCTTCAGCTATCCCGCCTGGCGCGGGCACTTCTATCCGGAGGATCTTCCGGCGCGCGACATGCTCGCCTTCTACGGTCGCACGCTCGGCACGGTCGAGATCAACCACACCTTTCACCGCCTCCCCACCCCCGCCCTTCTCCTCGGGTGGGCCCGCCAGACCCCGCCGACGTTCCGCTTCGCCCTAAAGGCGCCGCAGCGGATCACGCATCACCTCCGCCTCCGCGATGCCGGCGAGGTGACCGGCCAGTTCTGCTCCACCGTCGCCCGGCTCGGGAAAAAACTCGGGCCGCTCCTCTTCCAGCTCCCCCCCTACCTGCGCTGCGACGCCAGCCGCCTGGCCGACTTCCTCGCCGTCCTGCCGCCTGCCGTCGAGTGCGCCTTCGAGTTCCGCAGCGACACCTGGTTCACCGACGAGATCTACGCGCTCCTCGCCAAGCACCGCGCCGCGCTCTGCATCGCGGACAGCGAGACGCTGACGACGCCCCCGGTCGCGACTGCCCCGTGGGGGTACCTCCGCCTCCGCCGCGAGGACTACTGGCCGCACGATCTCGACGCGTGGGCCGAGCGCATCCGCGACACGGCGCGCTGGAAGCGGGTGTACGTGTACTTCAAGCACGAGGACGCGGGGCGGGGGCCGGCATTGGCGCGGGGCCTCCTGGAGCGGCTGGGGGCGTAGGGCGCTCGCTCGGCGGCGGGGGGACGCCGCCGAGCTCGAGTCTCACGCCGTTCGCGCCAGGGCGTTCAGTGTCGCGACGAGGTCCGGCGAGAGCGTGCCTGATGCCACTTCTTCTACGGGGCCGGAGAGGGATATGGTCCAGTCGGGGCGGACTTCGATGGAGAGGGTGCCGCCGGGCATGGAGACGGTCACGGGGCCGGTGGGGGTGAGGCCGAGCTTTACGGCGGCTGCGGCGGCGGCACAGGCGGAGGAGCCGGAGGCGAGCGTGAAGCCGGCGCCGCGCTCCCAGATGAGGATCTCGAGACGACCGGGACTCGCCAGGCGAGCGAACTGCACGTTGGTGCGTCGCGGAAATGTGGGGTGGTGCTCGAGGCGTGGACCGAGCGTGCGGACCTCCGCTTCGTCGAGCCGATCGCGAAGGACGACGCAGTGCGGGTTCCCGAGCGAGACGGCGGTGACCGTGACGGCCTGGTCGTCCAGCTCGAGGGGCACACCGACCGCCTCGCCCGCGGCGCCGCTCATGGGCACGTCGCGCGCGACGAAGCTCGCCCGGCCCATCTCGACGGTGACGGAGGCGATGCGTCCCGCGACGACTTCGCACATGCAGCCGACCACCCCAGCGGCCGTCTCGACGCTGAAGCGCGGCCCGCTCGCCCCGGCGTGCTCGTAGGCATACTTCGCGAAGATCCGCAGGCCGTTGCCCGACTTCTCCGCTTCGCTGCCATCCGGGTTGAAGATGCGCACGCCGAAGTCGGCCCGCGGGGAGGCGACCCGCAGCAGGATCCCGTCGGCACCCAGGCCGAGGCTCCGATGGCAGAGGCGGCGGATCGTGTCGGCGACGAGCGGGAAGCCGAGGTCGTCCTCGGCCAGCACGAGGTAGTCGTTGCCGAGGCCGTGACTCTTGACGAAGCGGCTCACGTGCCGGCGCTCGCGTGGGTCGCGAGTCCCTCGAGCGCGCGCCGTTGATGGTACTCGAGCGCGTCGGGTGGATAGCGGTAGGGGCGACCGATCACGCAGTCGAAGCGCGCATGGCAGCGTGCGGCGCAGGTGTCCTCCGGCCGGAGCCGGTGCGTGGCACAGCGCGGCACGTCCCAGCCGGCGACGGTCACCGCTCCCGCCGGGCAGGCCGCCATGCAGGCGCGTTCCGTGCAGTCGGGACAGGGATCGAAGCCGTCCGCCGGACGTGGCGCGGTGAGAATCGGCGACACGAGGAGCGCGGCGCGCAGCGCGATCCAGGGACCGAAGAGCGGGTGGATCAGGACGCCCAGCAGGCTGCGGCGTCCGAGCCCCGCGCACTCGGCGAGGCGCATGAAGGACACCGGTTCGTCAGGGTACCGGAACGGGTAGAGCAGGCGCACCGGCGCGCCGGGGTCGATGGTGGCGGCGATCGCGGTCTCGACCGCTCGGCAAGTGAAGGCGTCGATCGGATCGGGCTCTCGCTCGTGCTCGGGATGGACGCGACAGAAGTCCCGGAACGCGACCCAGAACGCGCCGCCTCCGTTGCCGATCACAATCGCCGTTTTGGCCGCCGGAAGCAGCCTCCGGAGCCCCAGCGGGGGCGGAACCCCCACGTCATAAGCAGCGATCGGCGTCGTACCGACCAGATTCAGTCCGTACGGGGCCAGTGCCGCACTGAGCCCACTCAGCATGGATGTGCGGTCCGGCAACACATTCTTGACACGCCAGGTAGCATGACCTAGGAATCCGAGGTCCGAAATCCCCCACCATCCAAAGTAGAGGAGGAGTCTGCATGACGCCCGAGGAGATCTTCAAGGAGATGCCCGCCAATCTCAACGCCGATGCGGCGAAGGGCATGAACGCGACGATCCAGTTCAACCTGAGTGGTGACAACGGCGGTCAGTGGTACGTGGCCATCAAGGACGGGAAGGCCGAGACGAGCAAGGGCACCGCTTCTTCCCCCAACATGACGCTCTCGATGTCGTCGTCGGACTACGTCGACATGATCCTGGGGAAGCTCAACGGTCAGATGGCCTTCATGAGCGGCAAGCTGAAGATCTCGGGCGACATGGGGCTCGCGATGAAGATGCAGAGCCTCTTCAAGCGCCCCGGCGCCTGAACCCCGCGACGTCGAGCCGGGTGGACGTCCGCCGTCCATCCGGCTGCTTCACCCCGAGCGCGCGGGGATCCGCCGCAGTAGCTGCCCGAGTGCGAGCAGGATCCCGCCGAGGCTGAGACCGCCGAGCAAGCCGCCCACGGCGGCGGCGTGACCCGGAAGCCGACCGGAAGCCGGATGGATCACGCCGCGGATCCACCCGGCCCCTTCACTCCACGTGCAGCGTACCCGTCGTCAGGCGGGCCGCTTGAAGAGGCTCTGCATCTTCATCGCGAGCCCCATGT
>DATILR010000271.1:0-2539 GCA_035476275.1 Binatus sp. (SeqCode) | reverse complement strand
CGACGGGCCTTCGGGCAGGCGATCGTCGAGTTCCAGGGGACGCAGTGGCGCCTGGCCGACATGGCCACCGCGGTCGAGGCGGCCCGGCTCCTCACCCTGCGTGCCGCTTTTCTGAAGGACCGGGGCCTGCCATATACGAAGGAAGCGGCGATGGCGAAGCTGTTCGCCGCGGAGACCGCGATGAGCCTGGCGATCCAGGGGGTACAGCTGCACGGTGGCTACGGCTACACGCGCGAGTTCGCCGTCGAGCGCTACTTCCGCGACGCGAAGATCACCGAGATCTACGAGGGCACCTCGGAGATCCAGCGGCTCGTGATCGCGAGCCAGCTCCTCCGGGAGGCGGGCGCGCGATGAGCAAGCCCGAGCGGAAGGTCCCCTCCGCCGGACGGGAGCCCGAGCGGCCGGTCCGGTTCTCCACCGTCTCGGACATGGAGGTCGCGCCGCTCTACACGGCGGACGATCTTCCGGCCGACACCGCGGAGCGCATCGGTCGTCCCGGCGAGTTTCCCTACACGCGCGGCGTCTACCCGAACATGTACCGTGGCCGGCTCTGGACGATGCGCCAGTTCGCGGGCTTTGGCACCGCCGAGGACACCAACGCCCGCTTCCGCTTCCTGCTGAACAACGGGCAGACCGGCCTCTCGACGGCCTTCGACATGCCCACCCTCATGGGCTACGACGCCGACCATCCGCGCGCCCAGGGCGAGGTCGGCCGCGAGGGGGTGGCGGTCTCCACCCTGGCGGACATGCGCGCGCTCTTCGCCGGCATCCAGCTCGACCGGGTGACGACGTCGATGACGGTCAACTGCACGGCGAGCGTCCTTCTCGCCATGTACCTGGCGGTGGCCGAGGAGCAGGGCGTCCCCTGGACCGCGCTCGGCGGCACGATCCAGAACGACATGCTGAAGGAGTTCATCGCGCAAAAGGAGTGGATCTGCCCTCCCGAGCCGTCGCTCCGGATCATGGTCGACATGATGGAGTTCTGCAGCCGCGAGGTGCCGCGTTGGCACCCCGTGTCGATCAGCGGTTACCACATCCGCGAGGCCGGATCCACCGCCGTCCAGGAGCTCGCCTTCACGATCGCCGACGGCATCACCTACGTCGAAGCCGGCCTCGCGCGCGGGCTGGCGGTTGACACGTTCGCGCCGCGGCTCTCCTTCTTCTTCAACCTCCACAACGACTTCCTGGAGGAGATCGCGAAGCTGCGCGCCGCCCGCCGCCTGTGGGCGACGATCATGCGCGACCGCTTCGGCGCGCGCGACGAGCGCTCGCTCCGCCTCCGCACCCACGCGCAGACCGCCGGGGTCTCCCTCACCGCCCAGCAGCCGCTCAACAACATCGTGCGCGTGACCGTGCAGGCGCTCGCCGGCATCCTGGGCGGCGTGCAGTCGCTGCACACGAACTCGCTCGACGAGACCCTCGCGCTGCCCTCCGAGCCGGCCGTGATGGTGGCGCTCCGCACCCAGCAGATCCTCGGCGAGGAGAGCGGCATCACGAACACGATCGACCCGCTCGGCGGCAGCTGGGCGGTCGAGGCCCTGACCGACCGTATCGAAGCTGAAGCACGCACCTACATCAAGCGGATTGATGAGCTGGGCGGCATGGTGCGCGCCATCGAGGCGGGTTACCCGCAGCGGGAGATCGCCGAGGCGGCGTATCATTACCAACAGCAGCTCGAGCGCGACGAGAAGACCGTGGTGGGGGTGAACCGCTACCAGGTCCCCGAGGAGCGGCCGCCCCACCTCCTGCGCGTGCCGCTTGAGGTCGAGGGCCGGCAGATCGACCGCGTCCGGCGCGTCAAGCGCGAACGAAACGGGGCCGAGGCGCGCGCGGCTCTCGCGCGCGTGCGCGCCGCGGCGGAGGGCCGCGAGAACCTGATGCCGCCGCTGGTGGCGGCGGTCCGGGCGCTCGCGACCGTCGGCGAGATCGCCGACGTCTACCGGGAGGTGTTCGGCGTGTACCGGGATCCGGCATGGCTCTAGAGGGACGGCGGCTCCGGGTGGTGGTCGCCAAGCCGGGCCTCGACGGCCACGACCGCGGCGCCAAGATCATCGCGCGCGCGCTGCGCGATGCGGGCTTCGAGGTCGTCTACACCGGCCTCCACCAGACACCCGAGATGATCGCCGAGACGGCGGTGCAGGAAGACGCGGACGCCGTCGGTCTCTCGATCCTCTCCGGGGCGCACCTGACGCTCTTCCCCGCCGTCATCGACGAGCTCAAGCGGCGCGGCGGTGGGGATATCGTCGTGTTCGGCGGCGGGATCATCCCGGACTCCGACGTGGAGGCGCTCCGGGCGGCGGGGGTCACGGGCATCTTCACCCCCGGTGCGACGACGCAGGAGATCGTCGACTGGGTGAAGACGAACGTCCGGGCGCGGGGCGCCTGAGGTAGGCGGGGCGGCGATGGACTTCACGCTTTCCGACGAGCACCGCCACATCCAGGAGACGATCCGCGACTTCGGCGAGCGCGAGGTGAAGCCCTACGCCGCCGAGTGGGACCGGACGGAGCAATTTCCCCATGAGACGGTCCGGCGGCTGGG
>DATILR010000270.1:0-5729 GCA_035476275.1 Binatus sp. (SeqCode) | reverse complement strand
CAAATTGTTCATCGACCAAAATGCCCGCCTTCTCCTTCGGTACGCCGCCGGCGACGGCAGCGTTGAAGCCGTCGTAGATCACTTGCTTCGTGGCCGCGATTTGCGCCGTCTGCTGAGGCGACAACGCGCCGCTCCAGCCGAACATGTTCGTTACGAACGAACCGCGGTGATCGAACGGCAGAATGTAGAGCGGCTTGTCGTACCCGGGTTGCACGTCAATCTGCCCGCAACTTGCGGTAGCGACGGATCAGCGCGTTCGTCGAGCCGAATGAGTCGATGTGCCAGATGGTCCCCTGGGTGAAGACGTCGTGCTCGTAGAGCGCGACCAGCTTGCCGAGCGCGCTCGGCGTCAGACGATCCACCAGCAGCGTGTTGGAGGGCCGATTGCCCTCGAACACCCGGTGCGGGACGAGTGCGTCTGCCGTCCCTTCTGCCTTCACCTGCTCCGCCGTCTTCCCGAACGCCAGCGCCTCGGTCTGCGCGAAGACGTTCGCCAGCAGCATGTCGTGATGCCGGCCGAGCGGGTTCAGCGAATGGCGCCAGAGGCTCTGGCCCAGGTCGTGGAGCAGCTGCGTCGCTTTCATGGCGTTCACCTCCACGTCGATCCGGGCGGTTGGGGAGGATCGTCCTATAGCCCCCGAACGTGGTCCATGGGAATGCCGTTCTCAGGTGGTGATCCCGACCAGCGCGGCCAGGCGGTGGTGCTCGCCGGGGGCGAGGTGGACGGCATTGTCGGCGGCGTTGGCGGCCTCCACGCAGAGCATCGATGACCAGGCATCGCCACCCAGGTCGGCCATCGTCTTCGCCTTCTCGCTCCACGGGTTCCAGACGACGGTGGTGGCGGAGCCGCGCTTGTCTACCACCAGCCGCCGGCCGAGCACGGGATCTGCAATCGTGCACGCGGTCGGCGTGTCCAGGTAGACGCGGTCCGTCGGCCCGGTGAGGCGCAGCGGGGCGGTACCTTCGACCTTGCGCTTCATGCCGTCGGTCTTGTCGATGTAGGTCCTCCCTGCGAGACCGGAGATCGTCGCCTGGCGCACGTCTCCGACCAGCAGATAGGTGTGCAGCGCTTCCTCGAAGGTGAACGGCTCGGCCGACCGGCTCTCCACCTCGAGCGCCATCTCGAGCCGGCGCCCGAACACCACCCGGTGGCGGATGCAGAAGTCGTGCGGCCAAGTGGCGCGGCTGGCGTCGGTGGCGTCGAGCCGGAGCACGACCGCCACCGACTCGTCGTCGCCGCGCGCCACGGACTCGACCGACCACTCGGCGGTGCGAGCGAAGCCGTGCTCCGGCGCGCTGGCGTCCCCGGGGCGGGGGCCGAACCACGGGAAGATCACCGGCACCCCACCGCGGATCGCCTTGCCGGAAACGAATCGGCTGGCCGGGCTGAGGAAGACGAGCGGCTCCTGCCCGGTCGGCTGATGATGGGTGACGTGCGCGCCGTGAAGATAGACGTGTCCGACGGCCGATGCGGTGGCGACCACAGCGCGGACGAAGCCGCCCGGTCCGGCTTCGAAGCGGATCGCGCCGGGGATCCCGAACCGCTCGTCGAGCTCCTCGATCATCGGGCTGTGCCCTCGCTTCCCGCATTCGGCGGCGCGGGATCGATGATTCGCGAGCCGAGCTGCTTGGTGAGGTACGTCCACGCCCACTTGGGCAGAACCACCCACCTGCTCTCCGCCGCCGGCAGGAAGGAGAGATGGATGCCGGCCCACACGCACCAGGCGAAGAAGCCCGCCATCCGGACCCGCCCCGATTCCAGCAACGCGAAGTTCCGGCCGATGACGGCCAGGTTCCCCTTGTCGAAGTAGCGGAACGCCCGGGGTGCGCTGCGTCCCTCGACCCGGCCCGCGATCAGGCTCCCCGCGTATCGGCCCTGCTGCAGCGCGACCTGCGCCACACCCGGGAGCGGCTTCCCGTCCTGCTCGAGGTGAGCCGTGTCGCCGACCACGAACACGTTGGGCTGTCCTGGAACCGAGAGGTCGGGGGCCACGAGGACACGGCCCGCATGGTCGGTCGGAGCCCCGACCCACTTCCCGGCCGGTGATGGAGTGACACCCGCCGTCCAGATCACGGTGCGGCTCCGGATACGCTCGCCGCCCACCATCACGCCCTCCGCATCGACCAGCTCGACGTGCTTTCCGGTGCGGATCTCGACGCCGCGGCGGCGCAGGCGACGATGACGACGTGTGGCAGCTGATCGGCGTTCACCGCGAGCTCACTCTGGTCGGAGGGGGCGGCCCGTGGTAAGCCGTGCGCCATGCGTCCCGAGGTGATCGTCGATACACCCGCGGCGCTCGCCGCCACGTTCGTCGGCCGCTTCGAGGCGCTGGCCAGGAGCGCCATCGCGAGCCGCGGTCGTTTCACCTGCGCCCTCCCGGGTGGGTCGGTGGCCAACACCTTCTTTCCCCGCCTGGCGGAGGCCGCCGTCGACTGGAAGCACGTCGACTTCTTCTGGGGCGACGAGCGGGCCGTGCCGCCGTCCGATCCCGACGCGAACTACGGCCTCGCGCTGCGCCTGTGGCTCGATCGCATCCCGCTCGATCCGGCGCGGGTGCACCGCATGCGGGGCGAGACCCCCGACCTGGAGGCCGCGGCGGCAGCGTACGCGCGCGAGCTCGACGGCGTCCGCGCCGGCCGGCCGATCGATCTGGTGCTGCTCGGCATGGGTCCCGAGGGCCACGTCTGCTCCCTCTTCCCCGGTCACGCCGCGCTGCGGGAGTCGGCGCGGTCCGTGATCGCCATCCTCGATTCGCCGAAGCCGCCGCCCCGGCGGATCACCATGACGCTCGTGCCGCTCGCCGGAGCGGAGCTGGTGTGCGTGGCGGCCTTCGGCGCGGAGAAAGCCGACGCCGTGCGCGAGGCGGTCGAGTCCTCCGACTCGCAGCTGCCCGTCGCGCTGGCGGCGCGCGGCGGACAGCGCGCGCTCTTCCTGCTCGACTCGAAGGCCGCCGGTCGCCTCCGCTCCGGCTGAGCGAGGGCGACCGCGTGGCACGCGGCCCATGCGACGAGCTAGGACCGCGAGGTCAACGCGCGGAGAGCCGCTCACCGCGACACCGCTTCTGACGGCCCGGGGGCACGCGGGACGGACAGCGCGATCGGCGACGCTGAGCGTGTCGTTGTCCTCGCCGGCGAGAGCCATCGCGCCGTCAGCACACCGGCGGGCACGAGGTAGGCGAGCGACATCGGCACCCACATGAGGAGGCCGGCGGCAGCAGGCGCACCGTCGCGTGCGAGAGCGCGACCTGGGGCACTCGCGACCTTTAGCCAACCCGCTCTCCGCAGCGCAAGACAGGCCCCGTCGGGTTTGCTTGCCGGGTTTCTTGAGGCGCCGAGGGCGGAGTGGTAGCGATGCCGCGAGATGCCCGTGCGCCGAAGAAGGGCCGTGAAGGTCCTCGCGATCGATGTCGGCGGCACGCACGTGAAGGCGCTCGCCAGCGGACACAAGGAGCCGCGCAAGATCCCGTCGGGGCCGACCCTGACCGCGCGCCGAATGGTGACCGGGATCAAGCAAGCCACGAGCGACTGGACCTACGACGTGGTGTCGATCGGCTACCCGGGCGCGGTCGTGCACAATCGTCCGGTGGCGGAGCCGCACAACCTGGCGCCGGGATGGATCGGGTTCGACTATCGGAAGGCGTTCGGAAAGCCGATCAGGATCGTCAACGACGCGGCGATGCAGGCGCTCGGCAGCTACCAGGGCGGTCGCATGCTCTTCCTCGGTCTCGGCACGGGGCTCGGCTCGGCGCTCATCGTGGACGGAGTGCTCGAGCCGATGGAGCTCGCACACCTTCCCTACCGGAAGGGCCGGACGTACGAGGACTACATCGGCCTGGACGGGCTCCAGCGGCTCGGAAGGAAGAAGTGGCGCCAGCAGGTACGCGACGTGGTTGAGCAGCTGAAGACGGCCCTCCAGGCGGACTACGTCGTGATCGGCGGCGGCAACGTGAAGGAGCTCGACGAGATGCCGCCTGGCGCACGGCCCGGCAACAACGCGAACGCCTTTCTCGGCGGCTTCCGTCTGTGGAAGACGGCGCCGGTGGAACGCGGGGCGTCTACGGGACGGCGGCAGGAGCGGAGGTAGCGTCTGATGAATGGGCGGTTCAGGGCCGCTACAACGTGTGGGGCACGGTCCCGGACGTGAGCCAGATGCAGCCCGAGGGCGGCGCCGCCGGCGCCGTGCACGGCGCGCTGTATAAGTCCGGGCAATGGCGACGCCTCCACTAACTACAGAGCCGGGACCGTCCACCGGCAGCCGGTTCTGGAAGGTAGGCGCCGCGGTCGCGGCGATCATGGTGGGGCTGGCGGTGCTCGGAGTCGCCCTGACGACGGTCGATCGGGTGCTCGCGCGGCGCTACTGGATGTGGCTCGTCCCCGCCTACGGCCTGCTCTGCGTGGTGACCGCCTGGTACCGCCCACGCGACGATGCGCTGCACGGACTCGGTGCGGTCGTCCGCCAGCTTGCACACTGGCTCACGATCGGTGGTGCCGTGGCGCTGAACTTCTGGATGACCGGCACGGGTGAGGAGGCAGCCACCGCAGCGGGGTTCAACGCCCTGCTGCTGCTCGCCGTCGGCTGCGTGCTGGCGGGGGTGTACCTCAGTTGGCTCTTCGGCCTGGTGGGTAGCCTGCTCGTGCTCACGCTCGTCTGTGTCGTCAAGGCGGACCAATACCTCTGGATGCTGTTCGTGGTCGCCGTCCTCGTGCTCGTCGTTATTTTCGTCGCCGCACGACTCTGGGGGCGGTCCACCGCCGACCGGCCGTGATCGCCGGCGCCACCGCCCCGGCCTCCTCGCGACGCTTTCTGATCTGGGCACCGTTTCTCGCCATCGTCTACTCCCTTCGGGAGTTCTTCCTCGTGGGTTCCTGACATTTCTGGTGTCGTATTTCGTGCTCGCCATGGTGCGGCGGGGCACGCGGACCCTGTCGCCGAACCGCGAGCCCCGCTCGGGGACGATTGGAGGCTCATCAGCTACACGATCCTGCCGGCGGTGCAGCTGCCCGGCGGTCCTGGAGAAGAGTCCACCTTCGGGCTGGGCGACACCCTCATCAGTCTCTTCTTCGCCCCGCGCAAACCGGGCTCCCTGATCTGGGGAGTCGGTCCCGCGATCCTGCTGCCTACCCGCACCGACCCCGCATTGGGCAGCGATCGCCTGGCCTCGGCCCAGCGCTGGTTGTCTTACTGCCCTTGGCCATACGAGGTCCCTCTCACGACGAGCACGCCCAGGGCAGCCGGCTTCGCCGGGTCCGGCGCGGGGGCGAGGTCACCCAGGTGCCCCTTCTTGCCCATCGCCGCCTCGGTGTCGCGCTCGGGGCGGACGGTCTTCCGCGCCCGCTGCCGCGCCATCTGCTGTTTCGCCAGCTCGGCGAAGCGCGGGCTGGTGAGCGACTGCATGAAGGCGACCATGTCGTCGATCTCGGCCTCCGTGAGGCCGAGCCGCTGCATGCCGCCGTCGAGGTTCGGATTGGGAGTGCCACCCTTGTTGTAGTGATCCATGACGTCCCACAGGGTGGCGAACGAGCCGTCGTGCATGTACGGGGCGGTCACCGCGACGTTCCTCAAGCCCGGCGTCTTGAAGGCCCCGATGTCGTTCGCCTGCTTGGTGACGAGGAAGCGCCCGAGCTCGGAGAAGTGCGTCTGGATGGCAAGCTCGTCGACCTGCTTGAGATCACCGCTGCGCACCGAACCTGCAGCCTTCCGCGCCAGATCGATGAAGTCCGTCTTGTGG
>DATILR010000269.1:0-3188 GCA_035476275.1 Binatus sp. (SeqCode) | reverse complement strand
CAGGAGGACATCTTCCACGCCGCGATGACCGGCGGCGTCCCGGGTCTACCGGGACCGCCGACGATCGCCGAGCTGGTCGCCGAGGCGGAGCCGGGCGGGTTCCTGCGCGTGCTGGCGGTGCCGCCGCTGATGCACGGAGCGGCTCAGTGGGTGGCATTCGGCGCGATCCACAAGGGAGGGGCGGTCGTCCTCCCGAGCTCCCCCGACCGCCTGGATCCGGAAGACGTCTGGGGCACGGCCGAGCGCGAGGGCGTGAACATGCTCACCATCGTGGGCGATGCCTTCGCCCGCCCGCTGCTCGATGGGCTCGCCCGACGGAGCTACGACCTGTCGCGCCTGTTCATCGTCGGCTCGGGCGGCGCGATCCTCTCGCCCCATTACAAGCAGGCCTTCCTCGAGCGGCTCCCGCACGTGACGGTGGTCGATGGGTTCGGTGCGTCGGAGACCGGCGCGCAGGGCTCTCACGCGAGCCGGGGCGGCGAGGCGGTGAGCACGGGGACGTTCTCCATGGCGGGTGCGGTGGTACTGCGGGAGGATCTCTCCGGCCTCCTCGAGCCCGGCACGGACGCGGTCGGCTGGGTCGCGCGCACCGGCCACGTCCCGCTCGGCTACTACAAGGACGCGACGAAGACCGCGCGCACCTTCCCGGTGATCGGCGGTGTCCGCTACGCGGTGCCGGGGGATCACGCGCGCCTCCTCGCCGACGGCGGCATCGTCGTCCTCGGCCGCGGCTCGGTGTCGATCAACACGGGGGGCGAGAAGGTGTACGCGGAGGAGGTCGAGCAGGTACTCCGTCGCCATCCCGCCGTCTACGACGCGGTGGTGGTCGGCACACCCGATGACCGCTTCGGCGAGCAGGTGACCGCCGTGATCGAGCCCCGTCCGGGCGACCGGCCCACGCGTGACGACCTGGTCGCCTTCGCCGAGCGCCACCTCGCGCGCTACAAGCTCCCGAAGACCGTCGTCCTGGTCGAGCACCTCGAGCGCAGCCCGAGCGGCAAGCCCGACTACCGCTGGGCGCGGGCGCAGGCCCTCGCCGCGCGGGGCATCACGGCCGGGTAGCGCTCTCGGTCGCCCCCGCCTCCTCGCTCGTCCGCTAGCCCTGTCCCGCCTGGCGTTGCCAGGTGGCGAGATCGAAGTAGTCGCGCCAGGCGGCGATCTTGCCGTCGCGGATCTCCATGACGCCGGCGCACGGGAGGACGATGCGCTTGCCCGCCATGGTCATGCGATCGACACGCTCGGTGAAGACGACGTTGCCCAGCGTCGCGACGTAGACGAGCTCGGCCTCGAGCTGCTCGGAGGGAACGAACATGTTCAGGATCTCGCGAACGCCGTCCTTTCCGGTGACTGGCTCGAGCGGCATGTTGTGGTAGAGCGCGTCGTCCGCGAAGTAGCCGAGCAGTTCCTCCGCGTTGCGCCGCGGCCAGGCGGCGAAGAAGTTCCGCACGACGGTCTCGGGGTCGGACATGGCGCACCGCTAGCACAGCGGCGGACGTCTTGCCTAGCCTGCTAGGCGGCCTCGCGCATGGGCGTTTCCGTCTTCCGCGCCGATGCGCGGAGAAACGCTGCCACGCGGCGGCATACGACGGGGTGATGAAGGAGGCGGAGGTGCCCGCAGGCGGGAACGAGCACGGTGCGGCCACGGAGACGCGGGGGCGCCGCAATGATGACGTCCGCGGCGCCGAAGATTGCGAGCTCTTCGGCCGGCAGAGAATGGCCCAGGCAGGGGGCTCCGAGTGTCACCAGCCGGCGGATGGGCGCTTCGGGATCCATTTCGAGCAGGTGGCGGGCGACGAGACCGCCCAGGCTGTGGCCTATGACGTCGACGCCCGGGGCGCCAGTGGTGTCGCGGACCTCGTCGATGACGCGGCGGAGCTGCCGCGCGAGCTCGGGGTAGTCGAGCCGCGGCTCGTAGGAGAAGGTGACGAAGTTCCGGAAACCGCGCGCGGCGAGGAAGCGCCGGAGCCGCCGGAAATGACTCGCGTCCCCGAGGAAACCGTGGATGAGCACGATCGGCGTGGGGTTCGGCGCGGCGGCATCGAACTCCGCGGCCGACGTGAGCGTCGCGGGTCGTTCCCCCGTGGCCGCGGGAAGGAGGGAGACGAGGCGCGACCAGACCGTGTGGAGGCTCCCGTTCGCGAGCCCGCGCGAGATGAGGGCCGGGAGGAGGGTCCGGACGGCTGCTGGCAGAGCGAGGGTCACGCACTCCCGGGGAGCAAGGTACGTGCCCGCCGGCGACGCCGTCAGCACGCGCTCGGACTGGAACGTCCGTTCCGCGCGGGCGCCTGCACGGGTCCGCCCGTTCAGGGTGACTGGCCCGCTCTGCTCCGTGTGGGTATCCTCTGGGACGTGGCGACCGAGTTCCATCCGGCTCGCTGGTGGCACCCCGCGGAGCGCGACAAGCTCCGCTGCACGCTCTGCCCACGGTATTGTCTCATCGGTGAGGGGCAGGCGGGCTTCTGCTACATCCGGCAGAACCACGGCGGGCAGCTCTGGAGCACGGGCTACGGGCAGTCGACGGGCTTCGCTGCCGATCCGATCGAGAAGAAGCCTTTGAACCACTACTTGCCGGGTGAGCGGGTGCTCTCCTTCGGAACCGCCGGCTGCAACCTGGGCTGCAAGTTCTGCCAGAACTGGAACATCAGCAAGGCGAAGCTCGACGAGCACGCGAGCGAGATGGCGACGCCGGAGGAAATCGTCGCGCTCGCGCGCCGGACGGGCTGCACCGGCATTGCGTACACCTACAACGATCCGGTCATCTGGGCCGAGTTCGTCATCGACATCGCCCGCGTGGCGCGGGCGGCGGGGCTGGCGAACATCCTCGTGACGGCGGGCTATGTGACCGCTGAGGCGCGCGCGGAGCTCTTCGAGTACATCGACGCCACCAACGTCGACCTGAAGGGGTTCACCGAGGAGTTCTACCACCGCATCACGCTTTCCCATCTCGAGCCCGTGCTCGACACGCTCGTCTGGCTGAAGCGCGAGACCCGGGTCTGGACCGAGGTCACGACACTCCTCATTCCGGGACTGAACGATGGCGACGACGAGATCGCCCGGGAGTGCGACTGGTTCCTCGAGCACCTCGGCCCGGACGTGCCGCTGCACTTCACGGCGTTCCACCCCGACTTCAAGCTGATGGATCGCCCGCGAACGCCGGCGGCCACCCTCAGCCGTGCGCGCAGGATCGC